>JAYUUT010000120.1:0-6771 GCA_043754455.1 Myxococcales bacterium
AGAAGGCGGGCCCGCCTATAATCCCGGCCCCCATGTCCTCGCCGTCCCCTGCAGCCGCCGCGAAGCCCGCCAAGCCGTCCAAGCTGACGCGCGTCCGCAACATCGGCATCGTCGCGCACATCGATGCGGGCAAGACCACCGTCAGCGAACGTTTTCTCTTCTTCGCCGGACGCATTCACAAGATCGGGGAGGTCCACGACGGCGAGGCCCAGATGGACTGGATGCCCCAGGAACGTGAACGCGGCATCACCATCACGGCAGCCGCCACCACCCTGACCTGGAACGCCCAAGGCCAAAGCCACGAAATTCACCTGATCGACACCCCCGGACACGTCGATTTCACCATCGAAGTGGAACGCAGCTTGCGCGTCCTGGACGGCGCTGTGGTCGTATTCTGCGCGGTGTCCGGGGTTGAACCACAGTCCGAAACCGTCTGGCGTCAGGCCGACGGGTTTCATGTACCCCGCCTTGCCTTCGTCAACAAGATGGATCGGGCCGGCGCCGATTTCGGAAACGTCGTCGAAGAAGTTCGCACCCGCCTAGGGGCGCGTCCTGTGCCCATTCAATTGCCCATCGGTGCCGAAGACCGTTTCGAAGGCATGATCGACCTTGTCCGCCAAAAGGCCCTGTATTTTACCGGCGAAGAAGCCGATCCCCCACGTGAGGACGACATTCCCGCCGAACTGCTGGGGCCCGCACAGGCGGCCCGGGACGCCTTGATCGAAGCCGCTGCCGATTTCGATGACGCCATCGCGACGGCGTATCTGGAAGGCCAACCCATTGACGAAGCGGTTCTAAAGGCGGCCTTACGCAAGGGAACTATTACGTGCCAAATCGTACCTGTCCTGTGTGGGACCGCGCTGCGAAACAAGGGTGTGCAGCCCCTGCTGGACGCCGTATGTGACTACCTGCCCGCACCAACCGAGGTGCCGCCGGTCCAGGGGGTGATCCCTGGGACCGACGAAATTGTGACCCGCCCGCCCGATGAAAAGGCGCCCTTTTGCGCACTGGCGTTCAAGGTCCAAATGGACGAAGGGCGCAAAACGGTTTATCTGCGCATCTATTCCGGGGTCATTGCAACCGGCGACGACATCTTAAATCCGCGCACCAAACGCATCGAAAAGGTGTCGCGGTTGTTTGCGGTTCATGCCAATCGACGTGAACGCATTGAACGGGCGGGGGCGGGGACCATCGTGGTCGCGATGGGGCTAAAAGACGCTGGCACCGGCGACACGTTGTGTGCGCCCAAGGCGCCTATCATGCTGGACAGAATCGTTATCCAGGATCCGGTGATATCGCGCGCAATTGAACCAAAGACCCAGGCCGAAAAGGAAAAACTGGATTTCGGCCTGGCCAAACTGGCCGACGAAGATCCCACCTTCCGCTGCGGCGAAGATTCCGAGACGGGCCAGACCATCATCCGGGGCATGGGTGAACTGCATCTGGACATCATTGTCGATCGTTTGCGGCGGGAATATGGCGTGGACGCCAACGTGGGCCGTCCCCAGGTCGTGTACCGGGAAACCCTGGGCAAAATTGCCGAGGGCGAGTCCCGGTTCGAACGGGAAATCGAAGATCGCGCGATGTTTGGCCACGCCCGGCTGCGCGTCGCCCCGCGCGCCCGCGGCACGGGCAATGACCTGCGCATGGAATTGCCACGCCCCGATGCTGGAAATTCGCGAACACCCGAAACGCCCCAGGTCCTCCTAGACGCGGCCCTAGAAGGGGCACGGGAGGCGATGCGATCAGGACCGCAAGGCTACCCGTTTGAAGACATCGAGGTTGTCATCACGGGCCTTGAATACCGCCCCGAATCGAGCGGCACCATAGGCCAGCGCGCCGCTGTTGCCGAGGCCTTCCGCCACGCCTCGCGCGAAGCTGGCACGCGGCTTTTGGAACCGATCATGAAGGTCGAAGTCACGGTGCCCGAAGCCTATGTCGGTGCGGTTCACGGCGATCTGAACGCCCGCCGCGCCCGCGTGGAAAACGTCGGATTCCGGGGCAACCAGCAGGTCATCACGGCCTTGGTGCCGCTGCGCCGCATGTTCGGTTATTCGACCGACCTGCGATCGGCGACGCAAGGACGGGCGAACTATTCGATGCAGTTCTCGGCCTACGACACAGCTGACTGAATCCGTCCGCGAATCAGCCCGGGGTCAGTGGATTTTGGACCTTCATCCAAGTGGAGCGAGAAAAGTCCCTGTCGACCGACCACAGCTCATCGATCCCATGCGCCTGGCATATCAGGGCGATGCGGGCGTCGTGAACCAGGGGGCCACGAATGGATCCACTGACCAGTTGTTGCAGGGCCGGCCGTTGCGTCGGCAGATCGCCCAGCAACCGCCAGGTCGGTGATCCGAGCCAGGCTTCCAGTTGCGCCAGGGCCTGCTCCGGGGTGGATGGCGGCGAAAAGATGCGGGGATGGGTGGTGACATTCCAGAACTCGAAGACGCAGGGCCAGGGGATGCACCAGCCCGCAAGGCCCTCGGCCAATCCCCGTAGGCACGCCGCAGCGGCCGCGTGAAAGGAAGTGTCGCTGCGATGCGCGTACACCAGCAGATTCGTATCGACGGCAATCATGAATTTCGGGGCAAGCGTCCGCCCTCGTCATGAACAAGGTCGCGCAGGGTCTCCCACCGCAAATCGCTGACCCCGGGCTGCAGACCCTGACCACCAACCGCCCGCTGGGGCAGACGATAGGCAGCCTGGACTAGGGCCTCGCGGCGCGCGACCACTTCACCCAGCCCTTCGATGACCAACTCTCGGACGGTGCAATCCGCCGCTATCGCCACAGCCCTCGCTTGATCGAGCAAAGCGTCAGGCAGGTCAAAATGTATTACTTCCCCTTCAGCTCGCCCCGTTCGATCTCGATAACTTTGCTTTCGTCGGCCTCGCGGACCACCCTTTCCGCGACCGTGACCGGACCGGACGCGGATGGCGGGGGCTGGGGGCCTGCGACAAAGGCGTCGCGTTCGCGCAGGCGTTCCTCCTGCCAGACGCGAACTTCGGATACCGCCCGGCCCAACAAATCCTGTGCGTCGCCCGCAAGAGGTTCTCCCGCAATCACCATCGCTAGATCTTGGGCCATGTCACGGGCGCTGTGATACCGGTCTGCCATCTGGGGCGCCAACGCCTGATGGACGACCTCGATCAGACGCGGCGGCAAATCATCGCGACGACCAAACAAAGGCAAGATCTGACCGGCACGCACGCGGCGAAACACATCCAGATCGCTTTTCCCGTCAAATAGCGGCTGTCCCGCCAGCGCTTCCCACATCACACACCCGACCCCAAAAATGTCCGATTCCAGCGAAGCCCCATCACCCCGGGCAATCTCCGGCGCCAGATACGCCAGTTTGCCCTTGATGATTCCGGGGGCAGTCAGGCTTTGCATGCGATCTCGGGCCCGGGCGAGTCCAAAATCCGCCAACTTCACGACCCCGTTGACACCGAGCAAAATGTTCGAAGGCGTGACGTCGCGGTGGATCACAGGTTCCACAACGCCCGCCGGCGTGCGCCGTTCATGGGCCGCGGCCAGCCCCCGCAACGTCCCCACGCCTATGCCTGCCGCCATCTGCCACGGCAGTTTGATCTTTCGCTTCCAGATCGTGCGCAAAAACGCGCGCAGGTCGATGCCGTCCACCCATTCCATCACCAGGCAGTACAACCCGTCGGTGTCCTCGCAAAAATCCAACACCTGCACAATATTGGGATGCTGAAGTTCCGATCCGACACGTGCCTCTTCGATGAACATGGCGACATAGTTCTGCCCTGCGCGCAGCTCGGGCTTCATTTTCTTCAGAGCGACCGGCCGAGAAAATCCCGCCGCCATCTGCATCTCGGCCTTCCACACAACCGCCATGCCGCCCTCCCCCACAGGTTCACCGAGGATATATTTCCCCGCCACCAGACGTCCTGCCTGGGGTAGCGCGGGCGGGACAACCTGGGGGAAAATGGGAGGGAAAACAGCCATGGGCGGGAGGCAGTATATCGGGTCCTTCTGGCCCAACCTAAACCACCAGTTTGTACCCCATGCCGTAGATCGTGACGATGAACCGGGGGTGGGCCGCGTCGTCCTCAATTTTCTTACGCAGTTTGACCACAAAATTATCGACCGATCGGCTTTGGCTGGCCCCGGACACCCCCCATATCTTTTCCAAAATCTCGTCCCGGGACACCGGTTGTCCCGCCCGTTCGTGCAAAAGGCGAAGGATCTCGACCTCGTAGAACGACAGTTCGTGCGTGCGGCGGGCCTTAATCAATTCCTGACGTTTTAGGTGAATCACAGCCTCGCCGATATGTAGGGTTTCGTCCCCCGGCGACACCCGGTGCAGACGCCTGAAGATCGCGTTGATGCGCGCCACCAGTTCACCAATCGAAAATGGTTTGGTGATGTAGTCATCGGCCCCTACCTCTAACCCGCGAATCTTGTCGGATTCCTGGGATCGCGCCGTCAGCATGATGATCGGCAACAGCGACGGCAGGCGACGGATCTCCTCGCACACCGAAAATCCGTTCAGGTCGGGCAACATCAAATCCAGGATGACCAGATCGGGTCCACGCTCACGCACAAACCTCAATCCTTCCCGCCCCGATCCTGTCGTCACGACGTCGAATCCTTCGAACTCTAGGGCGTCCTTCAATCCGCGGGCGATATCGGGCTCATCCTCGATGACCAGGATGCGGCGGCGAAGGGCCCCTGAGGGCGGTGGCACAACAGTCATGCGAATTGCTCCGAAGCTTAGCCCGAAACCGGAGGCCCGGTGGGAACGGCGACCCTGTCCGCGACGGCAACGGGCGCAGGGAAATACACGCGAAAGATGGCCCCTGGGGAAGCCGGTGTCGGCCCGCCGGCTTCCCCAAGGGCAGGGCTTTCCACTGTCACGCGGCCCCCATGGGCGTGGGCTATGTGTTCGACTAGGGCCAAACCGATGCCGCTGCCACGCACGTTGCGTTGACGGGCACTTTCGGCCCGATAAAACCGTTCGAAGATCCGAACATGTTCGGCCTTAGGTACACCGGGACCAAAATCCCGCACCCCCAGCACCACACCGCCGGGCGATCGACGAAGGCTGACAATCACCTGGCCACCCTCGGCCGCATATTTGGTCGCGTTGTCGACTAGATTCAGGATCACAAGCGTCACCGCATCTTCGTCCATACGCACAGCGGGCAGGTCGGCTTCGACGTCAATGGACAGTTTCATCTTTTCCCGATCCACGCGATATCGGCATACGTCGACGGCCCGCTCCAGCACCGCCGCAATGTCGCCCTCCTGAAATTTGTAACTGGTCTTGCCACGTTCAAGCCGGGCAAAATCTAGGACGTTGTCGATAAGGTGGGTCAAACGTTCAGACTCGCGCGTGATAATGCCCCCATATTCGCGCGCAGCCGCGTCGCCCTTGTGTCGCCCCGTCGCCACCATTTCACCAAACATGCGGATCAAAGAAAGAGGGGTTTTCAGTTCGTGGGACACATTGGCAATGAAGTCGCTTTTGGCGTGCGACGATCGTCGTTCAGACATCACCGCCAACAGCACAATGCCCAATCCAACTGCAATGATGCTGGTAGAAAGCGCAATCAACAATAGACGCATCAACCGCTGTCGTTCCATTTGGGCCTGCTGGGTTTCGATGTCCACCTCTCGCGGGGACAGGCGCAACCGCCACGCCCACAGGGCACTTCCGAAGGTCTGTTCGTATAAGAAACGTTCTTCGCGGCGGGGTTCGGTGCCGAAGGTCAGGCCTGCGACGGGCACCCCCGTCACATCTATCAAGGCGACCCGGTAGCTTTCGGCCAACCGCTGCAGACCGGCATCTACCAATTGGGTCTTCAGGTAGTCCAGATTCAGGCGCGCCACCAAATAGTAAAGATGCGCGTTGGCCCCGCGCAACACCGCCAGCACAAACAGCACCGCCCCCCCACCTTCTCGTTTTGGCACCAATCCGTGAACATATTTGGGAGCCCGCGGCTCTATCTTGCTCCAGTCAAACCATTTGCGTTGGCTTTCCAGTTCTTCAGCTAGCCCATCGCCACCCCGCAGGCCCTTTTTCACGGCCGGTGCGCGGCAGTCCCAGGCTTTTTTTTGGGGTGAGTCCTCGTACAGCACAAATACATCGACGATTGGGGGCAGCTCAACCAGGCATTTGTCGGCCTCACCGGGATCCTCCAGCACCGCCGTTAGACGCGTGAAAAACGCGTGGGCTTCCTCGTTGATTCGATGCTCGATTCCCTCAATCGCGTCGCGCGCCTGCACAGCGGCGGTTTTTCGCACCTGCGCCTCCAGCGCAGACGACACATCTTCGACATCGCGCCAGGCGTAGTAGGCCAGCGCCAACGCCGAGGCGATCATCGCGGGGAAAACCAGCCCTAGGACGATCGATATGCGGGCGCCGGGACCCAGTCGTGGGGACAAACTCATTGTGCCCCCCCATAATGGCCTAGCCACCCGGTCAACGTCCACCTGACACTACCATTGGTAATCTCTATGGCCCCTCCCGCCCGACACATCTTCGTTTGCCAGAACGACCGACCGCTGCAAGGCCGCCCCTCCTGCGCCGCGCGGGGCAGCGCCGCCATAACAGCGGCCCTGGCCGAGGCCATAGCGTCCAGCCCTGATCTATGTGACCAGGTGGCGGTGACTTCGTGTGGCTGCCTAGGCCCCTGTTTCGAAGGCCCCACGGTGGTCGTCTATCCGGATGGCGTTTGGTACACAGGTGTCGCGCCGACGGACGCGAAGGCGATCGTTGACGACCATTTGCGGGCCGGGCG
>JAYUUT010000121.1:0-5968 GCA_043754455.1 Myxococcales bacterium
CGTCTATTATGGCGAATTATAATATAAAATGTCTATTAAACGTCGTATATGGCGATTTATTGGATGCCAATGACCCCGACGGACAGCGTAAGATGGGCGCCGGTCCTATCGTGAAATGCAGCCACGCCCTTTGGTTGATGCCCTTGGCCTTTTGGGCCTGCGGGACCACATCCTTTACGCCTCGCACCTATCCGGCGCCCACCGCCAAAAATCTATTTACTGGGCTTGTGCATCGTCAGGCGGCTGTATCCCGCATTCAACTAGAAACCCGCACGGTTAGCTGGCTGGGCGGCGATCGCCTGGCCGCCAGCATCCCCATGTTGGTCGATCGATCGGGCCACCTGCGTTTTGATCCCGAAATCGCGCTGTCAGGAACCGTCGCCACCCTGGTCACCGATGGGCAGACATTCGCGTTGATTGATTTTCGCAAACGGCTGTACCAACACGGGCCTGCCTGCCCTGACAACGTCGCTGCCGTCCTGCGCATCCCCTTGCGGTCGGCTGAGGTCGCGGGGATCTTGCTGGGCGATGTGGCGCTGCCCAAGGACGCACAGCCGCAGGACGTGACCTGGGACGGGTATAACGCCCTAGACGTGTTGTCCATCGCGTCCCCCGCGCCATCGGCCACGGACACCACCCGCCTGTGGTTAGGGTTTCGCCGCCAGGGTTTGTTATTTGACCTTGTGTCGGTGCAGGGCGAATCGCCGGGCCGAAAAGACAAGGCCCGCTGGCGGGTGTCCTATGAAGATCTAGTCCGTGTCGATGGGCAAACGTTCCCGGGTCGGATTCGCTTCGCCGAGCCGGGGAAATCCTTCGACGACGGGGTCGAGATCAAGATCCGCGAACGCAGCGTGAATCCCCCCCCGCGTGACGGGGCCTTCATCATTGAAACGCCAGACGGATTCGCCGACCAGGCCGTCCCCTGTTGCCGGGGCTGCGAAGCACAGTTCAAATGAACGCCCCGCTGTTGGCTGTGCGTGATCTTGTGACCACCGTTCGTCTGGGGCAGACCGATGTGCCTGCGGTGAACCAAATCTCATTCGATATTTCGGCGGGGCGGGCGCTGGGTCTGGTGGGCGAATCAGGTTCGGGCAAATCGCTGACGGCCTTGTCCCTGATGCGCATTCTGGCTGAACCGCGCGTGCGCATCGCGGGGGGCCGCATCGATTTTGAAGGGCGCGATTTGGCCTCCCTTGCTGAACAAGATCTGCAATCCCTACGTGGCAACCGCCTGGCCATGATTTTCCAGGAACCCTCTACCGCCCTAAATCCGGTGCAGACCGTGGGTCACCAGGTCGCCGAGCCCCTGCGCATTCACCGGCGGATCTCGCGTGCAGACGCCGCCGAACAGGCCATCAAACTGCTGGAACAGGTCGGCATTCCCGAGGCCCGCGCGCGTGCGGACGCGTACCCCCATCAACTGTCCGGGGGGATGAAACAACGGGCGATGATCGCCATGGCTCTGGGCAACCAGCCGGCGCTGCTTATCGCCGATGAACCCACGACAGCGCTGGACGTGACGGTTCAGGCCCAAATTTTGGATCTGTTGGCACGGCTGCGGCGGGAACGAAACATGGCCCTTCTGCTAATAACGCACGATCTGGGCGTTGTGGCGGAAACCTGTGATGACGTCGCGGTCATGTACGGCGGCCGCATCGTAGAACACGGACCCGCCGCCCACATCTTGAACACGCCCCATCACCCCTACACGGCGGGACTTCTACAGGCGGTCAGTGAACTGCACCAGGGCAAGGCCGTAGGGCGCAGCCTGACCGAGATTCCGGGAACCGTTCCCGCGCTGGGTGCCCTGCCTGCGGGTTGCGCGTTTGCCCCCCGCTGTCGTTACGCCCAAGATCGCTGCCGCGCCGAAATGCCCGCGTTGCGCCCGATCGCCACCGACCAGATGGTACGCTGCCACTTCCCCCTATTGTCCTCGATTTGACCCCGATCTTGTTGGCAAGTCGAGACTAAGGCCGAATGCCCACCAACAAAAAAGACGCGAACGAAGGCTCCGCGGTGAAGCCTGGCTACCCTGCGGTGTTGGCGGATGTGGTTCGCCTGATCCACGACGCGCGGCATGCGTCGGCGCGTGCGGTCAACACCGTCATGACGGTCACGTACTGGGAAATTGGTCGCCGTATCGTGGAAGAAGATCAGGGTGGTAAGGTGCGAGCCGGTTATGGCGAAGCACTTCTCGTCAGGTTGTCGGGGGATCTCAGCAAACGGTTTGGACGTGGTTTCTCCGTTGATAATCTCGAGACGGCTCGCCTCTTCTTCCTTGCTTATCCGACTCACGAGATTTCCGAGACAGTGTCTCGGAAATTGGCCAGACGGAAATCCGAGACAGTGTCTCGGAAATCGACGGGCGGCGGGTCGCTCGTGCGCTTTCCTCTCTCTTGGTCGCACTACGTATTGCTAGTCAGACGAGTTCGAACGCTAGATTCCCGCATCTTTTACGAAACCGAGGCGCTGCGGGGGGGGTGGACGGTACGTCAGCTTGAACGCCAGGTTGCCAGCCAATTCTACGAACGGACGGCGCTGTCGCGAAACAAAGCGGCGATGATTCGCAAGGGACAAATTGCCACGGCCAAGGATGCAGTGACGCCGGAAGATGAGATCAAGAATCCGTTGGTCCTCGAATTTCTTGGGCTTAAAGACGAATACTCGGAGTCCGATCTTGAAGAAGCACTCATTGCCAAAATGGAAATGTTTTTGCTGGAGCTGGGCGGCGACTTCACCTTCGTTGGGCGGCAGCGCCGGTTACGCATTGGCAGCCAGTGGTTCCGCGTCGATCTACTGTTTTTTCACCGCCGCCTTCGGTGTTTGGTTGTCATCGACCTGAAACTTGGGCATTTCACGCATGCCGATGCGGGCCAGATGCACCTGTACCTCAACTACGCCAAAGATCAGTGGATGGTCCCTGGCGAGAACCCGCCTGTTGGATTGATCTTGTGTGCCTCGAAAGAGGATGCGGTGGTTCGTTATGCACTTGAAGGGCTGTCAACGAAGGTGTTAGCCGCAGAGTATCGGACTGCGCTGCCCAACGAGCGTATGCTGGCCGCCGCCCTGACAAAGACAAGGCGCCAGATAGAGGCCCGTCGGTCGGCCAAACCATCCCGGACCCGTCGATGACCACCAAGAAGAATCCTTTCGAGGTCGCACGGATTCGAAAAGGAGTAACGGCGTCGTGACCGAACCCGCCCTATTGCAGGTACAAGGCCTGCATAAACATTTTCCCCAGGGGGGATTTGGTAAGAAGACCCGCGTCTTGCGCGCCGTGGATGACGTGTCGTTTTCGGTCGGACGGGGCGAAACCCTGGCGCTGGTGGGCGAATCTGGATCAGGGAAATCAACCCTGGGGCGCGCGGTTTTGCGCCTGCTTGAACCCACGGCGGGCCGGGTCACTTTCGATGGCCAGGATATGGGGGCCTTGGCAGGCTCCGCGTTGCGCACCCTGCGTCGGCATTTGCAGGTGATCTTTCAAGATCCGGCGGGATCACTGAACCCCCGGATGCGGGTTCTGGATTTGATCGCCGAGCCTCTTGATGTCCACGGCCTCGTCGCCACACGCGACGAACGACAGGAAATCGTCGGGCGGCTGCTGACCCGGGTTGGTCTGCCACCCGAATCCATGCGCCGGTACCCGCATGAATTTTCCGGTGGTCAAAGGCAGCGCATCGGCATCGCCCGCGCGCTGGCGTCAGGTCCGTCCCTGATCGTCGCCGATGAACCCGTGTCGGCCTTGGACGTTTCGATTCAGGCCCAGGTGGTGAACCTGCTGGCAGATCTGCAACGCAAGGACGGAATTTCGTATCTATTCATTTCGCACGATTTGCGGGTGGTCCGGCACCTCGCGCACCGGGTGGCGGTGCTGTACCTAGGCCGTCTGGTCGAATTGGGACCGACACAGCCACTGTTTTTCGCGCCCGCACACCCGTACACGCGCGCGCTGTTGTCGGCGGTGCCCGAAATCGACAGCACGAAACGGAAATTGCGCGTGCTGTTGGACGGGGATCCTCCATCACCTATGGATCCACCGAAGGGCTGCGCGTTTCATCCCCGCTGCCCGATTTACGCACGCCTGTCCGATCCACGCTGTCGTACGGATCGCCCGGCGCTGGCACCCTGGTCAGCCGATTCCGATCACCTCGCCGCATGCCACCACGCAGGACAGATCTGAACCGAATCAGTCATCTACACGGGGACGCTGCGGGGACTGACGAACCACCGTGGGTTCGACTTCTTCGATGTCGCCTTCTCCGATTTCAATCACCAGATCATCAAACGCGGCAATCATCATGTTGGGATCCGTGTCCCGGCTGTGCGTCAGCGGCGATTCGTCGCGGCGATCCCCCACCCGTCGTTCGCGGGGGAAAATGCGCTGGTCTACATGGTCGTCCCGGCGATCTAGGGCCCGGCGATCGCGGCGCAGCGACGCCCGAATGCCTTCGATGGTTTCGGGCAGCGGCGCGACCTTCACCACGCGGGCCGCGCACCCGTGGCACAAAGGCACAGATCGGCTGTGCAATTCCATCATGCGCAACTGATCCCGACGCCGTTCGTAACAGATGGCGCAGGTCGCCCCGCGGCCCACGGGACGCTGCTGCATCCAGGCGCTGTAGCAGCCCCAACAACGGCCCCGGCGCAGTTCGGACACTTCGGCTGCGCAGATGCCGCATTCCAGCATAGGTCGTTCGACTTCGATGCTCATATAGATCGGTTACGCCCGTACGAGGCCCAGGTCCATTTTTCACATGATTTGAATCAGCGAAGCCGCCCGACCCCACACAGAAGTTCACCTGCAAAATAACGCGCATTAGCGGGATCATCAGGGCGTTTTGACCGTAAAAACGTGTTCAGAATCAACCCGTCGGGCGACCGCCGCACAGCAGGAAGGGCGGCATGGGCGTAGCCGCGTTGCACTTGGCCCCCGCGCACATCACGAAACGCAATCCGTCCTCCCGGGTCAGCCGATTCGACCAACCCGACGTGTTCCCCGCAGCGCCCGGCCCCCATATCAAAAAACACCAAATCGCCTGCTCGCGCCCCAGAGGGATCGACCAACCTACGGGAATGTTTGGCAAATGCGTATAACGCGAAGGTCGTGCCGTCCGTGCCCACCCGGATACCCCGGGCCCGAATCCACGCCTCGACGGTGGCCCCGGGGTCAAGCGGCGCGGACGAGTCAACCGAATCGCTTGAGGCCCGAACCGAGACAAGCGGTGGGGGCATGGTCGCGGCCGACGAACGAAACACCGATGGAATCACACGGCTGCGGGTCGCCTGCGTCGTCGTGCAGCCAGAAAAACAGAGGGCACCCCAAAGGCCGAAGCTGACGCATAGGGAAAGGGTTGGGTTTGGAAGCAAACACTTCGAACCATTGGGGTAGCCCATCTACCGACAGAATACGACATGTAGGTTACATGTCTACTTTTCGTTAATTTCGCGTGATGTGGGAACACTGTGCTAAATCTCACAGCCGCCGCATGTCCCAGAATTTTATCGCCACCACGCAATGGTTGGTTCGCGACCAGCATCCGTTCAGCCTGCGCGCGCACAAGATCCGCGTGGATATCACAGGTGGGCCTGAAACCGGTCGCCGCGTGGAACTGGTGGGACCCGACGTGCGCATCGGCAGCGCCCCCGGCTGTGATCTGTTGTTGGCCGATCCCACGGTCAGCCGTCACCACCTCAGCCTTCGTTTAGAAAACGAACGCATCCGCGTGATCGATGCGGGCAGTTTGAATGGAACACTGCTGGACGGCCTGTCGGTTCGCGACGCGTTCGCGCGACCCGATTCCCACATCGCCATCGGGGCCAGCACGTTGCGCCTGGCGATGTTGCCTGATGTTGTCGAAATTCCTGTATCCCAGCGCGAACAGGTGGGGGCCCTGTTAGGGCGAAGCCCCGTCATGCGTCGGATCTTCGCTATCATCGAACGCGCGGCCCAAACCGACACCACCATCTT
>JAYUUT010000122.1:0-6726 GCA_043754455.1 Myxococcales bacterium
TTCCGCGAAAACCACTTAGGAACCATCTGCTCGCGGCAATCGTTTGGGTGGCAACCGTCCTCGGCGGTGGGCCCCTAGCTTGCACCCCGGAAGGTGCGCAGCGCGCGATGCCCGATCCCACAGAAATCGAAAACGGCGGCGCCCCTGGGACCAACCGGCCCGTCGACCGCAAATCATCCCCGGCATCCCCCACCACCCAACCGGCCACTTCCTCCGCGGGCCCCTCCCTACACGCCGACGCAGCGGCCACCACGGGCAACCCGGGCAACACGGGCGACAAAGTTCCAGCGCCTACCACCCCTGTTGACGCGGCTACGCGCGAAAATCCCCGGACACCCGCGCCCGATGGCGGCGCTGCTGATGCGGCGGTGGTCTCGGCCGTGGCGACATCCCCGGGTTGTATCCACGGCACCCAGATGGTCGGCACCCAGATGCGCCACACGACAACCTGCCGCATAGGCGCCTCGTCGGCCCCCTACGACATTACGGCTACGCCGACGACGGTACGGCGTCTGGTGCTGCGGAATCTCGACAACAAAACCACCATCATGCCGCGCGTGACGGTGCAGGGGTGGCCGGATCTCAGCAGCACACGGGCCTTGGCGGACAGCCTTATCAAGCCCGGCATGACCGACGAACAGAAGGCCATCGCATTTTGGCAGTTCATCGTGAAGTGGCGTTACCACTACCTGCCCGCCGAGGAGGCCGAACTAAAAGGCAATGAACTGCACGACCCCATCAAATACATCAATGTCTACGGCTACGGCTTCTGCGACGATTCGGCCAAAAACATCGCCAATCTTGCCCGCACCGTCGGCATGAAAGCCCGGGTCTACGGGATGTCAGTTCACGTGGTTGCAGAAGTATTTTTTGCGGGCGGGTGGCACATGTTCGACGCCGATCACGAGGTCTATTACCGTATGGCGGACGGCCACATCGCCAGCGTCGATGAACTGGCCGTTCATCCCGAAGTGCTGACCAAGACACCCGTTGATCCCGTGGGAACCCCGATCGCCTGGGCGGTCGAGGCCTATACAAAATCGCGCTTAGGGCCCCAGGATGATGTGTATCCCAGCAGCCACCGGATCGAGCCCAAGCTAATGCCGGGCGACGAAGCGATCTTCGATTTGACTGACAAACGGTTGGTCCATGCCGTTGCACATCCGGTTCCCGCCGAACCCCCACCGCCCGTATACGCGAACGGCCGGCTGGTCCGGCGGATCGTACCCTCCGCCACGTTATCGACCGACGAACTGAGGGTCGATTGGCCGTACGCGATGCTGGGGGGCGAATTGCGTCTTCCGCTATCCACGCCCGATGCAAACCTGAAGGTCGAGATTTCATCGATGCCCGGCGAATGGGCGGCGCTTCCGGCTAAACGCGACGGCATGTCAATGGTCGTCAGCCTGGACGCCTGGTTCGCCGCGCCAAGGCTCGGCACCTACGCCTATACCCTGCGGCTAAGCAACGCCGCGGGTGCCCCCCTGGGTGGGGTCGCAGGCCCCGGGATCCTGGCCACGGTCTTTCAGTTTTCACCCCGCGCGTTGCCGCAGGTCAAGGCAGGACGAACCACCTTCGTGCCCAGCGTGACCGGCGACAACAAGGCCGCCCTGCCCGCCGACTTTCGCAACCTGGAAATCGTACACGAATGGGACGAGGCTAAGTAGCCGCCGCTCCGATCTGGCATTTTTGGGCGGTTTGGTGCAAATGTACGCCCATGAAAAAGCTGGTCGTCCGATCATTCTGCCTGGTCTTTGTTCTGGGGGGTGCCGCCTGCAAACCGGGCGGCCCGCCGGCCGCCGCGCCAAACGCCAAAACAACCGCCACCAATCCCACCGCCGCGGTCGCCAAGATCAACGGCCAGGTTGTGACCGAAGCCGAACTGCAAACCGCCGCCAAGGTCCCCGTTGGTAAAATTGAGGCCGAGCTGGCCGAAAAACTGTATCTGGCCCGCAAGGGCGCCCTAGATGAACTTATCGACAAGCGCCTTTTGGATGCCGCCGCCAAGGCCGCAGGCACCACGCCCGAAAAATTGATCGAGACCGAAGTCACCTCGAAGATTTCTGATCCCCCCGATGCCGAGGTGCAGACGGTCTACGATCGCACCAAGGCCAGCGGTCGGCCCTTGCCTGAATTTGCGCAGGTGAAACCCGACATCGTGAAGTTCCTTAAAGAGCAAAAGGTCGGACAGGCCCGGCAAACCTATTTTGAAAAACTGCGCACGGCCGCCAAGGTCGAAATGTTGTTGCCGCCGCTTTTGCCTCCTAAGGTCGAAGTGGCCGCCGTCGGCCCCTCCAAAGGCCCTGACAGCGCGCGCATCACGATCGTCGAGTTTTCGGATTTCGAATGCCCTTTCTGTAGCCGCGTTGAAGAAACCGTCAAGAAGGTGATGGACACGTACAAGGGTCAGATCCGTCTGGTCTACCGCGAGTTTCCCCTGCCCTTTCACGCCCAAGCGCCCAAGGCCTCAGAAGCGGCGTTGTGTGCGGGTGACCAGGGAAAATACTGGGAAATGCATGAACGGTTGTTCGCGAATCAACAGGGCCTTGCCGTGCCCGCGCTCAAAGAACACGCCAAGGGTCTTGGCGTCGATATGGGCAAGTTCGAAAAATGCCTGGACGGCGGCGATAAGGCCAAGGTCGTCGATGAATCCAAAAAAGCCGGCGAGGCCCTAGGCGTGACCGGTACGCCCGCCTTCTTCATCAATGGCCGTTTGCTGTCAGGCGCCCAGCCCTTTGAAAAATTCAAAGAGCTGATCGACTACGAACTAAGCCATTCGTAAATGGCGGGGCGATCTTAGGGAGTCAGGCCATGGCGACAACGCCTACCAGCAAGGGTCAAGTCACGATCCCCAAGCAGATTCGCGACGCACTGAACCTGGTCACTGGCTGTTCGGTGGAATTTGCTGTCAACCGCGAGGGGGATATCGTCATTCATAAGGTAGCCGCGAGGCCAAGTAGCAAGCCCGACCGTTTCGAATCCGCCCGTGGCAGCGCTGATGTCAAATGGCGGACGGACGACCTGATGGCGCTCCTGCGTGGCGCAGGCTGATGTTCACCGGGTAACGCCAGATCGGCGAAAGGCAGCGGCGGCCCGCCTTCCTACCTTCAAGGGTGACGGATTGCTGCCAGGCATTAACATCGATCACGGCGCGTCGTTGCGGGACGTGATGGATACCCATGCTGCTTTTTGACGTCAACGTTTTGGTAAATGCGCACCGCGCGGAACTTCCCCAGCACGCCACAATCGGTCCCTGGTTGGCCCGAACCATCAACGGGCCCCAGGCGTTCGGCATCAGCGAAATCGTCCTTAGCGGTTTCGTTCGCGTGGTCACCGACCCAAAAGTGTTCGCAACGCCTTCACCTATCGACAAGGCGCTTGCCTTCTGTCGGGTGTTACGCGAACGCCCGAACGCTGTCCTTACCGTGCCGGGCGACCGTCATTGGGACATCTTCGTCCACCTGTGTACGGCAGTGCGGGCGCGGGGCAACTTGGTTCCGGATGCTTTCCTGGCCGCGTTGGCCATTGAAAGCGGAAGTCACTGGATCACGTGTGATCGCGGTTTTGGCCGATTTCCCAACCTAGTGTGGCACGACCCCCTGCAGACCGGCACCGACCCGTAGCCCATTTTGATATTTTTGACGTATGAAATATCGTTTTTATGATTTTTTTGACGTCAATCTACGCACTAAGCGGTTCAGTAGCAGCGCAGACGCACGACCCCATCGCCGCCACCCGTGGCCACGACACGGCGGCCGGGGATAAATGTGGGGGGTGAATCGCCGACGTGGGGTCGGTCAGGCGAAAAACTGGACACCAACCTGCCATCCGCAAGCGAGATGACCTGTGTAGAATCGCCGAGCCCGAGGGCCAAAAGCGCTCCGTCACCCGAGACTTCGAAGGGATAGGTGAACAGCGACGACGCCTGGGGCACCAGCACGCGTTGTACGGCCCCGGTTTGCGGATTGAGAATCTGCAGCGCACCAAAAGTCGAGACGATCAGGTGCTGTTCGTCCGCTGTCAAGCGGGCCCAAAGCTTGTCCCCACACCCATTTGGCAAGCTGGCGCACACAAGGGGAACGCTACGTTGAAGCGATCCATCACCGACGTCATGAAAGCGAACCGATTCCCCGCTGACCACCACCAAAGACCTTCCCTCGAGGCTGAAGCTTGGGACGCCGAGCACATCCGGGATCGCGTATAGGTCGTGCAAATCGGTGGCATCGAGGACTATCACGTCAAAGGTCGCTCTCTTGCCAGGCACTATCCTTGGGGTGGTAACAGCCAGGTGAAGGCCATCGGGAGAGAACGCCACAGCGGTCCCGAAAGCCAGCGAACCCCGCGACCGCCGGGTGCCGGTGTCCAAGTCGATGACCTCAAGGTCGGCGCCCGGGTCATGTGGCAAGAGGGCCAGTCTGTCTCCGCTGGGGGAAAGGGCTGCGGCCGATGCCGTTGCCGCAACCGGGTACTTTCCCAACTCCTTGCGTTCGGCCACCGACCACACCGTAACGCTGTCATCCCTTGCGAAGGTGCAAAGGCGGCTCCCATCCAGCGACACCGCAATTTGCTCGATCCGGCCCGCATGTCCGGGCTGGGCTTTCACGACAACCCGTGCGGGGCTTCCGTCCGCGGGCCAGACGCGTACAGCAGAATCGCCGTCCAAGGACAAAAGGTTACCCTCGCCGTCCAGGTCGATGTCAGCCTGGCTGCGAGGCAGCACGTAGCCGGGGCCCGGTCCGTCTGGACCCATGGGCAAAACATAGGAGGCAAGTCGCGGATTGGCAGAGCCATGTAGGGCGATCAGACGTCCATCGCCCGACACGTAAGGACGAGAATCGTCAGATAGCCCCACCGGCGATGGCACCGCCACGGTCCAACGACGACCGTCGCTTCGACGAAGCACGACCAACCCCGCACTTTTGAGGTTCATCGCAATAATGCCGCCGTCGTTCGATAGAGCCAGGCGCCCGAATCCTTGGCCCTTCTCCCTCGGAAAATGGGCCAGTTGCACCCCCGTGCCCGCATCCCACAACACGACATCCGAGGTGGACGTGCCCGTCACCAGCAGGCGGCCATCGGACGAGAAGGCGGCGGGGCCCGCCATGAAAGCGACCCGGGTCGGCCACGCCAAACCGTGATCCCCAATCCTCTGCGGTCCCGCCAGCGCGTCCGTCCGCGGGAGAAACAGCGTCCAGTCCGGTGATACCGCCCAGACCTCGCGCGCGTCCATCTCGCCCAGGATCGTGCCATCGCGGATCGCGCGCAGCCGGTACACGTCGACGCTGTCCCGGCTCTCGCGGGTGATAAGCGCGGTCCCATCCGAAGCGAACGAAAGATCGTGAACCGCGGTGCCGGTGTCGAGCGCGATTGTCCCTATCCGCACACCATCCACGCGTCGCCACAGCTCGATCGCCGGTCGCACCTGGGCGATCGCCAACAAGGATCCGTCAGGCGACACGGCTATGAGATCGCGGAAGGGGGCGCCCATCTCTCCGCAGACCGCGAAGGCAGGGGATGCATCGGCCGTGGCCCGAAAACCAGGGACGGCGCTGGCCACTCCGATTGCGGCAGCCCCGTCGACGCCTGCGTCGTGGCCGCCCGTCTGGCCGCTGACCGCAAGGCCTTTGGTGCCCCCGCCGCATCCTCCCCCTGCCATCAGCCCCACCATCACCATCAGGCGCCCTAGACTCCAACGGCCATGTTCCATGAAGAAATCATAGACGAAAAAGCGGCACCCCAGAGCCCCATCTCGCCTGGCACCAAAAGCCCGGGGGCGGGGCTTTGAGGCGGAGCGAATGTGACGATACACTTGTGGGATGTCAATGTGGAACAGAGCGAAGCCCATTTTCCTGCGGCCGTTCTTCAGCGCAATCGCGGCAAATCAGGCGCATCCGTCTTTTTTCTCAGAAGGCGTCGAAGCTCCTTGAGCCGCTTCGTAGGATCCTCGCGCAGAAGCAACAGCAGGTTGTTCATAGGCGCGCTTACGGGGACGGATCCAGTTTCGTATTTCTGAAATGCCCTCGGGCCGCCGCCCAATATCTTGCCCGCTTCACGTTGAGACAAGTTGAGTTTGTGTCTGATCTCCGCGACCTCTTCAGGCAGAAGCACGCTTTGCACCTCGGCCCGTAGCTCGACGAAGGCACGCTCGGCCGCCTCAAGCGCGGGTCCCTCGAAGATGGCCTCGCCACATGACGAGCACCACCACCCCGTTACGTCAAAAGACTTGTGATGGTCCTTGTACTCAACACTATCCTGCCGTTTTTCGTGCAGCATCGCCCTGCCACACGCGGGACACGTCTTCTTGGAAGGTAGCTCGCAGGTGGGCTTGCGCTTCTCCATCCAAGTGCAGAAGCATGGCACCTTAAAGGTGCCATGTCAAGGCCACCCCAACAGATCCGAAGTCGTCCCGCTGTTCCGAGGCACTCCCTCTTTTCGATACCGGGCCTCCGTCTCGGTCTCCATCTCGCCTGGCACCAACAGCCGCTGGGTAGTAGCCGGCTGCCGTGAAGCTGACGAACCAGAGCATCCACACGCCCCTTGAAAATCTCGGGCTCGCAGAATGCAGAGATATCTATCGCGGCGACAAAATGGCCGTCGACCCCCGGCTTTGCCCATCGACCATGTTGCCAGTCCAGTGCCGTAGGCCGCGCCCGACAGCATCGAAGTCAAAACCCCCATGGACAACGCCATCGCGATGCCCTTGTGCCCGCCACTGGGCTGAAGCAA
>JAYUUT010000123.1:0-2916 GCA_043754455.1 Myxococcales bacterium
TGGGCGCCTCTGTTGTGGACTTGGCAGCCGCCGTGCGCGCGCGCAAGGTCAAGGCCCGCGACCTGGTCGAGGCTTACCTGGATCGCATTGGACGCGTGAATCCCAAAATCGGCGCGTACCTGCGGGTCGACGCCCCAGGCGCCCAGGCGAAAGCCGACGCGGTTGATGCGAAAATTGCAGCCGGGCAGGACGCAGGGCCGCTGGGCGGCGTGCCGATTGCCCTCAAGGACATTTTCTGCACAAAGGGGCTGGAAACCACCTGTGGGTCGAAAATATTGAAGGGTTTTGTTCCCCCCTATGAAAGCACTGCCGGTGCGCGGCTGTCGGCGGCCGGGGCCATCAACCTGGGCAAGCTGAACATGGACGAATTTGCCATGGGATCGTCCAACGAAAACAGCGCCTATGGACCTGTCCACAATCCGTGGGACACAGCCCGCGTGGCGGGTGGATCTTCTGGCGGATCAGCAGCGGCCGTGGCGGGATCTTTGGCGGCGGGCACGTTGGGCACGGATACGGGGGGATCGATTCGTCAGCCTGCGGCCTTGTGTGGGATTGCCGGGATGAAACCCACCTACGGGCGGGTGTCGCGGTATGGGGTCATCGCCTTCGCGTCGTCATTGGATCATCCCGGTCCCTTTGGCCGAACCGTGCAAGATGTCGCTGCGCTCTTAGAAGTTATCGCAGGTCCTGATCCACGGGATGCAACGTCGCTGCCGACCGCGCCCGGCGCCTATCTGGCGGCCTGTGGGGCAGGGATGAAAGGGCTGCGGGTGGGCGTGCCCGCAGAATATTTTGCCGCGGGCATGGATCCCGAAGTCGAGGCGTCGGTTCGGGTTGCAATCGATGGCTTGGCAAAATCCGGCGCGACGATTGTCCCTGTGTCCTTGCCTCATACCAAATATGCGGTCGCGGTGTACTACCTGATATGTACGGCCGAAGCGGCGTCGAATCTGGCACGGTATGACGGCGTTCGTTTTGGCCATCGATCCAAAGAAGGTTCGTCGCTAGATGAAATGTACGCCAACACCCGTGGCGAAGGTTTCGGATCTGAACCTAAACGTCGCATCATCCTGGGAACCTACGTGTTGCGCGCCGGTCATTACGATGCGTATTACGGCAAGGCCTTGCGTGTTCGGCGGCTAATCGCCGAAGATTTTGCCAAGGCGTTCACAACCTGCGACGTTTTGGCGACGCCTACGTCTCCTGTGCCTGCTTTCAAACTGGGCGAACGCACGTCGGATCCTTTGGAAATGTATTTGGCTGACATTTACACCGTTGCCCCGGCGCTGGCGGGTGTGCCCGCGATGTCGCAGCCGTGCGGGTTCACAAAATCCGGCCTGCCCATTGGCCTGCAATTGATTGGACCGGCACTGGGGGAAGAGGCCGTGTTCCGCGTGGGCGGTGCGTATCAGAAAATGACCGACTGGCACACCCGCGTGCCAAAGGAAGTGCTGTGATGGGCGCCCTTGATAAATACGAACCGGTTATTGGCCTTGAATGTCACGTGCAACTAGGCACCGCGAGCAAGATTTTTTCGTGGTCAAGCACAGCGTTCGGCGCGGAGCCCAATTCCTGTACGGATCCTGTGGTGTTGGGTTTGCCGGGCGTGTTGCCGGTTTTGAATCTGACGGCTGTTGAATTTGCGGTTCGCCTTGGCCTGGCGGTCGGTGGGCATATCCGCCCGCGCTGTCGCTTCTCGCGCAAACACTATTTTTATCCCGATCTGCCCAAGGGCTACCAAATATCGCAGTTCGACGAACCGTTGGTCGAAGGCGGAGCCATTCGGTTTCGCATGGGCGGCGACATGCGGCAGGTGCGCCTGACCCGTATCCATATGGAAGAAGACGCGGGAAAAAATGTGCATGGGCAGGCGGGTGTTAGTTTTGTCGATCTGAACCGCGCAGGCGTCCCCCTGTGCGAGGTGGTCAGCGAACCTGACATTCGATCCTCGGAAGAGGCCGCCGAATACGTGCGCGCCGTCCGCACGTTGGTGCGGTATCTGGGCATCAGCGACGGCAACATGGAAGAAGGTTCATTGCGCTGCGACGCCAACGTGTCCATTCGGCCTCGGGGCCAGACCGCGTTTGGCACCCGGGCCGAACTGAAGAACATCAATTCGTTCAAGAACGTGAAAGACGCCATCGATCATGAAATCGAACGGCAGGCCAAGCTGCTGGATCGGGGCGAACGCGTGGTGCAAGAAACCCGGCTGTGGGATGCGACGCGCGGGATTTCGCAATCGATGCGTTCCAAAGAACATGCGCACGACTATCGATATTTTCCCGAACCGGATCTGCCGCCTTTGGTGGTGGACGAGGCGTGGCTTGCGCGGGCGCGTGCCGTCATGCCAGAACTTCCCGAGGACAGGTTCGAACGTTACGTGTCGACCCTGGGCCTATCGGCGCAGGACGCTGGGGTCCTGGTGGCTGAAGCCGAAATCGCGACCTATTTCGATGCGGCCGTGAAGGCGTCCGGGGACGCGTTGGCCAAAAAAATGGCCAACTGGATTATCAACGAGCTGTTGGGACGGGTCAACGATCCGCGGGATCTGGCGGCGGTCGAAAAGCCGATTCCGCCCGATGCCTTGGCAGAACTTGTGGGTCTCGTGGAAAGTGGAACCTTGTCCGGAAAACAGGGCAAGGATGTGTTTGCCAAGATGTGGGCACAGCGGCGCCGCGCGGCTGAAGTGGTGAAGGCCGAGGGGCTGAGCCAAGTGACCGACACTTCGGCGCTGGAAGATGCGTGTCGCAAGGTTGTTGCGGCCAACCCAGGGGAAGTGGCGCGGTGGAAAGCCGGCCAAACACAGTTGATGGGGTTCTTCGTGGGCCAGGTTCTTAAGGAAACCGGAGGCAAGGCCAACCCGAAGGCGGTCAACGAGATCTTGCGCCGGCTGCTAAGCGCGTAGGCCTGCGGAAA
>JAYUUT010000124.1:0-5983 GCA_043754455.1 Myxococcales bacterium
GATCTTTACCTGGCGACGGCATGCGCCGCTTTGGATTCGAAAGCGATTGCAGCGCTGGAAGCACAGTTCTTGGCGCCGCTGGCTGAAGAACTTCGGCGAAAGGACTTGTTCGCTGCCCAGGACGTTGTTCAGCACCTGAGGGTGCGGCTGCTGGTTGCTGAGGACGGACGACCGCCGCGCATCGGGGGGTATAAGGGACGGGGCTCCCTGTCGGGTTGGCTGGCCGTGACGGCGGCACGGATTGCGGTCGACCTTAAGCGCGGGGAGCGTCACTTTGAATCCGTCGATGATCTCGCCGAGCGCATCGCAAGCATTGATGTCGATCCCGAGCTTGGCTACCTCAAGGCACGCTACGGCCGCGAAATGGAAACGGCCCTGCATGCCGCCCTTCAGACGTTGTCAGCCCGCGAGGCCAATGTGCTCAGGTTGCACACCGTGGATGGAATGAAAGCGGAAGCGGTGGGGTGCATGTACCAGGTCACCCGGCGCACCGTCCATCGCTGGCTGGAAGACATCCACGCGCGCTTGCTGGCCGAAACCCAGCGATTGGTCGCCGAGCGTCTAAAGATTTCGCCTTCCGAGCTTCAAAGTTTGCTGGGCTTGGTGCGAAGCCAGATTCACGTGTCCTTGCACGGCACCGAGAGCAAGACACCCTCTCGCTAAGGCGTATACACAGCCTCGTAGGCGCCTGTGGCTGCGGGAAACATCGCGCTGCGCACGCCCTTGATGATCTTGATTTGGTGGGGGACGACCGCGCCGCCCCGGCTGATGCGGAGCTGAGAGCCCGCACGGACAGCATCAACAGGTAGAAGCGCCATAAGGCCCGTGGTGTTGGGCGCGGCTTCAACTTTGAAGCGGAAGCGGCCCTACGCCCACGTGATGGATTCGCGGCACCTGCGGCCATCCGGCGGCCCCCGCAGCTGGGGCAAAAACCACGTCCCTTGCACGAACTATCGCCAGCTGCGATGGTTTCATGTTGTCTGCAGCGGGAAACTATGGAGAGCTTGCCGACGGACCTCGCTTGTTTGGGGGACCATCCCATGGATTCGCTCCAGATATCACGGCCCCCTGACCGGCCTGGCAGAGCCTTGCTCGAATGCAAAGAAAGGCCGCTTTTCGGGATTCGTGACCACGGAAACCGGGGCCGATACCGCCTCCCTGCCATGACGGATGCCGTCACAAGATCGAGGGTTTGCCGCGACGACGCAGCACGATGTACTCCTTGTCCACCTTCTTGAGGATCGCCTGCCGCGCCCCTTCGCCGGAGGGGATGTGTGTCTCACGTGATGCCGATCCACCGTCCATATGACATGGTCAACATCTCGTTGCCGTTTGCGTGGCTGGCTCTCGTGTGCGTTTCAGGAGCCTTGGGGCAGGGGTGTGCCTCGTCGGGGCCTGGGACGCCGGACGCGCAGTGGGCGCGAGGCGACGACGGCAAGGCGGCGGTCCTCGAGGGTGCGCCAACGCAAGGGACAGATCCGAGCGCCGGCTCGGCGACGCCCGCCCCGGACAGCGGGACGAACGCGGCCACCCCGGCCGTCGTCGATGCCGCAACCGCGGTTGACGGACGCGCGGACCCGAGAGGTGCCCCTGACGTCGCGTCGTCGGATCGACCAACGCCGCCCGCGGGAGCCGCCTGTGGCCCCCTGCAGGTGCGCGACGCCAAGACCCTCTTCGCCATCGCGCCTGTCGCAAACCGCCCGCTGCGCCTCGGCGCCTCGGCCGGTGGCGGCTCGCCCATGGCAGGGGATCTCGACCAGATTCGCTTCTACGATCGGGCACTCGCGCCCGAGGAGGTCGCGCGGCACGCGGCCAAGACCTACGAGCCGTGCGACCGTCCGAGCGGCTGCGTGGCCGAATACACGTTCGACCGATTGGAGGGCGCGGCTTTCCCCGACAGCGGCCCGAGCGGATTGTCCGCCGCGGTCATGAAGCAGCCCCTGACGCTCGTCGAGGGGGTCCTCGGGATGGCCGCACACTTCGACGGCACCGGCTGGCTCGAAGTGGCACCTCACGCGACCCTCGAATGGACCCACGCGATGTCGTTCGAGGCCTGGGTGCGCTGGCGCGGCCTCTGTCCTCCGGGATATCCCGCCAAGTGCAACTTTTACAATCTGTTCGATCGGTACGGCGAGGGCACGACGTCGAACACGGGCTCCGTCCGACCCGGGCTGCGCCTCGACATGCACATCGGGCCGCACCTGCGCTTTTCCATGACCACGGGCGTCTATCACGACGACCGGATTCTCGAAGCCGAGAAATGGGTGCATATCGCCGTCACCTTCGACGACACGCGCGGCGCGCGCTTCTTCAAGAACGGCCAGCTCCACAAGAGCTGTGTGTTGCCTTAGGGGCTGGGCGCCGCTGCACACGAAGCCTGCGACCGCCGCGCGGATGGACGACGATCCCCGCGGGTATCGTCGGTGTGCGAATCTCGACGAACGGCGCCGGCCGGGCCTTTGGTGCGCGCGGCCCCGCGCGTTTGCGCCCCAGCCGATCTGTCCAGCGGTAATAATCCCGACGCTTTGACATCGTCCCGATGCCAAAGCCAGCAGGTTTCGTAATTCCCGTTTACTACTACGCCCAGTTTCTGGAGAAAAACGGCTTCTTGAAGAAAATCGATGCGCTTTTGGCCGACCCGATCTTTCGCGATGATCCAAAAGACCGTGACAAAAAGCTCACATTGCTGCGCGACGAGATGGAAGTCGCGCCCGTCGATCCAGAATTTGAAAGTCTCCTCAAAGAAAAACTTGAATCCACAAAGGACTGCCTTTGCGTTATCGGGGGGATGAATCGGTGACCCTGCCCATAGCGGGCGTCACGTCGGATCAGTTCATCTACCATTACAATCTTCCGGGTCGCCCGATCGTATTTCTGGAATATTCCAGCCGTGTCAAGGGGGGTGGCAACGTCCTGACCACTGGGCAGATTTACGAACTCGTAAAGGCCTTGGCCGCCATCCACGAATTTTTCCGACCCGCCTACGGGCCCGCCCCCGGAAGCACCAACACCTCGTTCCCGGCATGGCCCCCCAACTGATCATCAAACAGGCCCGCCCGCATCCAGGTCGCGGCAACTGAGCCTTCGCCACCCCTGACCACCCCACATTGCAGGAGAGCCTCGTGAAAAAGCCTACGGTACTTCGACAGGTCCGATCGACCCAAGTGTTATTGGACGTTGTCCTCGGAGGCTTGATCGCGATCTGGGGCGGCTGCGGTTCGTCGGATGCCGAAAACCTGGCGCCGTAGGCCCCGCATCGACCGCAGGAACCGATGCCTATGTGGGGTTTGAACGGGCCGTCGTCTTTGATGCCATCGACACCCGTGGTCCTTCCCGCGAATTGATGAAGGTGGGGGCCTGCCGCTTGCTCCTGCCCGCCGAGGACGCCCCCCCCTGCGCGCCTGAATGCAAAAGCGAACAGACCTGTACCAAACGCGGCTGTGTTCCGACCCCCAAGCCGTCGACGTGGGACAGGTCAGCGTCACCGGCCTTAAATCACCGTTCACCCTTTAAAAAAACGATGACACGAAGGTGTATTTTTCAACTGATGCGCTTTCGACATCGGCCATTGAGGAAGGAAAAACCATTACCCTCGCGGCCAGCGGAGGCGCCGCAGGTTATGGCCCCTTTTCGCTCAAGGGGTTCGGGATCGCGGCCCTGAAGATTCCAGCAACACCCCTGCCCGTGAAGGACGGCGATTCCGTCGTCATTACCTGGGACCCTCCGGCTAAGGCAGGCCCCACGCGGGTGTTTCTCGATTTTTCGTTCGACCACCACGGATCAGCCCTGGCCAAAATCACCTGTGACGTACCCGACACAGGATCGGCCACCATCGATGCCACCCTCGTCAAAGAACTGTTCAAGCGCGATCTGACAGGGTTCCCCAATGTTCGCATGGTCCGGCGATCGTCCGATACGACGCAGGTCAAATCTGGTTGTGTTCAATTCGAGGTCGGGACCAGCGACATTGAACGCGCGCTGATGATTCCCGGACTGGTTTCCTGCGGACAAGACAGTGAATGCAGCGCAGGTCAGAAGTGCCTGTTTAAGCGCTGTAAATAGCCTACTGGCAGCCCAAACGAGACTGCGAAAGCACGAAGTCATCGTAGAAAATCTCCTGATCTTGACCGAGTCCTTGGGAGTGATTCACTCCAACGCTCACCCCCATCCAGCCACCGGGTGGCAGCGTGTTCACGCCGATCGGGGACTTGAACAGACTGGCCCCGTCGAGGAACTCCTCAATGAAGCCGTCGCCGCCGGCAGGGACAACCTTTATCATCAGCTCGATGCAAAACCAGCGTTGTCGCGGCACAGTCGTTGCGGGCGTCAGAATGAAAACCGAGCTGGCCGTCGATACAAGTTTTAGTTCATCGAGCGAAACAAAATCGAAGCCAGTCTTCTGATCGCCTACCGTATTGGTTGACCCCTGCAGCATCAGCGGTCGCATCAGCACTGGCGTCCGGCGCCGCATCAGGGGCGATGAGAAGTGCAGCAGCGTCTTGTTGCGCGTCGTCAGCAGTGGCATCGGGAACTGGGGCTTCCGGCGCCTCATCAACGGTGGTGTCGGGCGCAGATCCAGCACCGGCATCAGCGACGGAGGACTCCGCGGCGTCGCGGCCCGCATCTTCGGACAGCGGTAGTGTTGGCATCTTCCCGGCAAACGCGTCAGACGCGGCAGAATCAAACATCTCCGCATCAAGGTTCGCGGCCACATAGCGATCAAAACTTAGACGCAGAGCCGCAACGGGTACAACGTCAAAGGAAGCCGGCCCGTCATCGCTAGCCCCCGGCCCAGGTGTCCACGATTGGTCGACCGAAAAGGCAATATCCGATGCGTAGCCCACATCACCCACTAAACCGGGTTTCGTAAGGCCGTCGGCCCAAATAAAGCGGAATCGGCAGGGTCCCGCACGACACCGCCGCCGTCTCGACGGGTCGCATCAACCGGCGCCTGTGCCACCGCATCAAACCCCATGCGGCCGCAACCGGCCCCAGCCAGCAGCCCCCAGCAGGGTCACCAGTCGCGTTAAAGGCGCCATACCCATGGCCCCCATCGACCAGACTGGCCCGGCTTCTTAAGCACAACTATTCACGACTTGACATCGCCTCCATATTCTAATATTCCGTAGATTAGTTTAGTAACCCGCGTTGAAAGGGAATCCATCATGCCCGAATCCAGTCGCAACCTCGTGGTCGTCGTCACGCACGGAATCGATCACGAACTGTCTTCGGTGGCATTCACTATCGCACACGGCGGGATAACCGTGGGACTGAAGGTCTCGGTGTTTTTGACCAGCGCCGCCGTTGATCTGGTGCGGAAGCGCTGCGCCGATGCCACACAGGTGCATCCTCTGGAACCCCTCGCGGCGCTGGTGAAAGACTTCCTCGCCCGCGGAGGTACCCTCTGGGCCTGCACACCGTGCGTGAAGTCACGCGGCTACACCCCCGAAGACTTGATCGAAGGCGTCATCATCACCGGGGCCTCCCCCATGCACGAGCTGATCAAAACCGGCGCCGCCACGTTGAGCTTCTAAGGAACCCACCCATGAACAATCATGTGAACACAGGCGATCTCGAAACCCAGGTCAAGCGCATGTACCAGCAGGTCGCGGAGGACCCGCGCGGTGAATTTCATTTCGAACTAGGTCGCAGCATGGCTGAACGCATCGGGTACCCGGCTGCCGACCTAGACATGATTCCCGCAGAATCCATCGATTCCTTCGCCGGTGTTGGCTACTTTTTTCACCTCGCGGACCTAAAGCCAAACGAGACAGTCGTGGACCTCGGAAGCGGATCGGGTATGGACACCTTCGTCGCCGCCCTAAAGACGGGCCCTGGGGGACACGTCTTCGGCATCGACATGACCGACGCGCAGCTTGCAAAGTCCGAACGCTTGCGCGCCGGCGCCGGGTTCCCACAGGTCAGCTATCGCAAATCGTATATCGAACAGATTCCGCTACAGGACGGTATCGCGGATTGCGTG
>JAYUUT010000125.1:0-5891 GCA_043754455.1 Myxococcales bacterium
GCCGCACGCTGATTTCTGTGTCGTGGTCGTTGCAGCGGGCCGACCATGGCGAACAACCCTACTGGATGGCCACGGTCCTTGCGGCCATGCTGGGGCAAATAGGACTTCCAGGCGGTGGCGTGGGATTCGGTTACGGCAGTATCAGTTCGGTGGGAAATTCCGTGGCCACGGTTCGCGGGATGTCGCTTCCCCAGGGCGACAATCCCGTAAAGACTTTTATCCCCGTGGCACGAATCAGCGACATGTTGCTGAATCCGGGCCAGTCCTACGATTACAACGGCCAGGTGTTGACCTATCCCGACATTCGCCTGGTCTATTGGTGTGGGGGCAACACGTTTCATCACCATCAAGATCTGAACCGACTGGTCCGCGCCTGGCAACGCCCTGACACCGTCGTTGTACACGAACCTTGGTGGAACGCGATGGCACGGCACGCTGATATTGTGTTGCCGGCCACCACGTCCCTAGAACGCAATGATCTGGGGCGCGCTTCGGGCGACCGTGCTATTTTTGCCATGAAGCAGGCGATTTCGCCGGTTGGTGATGCCCGGAACGACCACGACATATTTTCGGCCTTGGCCACGCGGCTGGGTTTTGGAGACAAGTTTACGGAAGGACGTGACGAAGGGGGATGGTTGCGGCACCTGTACGAACAATTTCGGGGAAATCTCAGCGCGATCACGTTGCCGTCCTTTGACGATTTTTGGCAGGCAGGCCAGGTCGATCTTCCGTTCGCCGAAACGCCGAAGATATTGTTGGCTGATTTTCGCAACAATCCGGATAGGCATCCACTGATGACGCCGTCGGGTCGCATCGAAATCTTTTCCCAGACGATTGATCGCTTCGGTTACGCAGATTGCCCAGGGCACCCGACCTGGATCGAACCTATCGAATGGTTGGGGGCCGAGGGCGCTAACCGTTTTCCCCTGCATCTGATTTCGAATCAGCCCGCGACGCGCCTGCACAGCCAGCACGATATGGGGGCCGTCAGCCTAGCCAGCAAAATAAGGGGGCGAGAAGCGCTGACGATGAATCCCCACGACGCTGAAGCGCGGGGCCTGGCGGATGGGGCCGTCGCACGCGTGTTTAATGATCGGGGCGCGTGTCTTGTCGGGATTCGCATCAGTTGTGACGTTGCCCCGGGCGTCGTGGTGTTGCCCACGGGCGCCTGGTACGACCCGGCCACGCCCGGCGGCCTGGACCGACATGGCAACCCGAACGTGCTGACCATCGATAAGGGGACGTCACGGCTGGCCCAAGGCCCCATTGCGCAAACCGCGCTGGTCCAGGTGCAAGGCGTTGATGAACCTGTGCCAGACGTGTTGGCCTTTGTCGCTCCGGCCATCGATCTGTTCGAACCTTGACGCGCGGCAGGTCATCAAATCACTTGCATTCGGTTCGCGTGAAGGGACAAAGTACCCTATGCGCAAGGTTCGATGGGGGGTTCTCGGCGCCGCAAAAATTGCTGTCGAGAAGGTGATACCGGCCATGCAACGGGGCGAGGCCACCGAAATCGTCGCTATCGCATCGCGATCCGAAGCCAAAGCGAAAACGGCTGCCGATCGCCTGCATGTGCCCAAGGCCTACGGATCCTACGAAGAGCTGCTGGCAGATCCCGAAATCGAGGCGATCTACAACCCCCTGCCCAACCATCTGCATGTGCCCTGGTCGATCAAGGCGGCCGAGGCAGGCAAACACGTGCTCTGCGAAAAGCCCATTGGGCTAAGTGCCGACGAGGCCCGTCTGCTGCTTGCCGCCCGCGACAAACACGGTGTGCTGGTCCAAGAGGCCTTTATGGTTCACACCCACCCGCAGTGGTTGCGTGCGCGGGATCTGGTCCGCGCCGGGCGCATCGGAAAGGTGTGCGCGATGCAGACCGCGTTTTCATATTTTAACCGCGATCCGGCCAACGTGCGCAACATCGCTGGGATCGGCGGTGGCGGCGGGCTTTATGACATTGGCTGTTACGCCATCACGACGTCGCGTTTCATCTTCGAGGCCGAACCGCGCCGGGTGATGGGTGTCATCGAAAGCGATCCCGACCTAGGTGTCGATCGTCTGACATCCGCGATATTGGATTTTCCATCTGGCCAGTCGCAGTTCACCTGCAGCACGCAGATGGTGCCCTACCAGCGCACGCAGATATTCGGCGCCCGCGGGCGCATCGAAATTGAAATCCCGTTCAATGCGCCGCCCGATCGCCCCTGTCGCCTGTTTGTCGACGACGGCAGCGATCTGTTTGGCGGCGGCATCGAGACCATCGAAGTTCCCATCGTCAACCAGTACACATTGCAGGGCGATCTGTTTTCCCATGCCATACGGGCTGGGGGGCCTGCGCCGATGCCGCTTGAGGACGCGGTTCGCAATATGGCGGTCATCGATGCGATTTTTCGTTCAGCGAAGACTGGGCTATGGGAAGAGCCCTTAGCCTAGCGGGCGAGGGGCAAAACAAAATCCTTGGGCGGGAATCGCAACCCCGAGGGTCCGCAGTTGTTGTGCGCGGGTGATCACAGCCGCGCCTTCCAGCAGATTCAGCGCCACCTGCACCACCGTCCGATTTGCAGGCTCTGCCAGGAACGAGCCCCGCGTCCAGTCGTTGAACGCACCCATCGCGGGGCCGCACCAGATTTGATAGTCCAGTTTTCGCGCGGGATCGCCGTTGATGGCCCAGCGGCTTGATAGGCCCAGGTACCAGCGAAACACCAAGGCCATGTGGTGTTTGGGATCTTCGGCCGCGCGATCTAACTCTCTGGGGTCGCGTTTGGCGAAAAATTGATCAACCTGCGTCCATACGTCATCGACGGTTGCACCCAGCACGTCACGTTCCAGGCGGGCCTTCAGCAAAGGGGGTAGGGCGTCGAGGCTGTCGTGGCTGCGGTACAGATCATAAAGCCGTAAGGCGCGCGGCCCGAACATGCTGCCGCGTTTGAGCACCTGCACCTTGACGCCCATTTCAAACATGTCAGCGGCGGGGGCCATAATGACGTCGGCGACCCCGGCTTCGGCCAACATGCGGCGCCCTTCATCGGACAGTCCCGATTCCACGCAGGCCTGGTTCACGGTGCCGGTCATGACGTACGCGGCCCCCAGTGCAAATGCGGATGCTACGGCCTGCGGTGTGCCGAGGCCACCTGCGGCGCCCAGGCGAATGACCACCGATTCGTCGTAACGGCGTGACAATTCGTCGCGCAACGCCGCGATCACCGGGAACAACGCGCCCAGCGGCCGGTTGTCGGTGTGACCGCCGGAATCTGATTCCACAGTCAGATCACAGGCCACAGGGATCCGCCGTGCCAAGGCGGCCTCGTCGGGCGTTAGCTGGCCTTGCCGCAGCAGATCATCCAGCATCGCTTCGGGTGCCGGCTCCATGAAGGCCGCGGCCACCTCGGGGCGGGAAATCTTGGCGAACAAATGATGGCGTCGCACGATCTGCCCCTGTGCATTTTCGGTCAACCCGGTGGCGGCGCACCTGATCACAGCCGGGGTCAGCGCCATGAACGCGGACACGCCGATCCTGCGAATCCCCCGCCTTAGATATAAAGCAGCCAAATCGTTTTCTAGATCGGGATCGCCCGGTGAATGGATCAGGTTGCTGCCAAACGGCAGATCGGTTTGCGCCAAGGCCGCGTCGATCTCATCGAGGCCGGATTCCACTTCGTCCAGCGACAGCCCCGCAGCGCCGAAAAAACCCAACATACCCGCTTGTGCCATGGCGACCACCATGGTGGGCGTGGCGATGCCATTGGCCATTTCACCAGCGGCGTAGGGAAACCGCAGGCCGTGGGTTTCGGTGAAACCGCGATCTCCCAGCCATTCTGGAAATAGCGGCGGCAGGGAGCCCACCCAGGCGGGGGCGTCGGGGTCGTGTCCCATCTGCCCACCAAAGGCGACGCCCAACAGACCTGTCACGGCATCCCGCACGATTTGTGCCGATTCGCGGATGCGCCCTGTTGCGGCCACAAGGCCCGCAGCATCGAACGCAGGTTGTTCGGCACCTGGCAGCCAGGCGGCATCGGCAACATCTGTCATTGGCGTCCCTTACCACAACGACACGGCGTCGCCTGGTGCGCGATCGTGGTTCAATACAGATATGTATGTGTCGCCGTTGGGACGCGACGTGGAGTCTCGAAAATGGATCTATCAATGCGCGGCTGGCGGCACAGCAGCGATCGGGTCCAGGCTGGCGCGAATACCTGACCCGGCTTCATACCACCGGCGAATACCCCTACAAAGGCAACTGGGATCGATTTGTTTGGGCTGTGGTCGTCGATGCCGTTTTTGCACTCATGTTAGGCCGCAAAGGCGCCCCAGGCCGTAGTGAATCAGTTCCCCGAGTGCCCTTGCTGTTACAAAGGGATTTGGTAACCGTTCACACCCTGGCGAATAGTGTTGACATTCAGAACGGCGAGATCTTAATGACGAGATCGAAACTGGAGACGCAAAGGACCGCCGGATCGCGGAGCTTGAGCAGCGGATAGCGCAGCTTGAAGTGCTGGCTGCTATGGTCCCGGTGCTGTTGCAGCGGATCAAGGAACTGGAAGCCCGAATTGGGCTGAACTCCTCCAATTCGTCGATACCTCCGTCAAAGAATCCCCCGGGGACACCGCCGCCGCCGGAGAAGAGGCCCACGGGACGCAAACGGGGAGGTCAGCCTGGGCACAAGAAGCATGAGCGTGCGCTATACCCGCCAGAGCAAGTCAACACGGTCACAGAAGTGAAACCATGTGACTGTCGACGGTGTGGCCGGGCGCTGTTCGGCACTGATGCAAATCCGCATCGCCATCAGGTGGTTGACGTTCCCCGGAGCCTTGCGACGGTTGTGGAGTATTCGCTTCATTCACTTCGCTGCGAAATCTGCGGAATCACAACGAAGGCAACGCTGCCTCTCGGCGTACCGACAACGCCTTTCGGGCCCCGGCTTCAGGCAATGATGGCGGTCTGCGCGGGTTCCTACAAGTTGTCGAAACGCATGATTGAAGAGCTTGTTTCTGACTTTTTCGGTGTGGTCGTTTCCCTTGGTAGCGTCTGCAATTTGGAGCAGGACACCAGCGAAGCAATCGCAGATCCCGTTGCTGAAGCTGCGGCATATGTTCAGACACAGCCCATTGTCCACGCTGACGAAACGGGATGGATGGAAGCGAAGAAGAAAGCCTGGCTGTGGATGGCTGTGACCACCAACGTCGCCGTCTTTCTGATTCGACGAAGCCGCGGCGCTGCTTCTGCCAAAGAGCTTTTGGGAGAGTGCTTCAAGGGCATCCTGGTCAGTGATCGCTGGAATGCCTACAACTGGATCAAGACAGTTTGTCGCCAGCTCTGTTGGTCACATCTGATTCGACATTTCAAATTCTTTGAGCTGAACGGCCCAGAAGCGAAGCTATTAGGCCAGGCGCTTCAATGGCAAGCGGGTCTGATGTTTGACTCCTGGCACCGTGTGCGAGACGGAACCCTCGGCCGGGCTACGTTCCGGAAATACATGCGGCCAGTTCGACGGGAGATCTTCGATCTTCTGCGGACCGGCATGACGTGCGAAAGCGCCAAGGTCGCAGGCATGTGCAAGGAGATATTGAAGCTTGAAAAGGCCCTGTTCACATTCGTAGACCAGCCTGGCGTCGAACCGACCAACAATTGGGGCGAACGCACGGTTCGCCCTGCTGTCCTTTGGCGAAAGGGGAGCTTTGGCACCGATAGCGAAAGCGGCAGTCGCTTCGTCGAACGAATCCTCACCGTGGTTTCGACGCTTCGATTGCAGAAGCGCAATGTCCTCGACTATATGACGGCGGCTTGCGAAGCGCGCATTTGCGGCTCGGCAGCGCCATCGCTCCTCGCCTTTCTGCACGCCTGAGAAGCGACCCAGGCCACTGCTGTCGATAGTTCGGGCTGTGAACGGTTAC
>JAYUUT010000126.1:0-2474 GCA_043754455.1 Myxococcales bacterium
ACGTGACCTTGAAAAGGTCTTCGGCGATCGCCTTGAACTGATCCCGGGTGAGTCGTCCGACCGGACGTGGACGGGTGGCCGGATCGAAGAGCGCCGCGATAGGAGCAGGTCGTCCACCAGTGACACGTCCCAGGGGGCGCTGTTCGTCGGCCGGACGCCCGACGTCCGGTCCCGTCGTGTCTTTGCTCGGATTGGTCCCAGCACTTTCAGAGGCCTTGCCCGCAGGACCGCCCGGCCTGGTCGGCCTGGTCGGCACTTCCGGTGTTCCCGAGGATTCCAAGATCGACCCGGTGCATCCCAAGGCTGCGCTAACGCAGATCGCCAGCGCAAACCACCTTGGGCCACGAGCCAAGCTGCCAAGCTGTCTACGTTCTCCGTTCATTGGCAGGGGAGTAACACGAGGCTAAGAAACCGGCTCAGTCACTTCTCCGTATCGCCTCGCCCGGTCCGGGGCTTCACATTGGTGAGGGTCCCCAGTTCAGACTCGGGTTTCGCCGTGTAGGTGGTCCGCCTGCTCACGATCGGAGTCTAATGGTTTGTCCTGAAACTGCGGACCTGCGTGCCGCATCTAGAATCTCGGTAACGACGAGATTGTTTGAAAGAGAGGAGAGTCCTTCGGGTTTGATCTCCCCTCTCACCACGGCCATCAGGTACGAGAGTACATTGCTTTGCGATGTAGGCAACGGAGGAGCTTTGGCGCGCCGTTCTTCGCCTTTTGCCACCCGGACACGGGTTTCGTCGCGATTTTCTGCTATCACAAAGCCCTGGTCGCCGTAGACCTCAAGGTCTTTGCGATTAAAAGGCCAGTTCCAAGACGCCTGGATAATTCCCTGTGCGCCCGGATAGGTCAACACGATGGTTGCCTCGTCATCCACGCGCGGATAGTTTTGAGGCTTATTTCGTTGGACAACCGCGGTCACGCTGGTTGGGCGATGGCCATCCATCAGCCAGGTCATCAGGTTGGCGCCGTAACAACCAAAGTCATAAAGAGCGCCACCCCCGTTTTTCTCTGGATCGGTGAGCCAGGCGAGAAATTCAGCTCCAACGCCAATCTCTTTCGGGCCGCTGTGTCCATGGTGGGCCACCATTTTTCGAATCTGACCCAATTCGCCCTTGGTTTTGGCCACATTCCACACGGCGCCATTGCTGGGGTACCAGGTGGTCTCGTAGTTTACGAGAACGTGTATTTTTCCTCGCTTTGCGGCTAAGGAAATTTCTTGTCCCTGTCCCCGGCTTACGGCGAGCGGCTTTTCCATGATCACATGGACATTGTGAGCCGCCGCCGTCTTCACGATGGCGGCGTGATCGAATGTATTCGAATAGATAGCGATCGCCTCAGGCCGCCCTTTCTGAATCAGATCCTCCACTGTCTTAAAACGCAGAGGGCCTGCGAGTCCGTGTTCTTCTATGACCCGTTTTGCCAGGGCGTCGTTGTCTTCGACCAGACCGACCAGCTCGACATCGGGCCGTTTCAAGGCGGCGTCAAAGAATCCCCCAATATGCCCGTGAACCAGCCCAACCACGCCGATTCGAAAGCGACGGGGCTCTGAACGGGCCGTCGCGTAGCCAGAAAGAACTGGGACTGAAAGACTCCTGAGCACGGTCCTGCGCGTTATCATCGCGCCATTGTACAGCAGGCTTCCGCGTATGGCATCATGAGTGACGGCTTCGCGGGGCGAGCATAGAGAGTTCAAGCGCGATGTCTCTTCGCGAAAACTGTCTCAATTTCCAGAGTCGCCCCGCCGAGGAGCTGCAATCTCCCCGTGGTGGCATCGGTTCACGTATAAAAGACCCGGCGCACGGAACCGGCCGGCCCCGGGGGAGGCGGCCGGTTTCCTTGTCCGGATCCATCCGGCGATCGAGCGCCTCAACCCAGGATCTCAACCCAAATGCCGTCATCACCTATAACCGCATCGCGCGCAGTTTCCTTGAGCAGCACCAACCATCCATCCACGCAATCACCCGCCATGATGTCGAGCAGCACTTGCTCGCGTTTGTCGACCGGGGGGCCAGCCCACAGACCCGCAAACTCGCACTGACGCGCTGCGGTGTCTATTTCGCACGGGCGCACGGGCGTACATGGGGCAGCATTTGGTCCACCAGTTGGATCCAAAAGCGAATCGAAGCCCATTTTCCCGAGGTCGACTAATTCCCAGACCTCAAGGTGGGCAAGGAAGTCACCGATCATGCCAAGGTGTTTCATCGATTTACCTTGAGGATCGCCGTCGCGGTCGTGCTGGTGTCCGCCTGTGGGCGAATCGGGTACGATCCAGAACGTGACGGGGCACCGGTCGATAGCCGCGGCCCGGGGCCCGCCGACGCACCGCCCGACTTGACCTCGCAGGATCTGGGAAGCGACGCCGGCGGGCCCGACCTAGCCGTTACCAGCTTCGATACACAAACAGTGCTGCCTGCGATCCTGCAAGACGGGGGATTCGCTGACCGCCCCGGATCCCCAACCGATCTCCTGTCGC
>JAYUUT010000127.1:0-21450 GCA_043754455.1 Myxococcales bacterium
GCCGCCGCCGACCAGCCGGCCCCAACATCTTCGGCCCGGTTTATACTGGTGCGTATTTGTACGGAATGGGCCAAGCTGGAAATCGGCCTGGCATGTATCTTCCCAGTAACGTAGTTGAGTCGCAAATGGATAGCATCCATAGGACAGAGTCGTTCAGCGATGACGTATTTTTCTAACGGGATGACGTATTTTTCTAACGGGAGCAGGTGGTTAACGGGCATCGATTCAAGAGGCACCATCCCCTGGAACCTGCTTGTTCGGTGGAACGCCGAAACACGTGGTTTCTTTGATTCGCAGTCTTCGACTTTTCCGCCTTGAAACTAGGTACGAACGTGGTCAATCCCAAGTTCTTTTTTGCCGTCATCTTATGTCTCGTTTTGTCGTGCAGTGCGCGAAGTGGCACTCAGGCCGAAGCCGATGATGCGGCCCATCCGTCGAACGTCGTCGATATTTCGTCGGGAAAGGGGGGGGGTAGTTCATCTGCAGATGCTGGGTTGTCGTGCCCCCGCGGTCGGGTCGATTGCATTCCAGTCCCCATGTTACGAACCCCTGGATCCCCTCTTGGCACTTCACTCGGATTTCCCTGTTATCAGGGGTGCATGGGCGGAGGCACTCGGGGCCGCAGTCGTCCTGGCCCCGAATGCCCAAATGTCGAGCCAGAAAATGGGTCTCCGTGTGCCATAGAAAAACTCCTATGTGGGTTCGGAGACTCTCCTGGTGCAAGTTGTCGCCGTATTATGGAGTGCCAGAGCCAACGCTGGACGCTAAGGCCAAACCCTTTTCCATGTGACAAACCTGCGGGCTATTGCCCGGCATCCCCAGCAAACGGGATGGCGTGCGTGACACCGGACGGAAACGGGGCCATGGCCGATTGCAACTATGCGGATAACCGCGTCTGCGTTTGTGATACGGGTAGAACGACGCCGAACACGAAAGGCCACTGGCTTTGCTTCGGTCTCCCCGCTGACCGCCGATGTCCCGAGACTCTTCCTAACGTTGGGGAAGGCTGCGATGACAGTGGATTGCAGTGTAACTACGCTCCCAACCTTTGCGGATTTAGTCCCTACACATTCCTGTTTTGTTTCAAGAATGTATGGCAGGTCGGCCTCGTTCCCGGCTGTTTCTAGGGCTGTGTGCATGTTCAGGATTATGACGATCGCCGTTTTCGTCTTCGGTGCGTGTCGGGGAAAGACGCTGGGACAAGGAACGTCTGACGATGTGGGCCCGGGTATGAACGAGGAAGGCCCCTTAGTCCCTGCCTCAGTGGCAACCAGTCCGACGACCGATGCGCGAAAGCCAGAAGGATCCGTGGATGCCAGGGTGACCCTGGAGTCGTGGACCAGCCGCAGTTGCGACGATTTTCAGCGGATTTGGGCCAGACGTCAAAGTGAGCTGGTCCCTGGTGCCTCAGTACCAACAGCCGGATCACCGGCCAAATGTTACGATTGCATGCACCAAAATGCCGCCGCCATTCTATGTCGCCCTCTCGAAACGTCTTGCGGCCTCGAGATAGCGGCTTGTATTTCCAGAAATTGTCAATGCGTTTCCTGTAGTTCTGATCAATTGGCTCGAGACCTTTGTGACTGCGCCGACGGCTGCCTCCCCCGGGGCCGAAGCGCGTGTAGAAGCGGCCTCGAGTCCTATTGGATGTGCATGGCTTCGGCTTGTACTAAAGCTTGCTCGCCCTGATCCCGGAAAAGTGAATGCTCCGAGGGTTCCTGTGCTTCTGCGCGATCCTTTTTCTGGATGCCAGTTGCAGCGTTTCTGAAAGCGAACGCTCAAGTATTTTCACTGATCAGCGATCAAGCGTCTTTGCAGCGCACTTTGGACCGAATTGACGAGACGTGTTTCGCGGCAATCACTAAACAGCAGGCTGGTCGTCGGCAATCCAGCCGCCGCCCACCAGCCGTTCGTCGTCGGCGAAGAACACCGCCGCCTGTCCGGGCGCCACGCCGTTGACCAGATCGTCAAACGCAACGGTTACGCCGTCTGCCGTTCGCGTGATCGTGGCCGGATGGCCCATTGAATGGTGGCGGATCTGTACATGCGCGCGCTGGGGCACGCCGTCTGCGGGTGGATCGGCAAACCACCGAACTTCGTCGACGTTGATGGCCTGGCGGCCTAGGCGATCGCGTGGCCCGACATGCACGCTGCCCGTGGACGGATCGATGCGCAGGACGAAACGCGGCACCCCCCCACCCAAGGCCGGCAAACCCTTGCGCTGGCCAACCGTAAATTCGTGGGTGCCTTCGTGTTTCGCCAATACCTGGCCCCCTTCATCAACGATTTGCCCCGCACGCCCCCCGCCCCGCGCGGCCAAAAACGCCTTGTGATCGCCGTTCGGAACAAAACACAGTTCGTGCGAATCGGGTTTGTCCGCTGTGGGGATTCCCAACCGCCGCGCCGCCTGGCGAACTTCCGGCTTGGTCAGGTCGCCCAATGGAAATCGCACAAAATGGAATAGATCAGGGCGCACACCGAAAAGAAAATAGGCCTGATCCTTATCGCGATCCACAGCACGGGATAGCCGCAGCGTCCCGCCGTCGTGGGACACCCGTGCATAATGCCCCGTCGCCAAGGCGCTGGCACCCACGGCGCGCGCGAAATGCACAAGCGGACCAAATTTCAAATGCTGGTTGCAGCGAACGCAAGGATTGGGCGTTCGCCCCGCGCGATACTCAGCGACAAAATCATCTACAACTTCACGGCTAAAGGCCTCGCGCTGGTCAACGACATAGTGGGGAATGCCCAAGACGGCGGCGACTTGCCGGGCGTCATCTATATCGCGGGGCGTACAACATCGCCCGCCGATGCTGGCGGCCGTGCCCGTCGCGTCATACAGCTTCAATGTGACGCCGATGACGTCGTGCCCTTGTTCACGCAGGAGGCCCGCCGCCGTTGATGAATCGACGCCGCCCGACATGGCGACCACGACGGGACCCGGACCAACGTTGTTGTGTGTCTGTGCGTTCATGGGGCAATCCGAGCTGAACCGCCCAATCTAGCGGGCCGCACGGATCCGGGCAACGACCACACCCGTCAACGCCACAACCTGGTCGATCTGGGCCTGGGTGTTTCCCGCCCCCACGCTGAAACGAACCGCCTGCCGCGCCTGCACGGGCGATAGGCCCAGCCCCAGCAGCACGGCTGAAGGTTCAATCGAACCAGACGTACACGCCGCCCCGGTTGACACGCAAACCCCGGCCAGATCCAACCCCACAGCCAAAAGTTGCCCGTCAACGCCATCAAAACCCAGGTTGGTGGTGCCCGGCACCCTGCCGTCACGGCGACCGTGAACACGCGCCCCGGGAATCAGCAGCAGCGCCGTTTCCAGCCGATCCCGCATATCCGCGATGCGGCGGGATTGCGTGCCGGTGCTGAGGTCCACGGCGGCCAAACGCGCGGCGACCCCGAAACCGACGATTCCAGGCACGTTTTCGGTGCCGGCCCGGCGTTCCCGTTCCTGATGGCCCCCCGCAATCAGCGATCGAGGCAACGCCCCTCCGCGGACATACAAGGCACCGACCCCCTTGGGGCCGTAGATTTTGTGGCCAGACAGCGCCATCGCGTCAACGCCCAATTCATCCACAGAAACTGGCATTCGCCCCACGGCCTGAACCGCATCGGTATGGAACTTCGCCCCGATTTTTCGGGCCACCCCCGCAAGTGCTGTGATCGGCTGCACGACGCCCAGTTCGTGATTCGCCAGCGCGAGAGACACCAGCACCGTTTGCGGGTTCAGGACCAGGCGCAACGCCGCCAGATCCACGACGCCCTCGGCACTGACACCGACGTGAACGACTTCAAACCCTTCGCGCGCCATTTCTTCGCAGGCCCCTTGGACAGCCGGGTGTTCGATGGCGGCGGTCACAATCCGAAAAGGCCCCTTGCCCCCTCGGGCCGAAGCCTCCGCCCAGGCCAGGCCCCTGATGCCCAAATTGTCGGCCTCGGTGCCCCCGGACGTGAACACGATGTCGTCGGTGCGCGCCCCAATCAGGGCGGCCACGTCCGCGCGGGCGTCTTCGACCCGGTTTCTGGCACGCCGACCATACCCATGGACGCTGGACGGGTTACCCCAGTCATCGTCCAAGGCCGACAGCATCGCCATCCGAACCTCGGGCAAAAGCGGCGTGGTGGCGTTGTGGTCTAGGTAGATGACCGGCCCTGGTTGCCCGGCCATAGAAAGATCAGGTCTTCGGGGTCAGGGTCAACTTCTGTTCGATGGTCACATTTTCACCAACAAACAGCGGGAATTTCCAACGTGTGATCACCGACTGCATGCAACCAACCATGTCCTTGTCGACAGCGGGCCTGACATCGACACCTTCGACGCCGCCGGTCGATTTAACAGTGATGCCCAGCGTGACGGCCAGGCCCTTTTGAAACTGTAGGGCGGCGTTTTTTTTCAACGCGCGCTCGTAACACATTTGCAAGGCCTGGGCATTGCCCATGACCACCTTGCTGGCAGCCTTCGGGTCCAGCGACCCCTTTCCCAGGAGGTTTTCTTCGCCCGACCCGGGCTTGCCCCCCCGCAAACTGGCGACCAATTCAATGACCTCTGGATCCTGCAACTGGACCCTTCCCGGGTTTGCCATGGCTTGGGCCAATTGCCGCTTTAACGACCCGACCTCGTTCTTCAGGTCGCTTGCCTCTTTCTTGCAGGAAATGGCCTTATCGCCGGCCTCGTTCAGGCGCCGGGTCAGCTCTTCTTTTTCCTTGGCATCGCAGCCGGTGCCAAGCACAGCGGCCAGTCCCAGGGCACCGGTGATCAAGGTAGTTTTATGCATTGAAAGGTTTCTATGCCACGTCTTCGCCTGGTGCAACTTCACACGTTCTCCGTTTCGACCCTTAACCATCGCCTGAATTCGACCCAGGCTTTAGCGGGAAGGTTAGTCAGCCCCGGGTGCCAAGGCCCGCCTAATGTGCGACGCCACGACCTCGATGGTTTGGGGCTCCTCCGCGACGAACCGCAAGGCCGCCCGTTCGGCGGGCCCCCCCAGCTTCAACAGCACGTCTGCCGCAGCGGTCAGGGCCTCGGTGGCGCGGTTGAATTCACCGTCGGCGCGGTATTGCAAAAGAAAGTCCATGAAGGCCTCGACGGCCGATTCGGCGCCTAGGGCGATCACCGCTTCGGCGATTTCGCGCACAACGTCAGGATCGGTGTCGGGCAGCCGCAGATGTTCCACCAAGGCGGGCACGGCTTCTTTGGCCTTCATCTGGGCCACGGCGCGGGCAAAAAAGGCTAGCTGTTTCGGGCGGCGATCTTCAGCAAAGTCAGGGTGAACCTGCAACGCCTTCACATACAGATCCAACATGGATCGATCCTGGCGGGACACCAGCGCGTCCATCGCTTTCTTCATGATAGGTGCCGGGATCCCGTCGCCCATGTCCAGGGCCTTCAACAATTCTTCAGTGGCGGCCCGGCCAGGCTGCCGGGTCAGTTCGTCCACGGCAAAAACCCTGACGTCGGAAAACCGCAGGTCGGGATCCCATAGGATCGAAGACAGGACCTTGATTAAAGGTTCCCCCTGCCCCACCCCCGTGCCAAATCCGTCAGCGTCAAAAGTGGCCCCCACCACGGCCACATCAGCACCTAGCGACGATTCGTAAATCCGCCGCCCGCTGCGGCTGTCAAGGGCACCCAATTGGCCATCAGCCGTGACGAACACAACCGCGGGTCCCGTCAGGTCGGACGACATCGCATCAAAACGCGGGTGGTTGTAGGCCCAGCGCAAATCACCCGTCGCCGCGTCCACACCGAAGAAGAACCGAAAACTATGGACAACCACCTGCCCCCCGGCGAAGGCCGCCGTGTCCCCGGACGCGTCCACCCGCCACAGCAACCGGTTGCGATCCAGGGCGGAATAGTCGCCCTGTTCGGGCCGGTACATGTCGTGGTGGTACAGCGGTCTGACGAACGCAGGCGTTTTTGCCTCTAGGTACAGCCCTGATTTTTTTTCACCCAACGATGTTCGGTTGGACGCCAGGTACACCCCCTTGGACCCAAAAAACAGACCTTCGGGCAGAGATTTGACGAACGACGCTTCTTGTTCGCGGGAAAGAATGCTGGCCATGACGTCGCCATCGTTGCCGTCGATCAAGGTCACATACTGGGTCTGCCGTAGCACAGCCACGACGCCGCCCCGTGCTGCGGGCGCCCCTAAAGGCCCCACAAGGTCAGTCGCGAACCTGCGGCCGCCCGATGTGGCATCATATCCCACGACCTTGCCTTCTCGCGCGCGCGTGGCGCCCCCCCCTGCGGGCTGGATGGTCTCAAAAACCGCATCGCCGTCAGCACAATAGCCAACGCGCTGCCAGGCCGGTTGCAGCGGTTTTCGCCAACTGACGGCGCCTGAACGCACGTCGCGCGCCACCAGCGCCCCCGTGCGTTCAGAATAGATCACCACCGTTCGGCCAACCGCCACGCGCCCCGCAACGTCGGCGGGTTGGCGCCACAGGACGCGGCTGCCCTGCAAATCGAAGGCAATAAGTTCGGCCTTGGCAGAACCTGCGGTCCCCGCGGTCACCACAAACGCCATGGGGCGGTCGGTGATGTTGCGTGGACCCACGCCGGGATTTTTGCCGTGTTCCAAGGCCGCACGCACGTTGCCCAGCCCCTGGGGCGTAGGCCCCGTAGGCGGTGGCGCACAGCCTAAGAATAGAAGTCCCGCGACGAAGGGGGCCCTGCGAGCGATGCGGATCATTATTTTCCCCCCCGTCGGTCGATAAGCTTCTGGGCCTCATCACGCGAGGGCCGGGGATCTTTTTCCGGGGCTGTCGCGACGTATTCGACCAAGGCCGCGGTGGACACCGCCCCAGGGATCTGACCGAGGGTCTTGACCACGTCGTAGCGCAAACGATCGGCCACCTCGGGTCTTTTGATGAATTCGCCCAACGCCGTCGCCACGACGCCATCATCCACCCGCCCCCGTAGCTCGGAGACACGGGGGACATCTGAGGCCGTCATGATCACCCCAAAAGGTCCCGCGGCTCCTAGGTCATTGCGCGCCACCAGCTTGAACAGCCGGTCGGCCGCCCGAACTTCTTTTCGTTCCCCCAAGGCTTCGGCGGCCGCCTTACGGACATCGGGTGCGCTGTCGCCCAGACGTTCAATCAAGGTCCCGACCACCCGGGGATCGGCCAGCGCCGCCAGTGCCTTGACGGCCTGCGTGCGCACCGTGACGTTTCGGTTGCCCGCGTACAAGGTCATGATTTGCAGCGCCGCGGGGTTCCTAAGCTGCTGCATCGCAGAAAGAATTTCCTGCGCGACGATCGGCGTGGTGCCTAAGGCTAACTGTTCGGACAGCGGCCCTATCGCGTTACCAGCGCCTGATTCTCCCAGTTTCTTAGCCGCCGCCTGGGCAGCCTTCGTGTCGGTGCCGCCTAGGGCCTTGCGCGTCGCTGTCAGTTCAGCCTCTGTGAGGGGTCGGCCAGAAGGTTTTACCACTGCCGCTGCGCCTGACACGTCCACGGGCGCTTTGCGCGATCGCGAGGGCTTCTTGGATCGGGAAGCGGCACGGGCGACGTCCTGGTGTTGCAGCACCAAGAACGCGAGGCACAGCGCCCCCCAAAGGGAACGGCCCCGGAACAACCAGTGGCCCCTACCTGGACGGTTCACGCCGCACTATTAGCCCAGGGGGGCCAATCAGTCAATCGTCCGTACAACGTGCGTCCCCTGTTGACGCCGCGATCCCGCGCGCCTGATACTTGGGGGGCTGTGGCTGATTCCCCCAAACCCCTGCTGCCCGTCCGCGTCCGGTTGCGATACCCCGACGTCGATTCATTCTGCGAAAAATTCGCCCCCAATGTCACCCGGGGGGGCGTGTTCCTGGCCTCCCGCGATCCGCGTCCGGTGGGGTCGGTTATCCGGTTCGAGGTGTGTCTCATGGACGGAACACCGGTGTTGGCAGGCGAAGGGAAAGTTACCTGGGTCAAGGAATTCAATCCGGCTGAACCAGGGAAGCCCCACGGCATGGGCGTACAATTCCTGGGTATCGATCCCGCATCCAAAACCGTGCTGGACCGCGTGCTCCGCATTCGCGAGGCCGACGGCGCCCGACGCACGGGAACCCAGCTGGGCGTCCCTACCGTTCCGATCGGGGGCAGTGGACCTGCGGGCGCCACGCCTGTTCGAGGCGTCCCAATCACCGAGGCCGTCATCGGTGAATTCGATCGTGTGGAAGAATCTGCCTTGAGACGCGTTGTGGACCGCGCGCGGATCTTGGCCAATCGAACAGATGACATCGAGGCCTTGCTAAGATCGGAACCGGCAGACACGGCAACCTTGGCGTCGGCATTGGCCGAACTGCCCCGTTACCTAGGATCTGGTCGTCGCGGCACGGGGTTGTTTCGGGTCGCGCCTGAAGCCCCGACCGCACAGGCAGACACCAAGCCCCCGGTAGATCCAGACGACGTTTAGCAGCGGACTGTCAGCCGAACCGGCCCGTGATGTATTCCTCGGTTTTGGCCTTTTGGGGTCGAATGAACATTTCGCTGGTCTTAGACACTTCGATCAAATCCCCCATGTAGAAAAAGGCGGTGTAATCCGACACACGCGCCGCCTGTTGCATGTTGTGGGTCACGATCACGACTGTGTAAGATTCGGAAAGGTCATGAATCAGCGCCTCGATGTGCGAGGTCGCGATGGGATCCAGCGCTGATGCGGGTTCGTCCATCAACAGAACTTCGGGTTCGACCGCCAGCGCGCGCGCAATACACAGCCGCTGCTGCTGACCCCCGGACAGCCCTAGGGCACTCTCCTGGAGACGATCCTTCACTTCATCCCACAAGGCCGCCTGCCGCAGCGCCTTTTCAACACGCAAGGCAAGATCGGCGGCGTCAGTCACGCCCCCAATGCGAAGGCCATAGGCGACGTTGTCAAACATCGACTTTGGAAATGGGTTGGACCTTTGAAACACCATCCCGATGCGGCGACGGACGACGACCGGATCGATGCCAGGGCCGTAAATGGGCTGCTCGTCTAGCTGCACGGATCCCTCAACGCGGCAGCCGGGAATCAGTTCATTCATCCGGTTTAACGTACGCAGGAAGGTCGATTTTCCGCAGCCAGAAGGTCCGATCAGCGCCGTTACCTGTTTTTCGGGAAGGTCCATGTCTACGGGACCCAAGGCCTTTTTCTGCCCGTAAAAAACGCTGAGATCACGGACGCTGAGCTTGGGGCGAGGGGTTGTCATTGTTTGTGTTTGCATTAATGAGCCGCCGTGATTCGCCGCCGCATGTTGGCCCGGACCAAGACGGCAGCAGCGTTGAGAGTAAAGGTCAGGAGGAGAAGGACAATGACGGTTGCGTACAGAATGGGTTTGGTCGCATCAACATCGGGCGACTGCGTCGACATCACATAAACGTGGTACCCAAGTTCCATAAACTGGTCGGTCAGCCGCCTGGGCAGGTTTGGTAGAAAATAGGCAGCGCCGGTGAAAAGGATGGGTGCGACTTCGCCTGCCCCGCGGCTAACCGCCAAAATCGTGCCGGTTAGGATTCCGGGCATGGCCTGAGGAACAACCACCCGAAACACCGTCTGGAATTTTGTCGCGCCCAACGCCAGCGAGGCCTCGCGCAAGTCACGAGGAATCGCCCGCAATGATTCTTCGGTCGCAACGATGACGACCGGAAGCGTGAGAATCGCCAGGGTCAAAGCCGCCCAGACAAGAGCGGGCTGTCCGAACATCTTGTTGCCGCCAAAGAACGCTTTATCGATTCCGGTGCCAACGAATTGTATAAAGAAACCCAAACCAAAGAGACCAAAAACGATCGAGGGAACCCCCGCAAGATTTGATATCGCAACCCGAACCGATCGGGTCCAGCGGGATTGCGCCGGCGCGTATTCGTTCAAATAGATGGCGGTGGCAACACCAATCGGAACCACGGCGACGGTCATCAGAAGCACCAGCGCCACCGTGCCAAATATGGCGGGGAAGATCCCCCCCCCTGTCATGCCGTCGGAAGGCGCAGCGGACACAAACCGCAACGATAACGTGGACCAACCATTGCGAATGATATCAAACAGAATTACCCCCACAATGATGAGGATCAGCGCCGCGGCGGTGCCCGTCGCGACGGCCAGCGCCCCATCCGAGACCCGGTGTTTCAGGGACCGCTTCACGAAGCCACCCCCATTTTTCGCTTCATCCGCAGGATTGCCTGTTCCCCCAGCATGTTGATTCCAAAAGTCGTGATGAAAAGCAAGCTGCCTAGGTAAAAAAGGACTGTGTAGTGCGCGCCACCAAAAACCACCTCAGCCAACTCCGCTGCAATCGTGGCGGAAAATGTGCGCACCGAATCCTGGAAATCCCCTGACACGATGGCGGCATTTCCCGAAGCCATCAGCACAATCATGGTTTCGCCGACCGCCCGTCCTAGCCCTAACGCCACGCCTGCGGCGACGCCCGGGCTGGCCGCCGGAAGGACAACCTTGAGAACGGTCTGCCATTTGGCCGCGCCTAGCGCCGTCGACGCCTCGATGTACGTTCGGGGCACCGCGCCAAAGGCTTCTTCACTGATGGTGAACACCACGGGAATGGCGGCGAAGGAAAGTGCGACACCGGCAACAATGGCGTTCAACCGAGATTCGGTCCCAAGCAGACCCTGAAACCAAGAGGCCATGACCATGAGGGCGAAAAAACCCAGCACCACTGAAGGGATGCCCGCGAGCAATTCTACGGCGGGCTTTACGATTTCCCGCACCCGTTGCGATGCGTACTGGGACACAAACAATGCCGCGCCCACGGCCAGGGGAACGGCACAGAGCATAGCCACAATTGTTACTTTCAGGGTTCCAAGGAAAAGCGGCAGCAGGGAGTACTTCGGCACATCGGACACAGGCTGCCAAATATGTTCGGGGCCGTCATAGCCCTGCCACAGTTGCGCAAACCACATTTGGCCGGGCGTCACTTCCTCGCGCACCTCGTGGCTGAAAAAAATCGGCAGCGCCTCCTTGGCCACAAATACAAAGATAAGGACGATCGCAGCGACCGCCGAAAACGCCGCCAGCCGCAACACCCATTCCGCCGGTCCGTGCCATCGGGGAGGGTTGCGCAGAACCAAAGGCCCCACATGCGGCAAGGATGGACGTGGGGACGTCACAGGTTGGGGCGACGCCAATTGAGGGTCTGACACGGTTTGAAGTGTTGCAACTGCCTGTGACCTCAAAGTGGCACCTTGGTTACAGATTGATGACGATTCGGCGTCTCCCCCCACGTAGCTGGCATTATTTCAGGGGGAAGAAGCCCACCTTTGTCACCAACGCCTGACCTTCGGGCGAAAGTACCCAGTCCGTGAAGGTCTTGACATTCCCCGAGGGTTTGTTGCGAACGTAAAAGAACAGCGGCCGGGCCAATGCGTAGGAGCCATCCGACACTGATTTTAGGTCTGGAAGTATCGCCACAGAGCGTTCGTCCTTCTTCACCTTTACAAGCTTAATTCCCTTGGCATAGGCGGCCCCTCCGTAGCCGACACCGAACTTCTCCTTTGATACCGCGTTAACCACCGAAGCTGTGCCTGGCATCGTTTGGGCGCGCGGGGAAAAATCCCGCCCGCCAAGCACGGTGTCTTTGAAGAACACGTAGGTGCCCGAGCTGTTTTCACGCGAATACAAAATGATGCGGTTGTCGGGGCCGCCCACCTCTTTCCAGTTCGTAAACTTGCCAAGAAATATGTCGCGAATTTGTCCCATCGACAGCTCGTTGACGGGATTGTCCTTGTGGACATAAATCGACAGACCGTCTTTCGCGACTGGGATTTCCACGCCCACGGTCGCATAGCGGTCGCGCAATTTTTGTTTTTCGGCGGGCTTCATCATCCGAGACGACATACAAATGTCAGTCGTGCCGTTGATAAGGGCGCTGATGCCCGTGCCCGATCCGCCCCCTGTCACTTGAAGCTGGGCATCGCCGCCCTTTTTCATAAATTCCTCGGCCCACCTTTGGCCGAGAATAACCATTGTGTCAGATCCCTTTACAGACACGGGTTCAGCCGCAAGCGCCGAAGCCAAGGGGGCAAGTGTCATCAAGCCAATAATTAAAATTCTACGGTTCATTTTCGTTTCTCCTCGTAGGTCGTTCAGTGTCAACAACATTTCGACGCCTAGGGCGCCTTAGAACTTCGCCTGCATTTGAACTGTCACGTAGTCGTTGCCAACCGTCGTGCCCTGTTCAAGAGGGTGGTTGTAGTGAAAGGAGGTCTTCAGATTTCCAGACACGTAACCGATCAGGGCCAATTCAAGGGCGCGAACCCGGTCTTTTTCAAATTTTGCACGCGCGGCCATATCACAGGCATCCTTGACGCCGGTATTCGGATCATATTGGTCAAACCGAAGCGCTACGGCCGCGTGTTCGCCAATGTTCTGGATGGCCTGCACATACCAGCCCAGAGATTCGACATCTTTGCACTGGTCGGCATCCGGTTCTACGCCCGAGAACGACATTTGTTTGTCCTTCGCCCAGATGATTTCGCCCTTGAGCGCGAACCCACCCAAAGAAGGAACGTCAAAGTACAATTGCGCATCGGCGCCGAGGCGGGTCCGCCCAAAACGGGTGTAGCTGGCAGAAGCGGGCGTCATACCCATGGCCGGACGAAGGGTGGTCGCCAAATTGTGGCCGGAATAGGCCGAAACCCCGGCGGTCATGAATTCAAAATCACCCCCAAGGCGCCCTACCAAATCTTTCCAACTGGTCTGATCGCTGGTCTTGTAAATGGCGTCGTTGGTGAAATTTCCGTTCATCACAGCGCCCGCAAAACGCAACCAGTCCCAACTGTAAAGCACGCGAAAACCACGATCCCGTTCACCGGGAAACAACGCGCGAACAACGGCGGTGCGTTCAAGAAAATCGCGTTCACCGGAGGATTGAAGGACTTCGTAGCCAAACGGCACCTTCATCTGGCCCATCGACAGCTTCAGTTCCCAAGGCGTCGATCCCGGGAACCACGCATTTTCGTTATTCAGGACGAAACTGGCCTCGGCGTCTTTTAGATCCACGCCACCGCCCGTGGCGTCGATCTGAAGCAAATATTCAGACATATTTCCTGCGTAGGTCGCCTTCAACCGACCGCGGCGGACAGAAAACCGGTTGGTGTTCAAGGGCGCATTGCTCGCTGCAGGGTTCACGCCGAACGAGGCATCGTCGTGCCATTCATATCGTCCCTGCAAGTACCCTGATATTTTCAGTTTCTTCAGCGCAGCCACGTCCGATTGAATGACCGAAAAGGGCTCGTTAATGCCTTCGATTTGGCTTTCGATGTGGGTGATGCGCTCCTCGGTGGATTTTTCGGGCGCGGACGGAGGTGAGACGGCGTCGCCCGTTGCGGGGGTGGCCTCGGCCGGAGCTGGTGCGTCGCTGGGCGCGGGCGCGGGCGCGGGTGCGGGTGCCACAGGCTGTTCCTGCTGGGCCGCGCGGCCGAGGGACGGACCCATCATGATCAGGGCCATCGTGACAAGGGAGAACGAATTCGCTGCGTGTTTGGTCTGTGTCTTCATGTCCTTCAGCATGGCGACTGTGCGTGACATCGACGTGTCGTCTGAGAAACCCTTCAGGACCCGAAAGTCACAACCTTGTGACGGCGTCACGACCGGGAAAAATTCCGCCGGTCAGCCCCGTTTAGCGGGATGGCGGGGAACGCCCAGCTTCAATCGATAGCCGGTTCCACGCACCGTTTGAAGCAGCGCTCCGGCCGCTCCCAGTTTTTGCCGAAGACGATTTATGTGCGTATCCACCGTGCGCGACGGTGTGCCTACGTCGTATTGCCACACCCGAGATAACAAATCCTCCCGTGAGCACACCATCCCGCCCATATCCCCCAAATATTGCAGCAGGCGCATTTCTAGGGGTGACAACGGCACCTCGTGGCCGTTTACCAAAACCAACGACTGATCCGCATCGACATCAAGAGGCCCGATCGACCACCGACGCTTCCTGTCTCCGAAATCGCGACCGTTTCCCTGCATCGGCCCAGGATTCGGCAAACGGGCCCTGACACGCAGCATTAGCTCTCGGGGGCTAAAAGGCTTGACAACAAAATCCTCGGCACCAATTTCGAACGCAACCACCCGATCGATTTCTTCGGCTCTATCGGACAAGATGATGACGGCAGGCCGCCGCGGCAGAGCCTGGGAGCGCAGCCTTCGGCACACTTCAAAAGCCGAAATATCCACAAGCGCTAGGTCCAAAAGCACCAGATCCGGGTCGAATCCCCTGGCTTCTTCTAGCGCCTGCCCTCCGGTTTCCGCCCCTCGGGTTTGATAGCCTTGCGCCCGCAGATTTACTAAAAGAAGCTCCTTGACCGCAAGATCTCCGTCGACAACCAGAACACGACGTTTCCCTTCAGATGTGGACGGAGCCATTGCCGGTCTAATATGGAGGCCGCGCGTGACGTCTGTGTGAAGTGTTCGCAACAGTTCACGTCCTGTGCCCCGTTTGCCCGCCAGCGCCAACGTCCGCCAGTCACTCAGTGTTCCCCAATCGTGACCGATTTGTCACGCGGATGTCACCGAAAACCTGCAAGGTTGACTTCCAACGGAGACAACGTGACCCACTTCGAAGAAACACTACAGCGCGACATAGAACGCATCCGCACCAAGGTACGCGACATGGCCGGGCTGGCCGAGGTGGCGCTAAAAAGCTGCCTGACGGCCCTAGGTGATGGTAACCGGCAATTGGCCTATTCCGTCATCCTACGCGATCAACATATCGACGAACTGGAAAAGGAAATCGATCGGCTGTGTCTGGAGTTCATCGTCAGGCAGCAGCCTGTTGCGGGCACCCTACGATTTGCCTACGCGACCATCAAGATCAACTCGGAACTGGAACGGGTCGGCGACTATGCGGAAAGCATGGCCCGTCAGATCCTGATGCTGAGCGAGATGAAATTCGAACTGCCCATCGCTCGGCTAAGTGAAATCGCAGAACGGGCCATCCCCATGCTCCGCGGCGCGGTCGAGGCCTTCGTCACGCAGGACGCCGCCCTGGCGAAGAAGACGACGGAAACAGAGGAAACGGTGGACAGGCTGCGCCACCAGATCAATTCAGAACTGATTCAACTTCGGGAAAAAAACCTAATCCCCCTAGAAGCGGTTTCGCCGCTGATGACCATCGTCAACCGGTTCGAACGTGTGGCCGATCAGGCAAAGAGCATTTGCCAAGAAGTCATGTACATGTGTACAGGTGAATACCTGAAACATCCTGGCAGCGAGGCCTTCCGGTTGCTGTTTGTTGATGAACACAACCACTGCCGCAGCCAAATGGCCGAGGCCATTGGCAACGCCCTGAAGCAGCCAAAATTTGTATTCACAAGCGCCGGATTGGACCGCCAGCCGGTTGATCCCGCCACGGTGGCGTTTCTGGCATCAAAGGGCCTGGACATGTCGCGATCGACGTCCAAATCTGTGGACCAGATCCCCCACCTTGAGCACTACCAGATCATCGTGGCCCTTTCCAAGGAAGCACACAGGGTGTTTCCGCCCGCCCCCACCAAAGCGGTCTGCCTTGACTGGACCGTTGCAGATCCATCCAAAGCCCAGGGAACGCCCGACGAAATCAAGGCCGCATACGAAGCCACCTATCTATTTCTACACTCCCACCTTCAGGATCTTGTCGAAGCGATCCTAGGCGACATCGTTAACTAAGGAGCCGTCACCATGAAAAGCACATTTCTGAAACTATCTGGTCTGACCGTCACCGCCCTGCTCGTGGCAGGATTCGGTGTGGGATGCAAGAAAAAGGCTGAAGCCCCCGCGCCCGAAGGGACCGCCGCCCCAACTGCGGCGGCCAAAAAGCAGTCCATCCAGAACATCGGATCAGACACGATGGTCAATTTAGCGCAAGCCTGGGCTGAGGAATACGCCAAAGTCGATCCTGCAACATCCGTCGAGGTGTCGGGCGGTGGATCGGGTGTGGGCATGGCCGCACTTTTGAATGGAACGGCTGACATTGCGAATTCAAGTCGTCATATCGAAGCTGAGGAAACGGAGAAGGCAAAAAAATCTGGCCACGATCCGAAGGAATTTATGATCGGCTATGACGGGCTTGCAATCTATGTTCACAAAGACAATCCGATCACGGAAATCTCCATGGAGGACCTAGGAGAGATTTTTCGTGAGGGCGGCAAGTTTGGAACTTGGTCTGACGTCGGGGTCAAGGCTATCCCGGGTGCGAAGGACAACGCCATCATACGGGTCAGTCGTCAGAACAATTCGGGCACCTACCACTATTTCCGCGAGGTTGTAGTCGGCAAGAAGAACGACTTCAAGTCTGGATCTCTTGACATGAGCGGGTCCAAGGACGTCGTTGAATTGGTCGCAAAAACACCAGGCGCCATTGGCTACAGCGGACTTGGCTATGCCACACCGGCAGTCAAGATCGTGAAGGTTGCAAAGAAGAAGGGCGAGCCGGCCATCGTTCCAAGCATCAAGACAGTGCTGGACAAGACCTACCCCATCGCGCGCCCCATGTTCATGTACACGCCCGGGGAACCGCCCGCACATGTCAAGAAGTACATCGACTGGATTCTGTCGCCCCCCGGTCAGAAGCTGGTCGAGACCACCGGCTACGTTCCCCTACCCAAGAACTAAGATGAGCGTGGACGCGGAAACAAACAAGGCCGAATCGTCCGTGGTGCCCCCCTCGGTAAAGGTTGGCGAAACAGCCAACGCCGCTTCCCCCACTGTCCGGATCCGTGACCGTGCCAAGGCGCGTCCGTTTGCGGCCGTCGGGGAGCTGGCGATCGAGACCTTGATTCGCATCTGCGGCGTCAGCGCGATCTTGTTTGTTTTCGGCATCTTCTTTTTCGTATTCCGCGAAGGCGCAGGATTTCTATTCGGCGAGCTAGACATCCAGAAATTCCTGTTCACGACGGCCTGGTACCCGACATCTCCCAGCAACGTACGGTACGGCGTTGGCGCCCTGATCGTGGGCACGTTCAGCGTCACTCTGTTGGCCATGGTCATTGCGGTCCCGTTCGGACTGGGGGCCGCCGTTTTCGTTTCGGAGTTTTGCGGCAAACGTGTTCGCGAGACCCTAAAAATCGTCATTGAATTGCTGGCGGCCATCCCATCTGTCGTCTGGGGATTTATCGGAATCTCGGTCATGAACCCCGTGATTCAGGAAGTGTTTCACGTCCCCGTTGGTCTGAACGTGTTTAACGGGGCCATCTTACTGGCACTGATGAGTGTGCCCATTATGGTGAGCATCGGCGAGGATGCCCTTAAGGCTGTGCCCGATTCGTACCGCGAGGCCAGCCTGGCCTTGGGTGCAACCCGCTGGCAAATGGTACACCGGGTGCTTCTGCCGGCGGCCAAAAACGGGCTATTGGCCGCCGTGCTGTTGGGTGTCGGCCGTGCGGTCGGAGAAACCATGGCGGTGTTGATGGCAACCGGCCATGCCATCAACATTCCGAAAAGTCCATTTGACCCTGTCCGCACCTTGACTGCCACGATCGCAGCAGAATTGGGCGAGGCTTCTGTGGGATCCAACCACTACAAGGTGTTGTTTGTCATTGGTATCCTTTTGTTTTCCATGACCTTCGCCGTGAACCTGATCGCCGATACGGTGGTCAAGGGCATTAGGCGGAAGTAGGCAAGAATGTTCACCGAAACACCATTTGTAAGAAAGAAGTTCCGCCGTGAACTTCTGGCCAAGGTCATCTTCGCCACAATGTCTGCGATGATGGTCGTGCCTCTTCTGACGATCTTGGTCTACCTAATCAGCCAGGCTTGGCCGCTTTTGTCCTGGGATTTCCTGTTTTCCAACCCTACGGGCGGCATGCGGAAGGGTGGCATCTGGTCAGCGTTGTTGGGAACGTTGTACCTTGTGGGCCTTTCCCTATTTATAGCAGCCCCGATCGGCGTGTTGGCGGCGGTCTATCTGAACGAATATGCCAAGGACACCTGGTTCACACGGGTCATCAACCTGGCCGTGGTGAATCTGGCAGGGGTCCCCAGCATCGTTCACGCCCTGTTCGGATTGGGGGCGTTTGTAATTTTCGCGGGGATTGGCCGATCGATTCTGGCGGCCTCGCTGACTTTGGCCATCATGACCCTGCCGGTGATTATCGCCAGCACCAAGGAATCGCTGTCAGCGATACCGCAGTCGTTCCGCGAAGCCTGCTGGAACGTCGGTGCGTCCCGCTGGCAGACCATTAAGGGCATCGTCTTGCCAAATTCGATTAGCGGCATCCTGACCGGCGTCATCCTCCAGGTTTCGCGAACCGCGGGAGAGACGGCTCCGGTCATGTTTACCGGCGCTGTCTTTTTTAAGAAAATCCCGGAAGGTGACCCATTTGCCTACAGCATCTGGGATCAGTGCATGGCCCTATCTATGCATCTATTCACCCTGACGACACAGGTAACCGACGCGCCCAAGGCGCTGCCGTTTGCGACCGCCGTGGTTTTGGTGGGAACAGTGCTGTTGGTCAACGGGACCGCCATTGGGCTTCGCGTGTTTCTGCGTTCACGGAAGAAATGGTAATGAGCCTTATTCAGCCATCGCCCATCAAAATCGAGGTCCGCGACCTACGTTTACACTACGGCAGCACGGAGATCATTCACGGCATTGACTTTGATGTTTGGAAGAACGAGATATTCGCAATCATTGGCCCTGCCCAATCGGGCAAGACATCACTGCTTCGCTGTATCAACCGCACCATAGAGTTCAACGCAGCCGCCCGAACGTCAGGTATGATCCGGGTGGACGGTGAGGATGTTCAGCGGGTCAAGAGCGTCTACGAACTGAGACGCAAGATTGGGATGGTGGCGCCGCTGCCTGTGGGCCTCCCGCTTTCGATCTTCGACAACGTTGCGTTCGCGCCCCGTGCGGCAGGGGTGCGAAATAAATCCGATCTAGAAGGTCTGGTGCAACGTTGTTTGACCCAAGCGGCCTTGTGGGATGAGGTTAAGGATCGACTGGACAGCCTGGGTACGAAGCTGTCGGGTGGACAGCAGCAACGGTTGACCATTGCGCGGGCGTTATCCCATGAACCAGAAATTCTGTGTCTGGACGAGTTTTCGATTGCGATCGACCCTGTCACCACCATGAGGATCGAAGGTGTCCTTAAGGAACTGAAGAAGGATATGACGATCATTTTGGTGACCAATCTGGTCCAACAGGCGCGGCGGCTTGCCAGCCGGACGATGTTTCTTTGGAACGGCAAAGTAGTCGAGCTTGGGACAAACGACGTCATGTTTTCCGACAAGCCGCAAAGTCAAAAGACTTACGATTACGTCAACGGGATTTTCGGATGATCGAATACAGCATCACGACCCGGGCGCTAAACCTTTGGTATGCAAAATTTCAGGCACTCAAAGGCATCGACGTCGACATCAAGAAGGGTCTAATCACATCGTTGATTGGCCCCTCTGGCTGCGGAAAAACCACGCTTCTGCGCTGTTTCAATCGCGTCAACGAACGATATGGATACGTCACAACCCAGGGAGAGATCAAACTTCTCGGCAAGAACATCTACGACCCCGACGTATCATTGATTGAGCTTCGCAAGTCGATAGGCATGGTGTTCCAGCGCCCGAATCCTTTACCGATCTCGGTCTACGAAAATATCGTATTTGGGTTGCGCATTCACAGTGAACGCAGCGCCCTGAAGAAGCCCGCGCTGGACGCCGCAGTGGAAGAATCGTTGAGGGAGGTGGGTCTGTGGGATGACCTGAAAGATCGGTTGCACGACCGGGCCATTGGTCTGCAATTGGAGCAACAACAGAAACTGTGCATCGCCCGGCTGCTTCCGTTGAAGCCGGAAATCATTCTGATGGACGAACCCTGTTCAGCCCTGGACGTCGAAGGCACCCGGGCCATCGAAGAGCTGATGTGGTCCCTCAAGGGCCGCTACACGATCCTGATCGTGACCCACAACATGGCGCAGGCCCGACGGGCCAGCGACGAATGTATCTTCATGTTGATGGGCGAAATGGTGGAACACAGCCGGACGGAAGATCTGTTCCTGTCCCCGAAAAACCATAAGACAGCCGAATATATCGAGGGCAGATACGGGTGATTTGTTTAGGCCGACTCTAGCTCTGCGATTTCTTTTTCTAGGGCTTCCCACTGCGCCACCAGGGCGTCGATACGGGGACCAAGGGCTTCTTGTTCGGCCTGTAGCGACGCAAGTTGTTCCTTGGTGGTGATTTCGAAAAAACCCGCCTTGCAATACATTTCACTTATGGCCTGCTTGCGGGCCTCGGCGGCTTCGATGTCTTTCATCGCCTTTTCGCGCAGGCCAGGCAGCTTGTTCAGGCGGCCCTGTCGTCGTTTGCGATCCTCTCGGCTCAGATCGGACGGGACATCGGATCGGTTGCTGGACGGGGCGGGACGACTTTTCTTGGCCTTAAGGACAACAGAGTCGGCGTCCAGATGGTCGTCGCCACATTTTTCCAGATATTCAGAATACGATCCCGCAAAATCTCGGGGTCCTGCGGGCGTCAGTTCGACGATCCGGGTCGCCAGCTCCGACACGAAGAAGCGATCATGGGACACGAAAATCACGGTCCCCTCAAAACTCTTTAACGCCTGGATTAAGGCCTCGATCGCCTCCAGATCCAAATGGTTGGTAGGTTCATCCAGAACCAGGACGTTCGGTTTTTCAACCGCAAGAATTGCGAAGATCAGCCGTGCGGCCTCTCCCCCGGACAATGACCGGACCTTTTTCTGGACATCGGACCCCGAAAACAAGGCACGGCCCAGTTGCCCGCGCACATAGGCCGTCTCGGCACCCGGGCATTTCGCCCACAACACGTCTAAGGGGGTCGTGTCGTCATCATCTAAGACCTCGCGGTGGTCCTGCGGGAAATAGCCAACCCGTGCCTCGTGGCCCCAGCGCACAGTGCCGGTATCGGCGGATATCTTGTCCACCAAAATCCGAAGCAGAGTCGATTTTCCAAGTCCGTTGGGACCGATGATTCCCACCCGGGCCCCCCGAGGAATGATGAGGGATACGTCCCTTAGGACCTGTTTGGGGCCGTAGGCCTTGGCAAGGCCCTCGACGTTCAGGACTTCCCGACCGCTTGGGCGTTCGGGCTCGAACCGGATCATCGGCGATCGGCGCGAGCTTTCCACCAATTCTTCGACCTCAATACGTTCGATCTGTTTAAGACGGCTTTGCGCTTGCGTCGCCTTGGTGGCCTTGGCCCCGAATCTGTCGACGAAGGCCCGCTTGCGCGCGATCTCTTCTTCGGCCCGGGTGATGGCGGTTTCCTTGCGCTGCCGGATCTCGGCCTTCATGACCGCAAAACGGGAATAATTTCCCGTATAGGCAGTGATGGTCCGGTAGTCGACGTCCAGCATATGCGTCGTGACGTTGTCCAAGAACCGCTGGTCGTGCGAAATGACCAAGGCGCACCCGTTATATCCAGCCAAAAACCGTTCCAGCCATCGAATGGACACAATGTCCAGGTGATTTGTCGGTTCGTCCAGCAGCAGAATGTCTGGTTTCTTG
>JAYUUT010000128.1:0-3900 GCA_043754455.1 Myxococcales bacterium
TTGCCTGCGCGTGCCGCGAAAGCTGAGCGGCCAGATCCACTAGCTGATCCTCCCGCCGGGCCGCCACCACCAGTTGGTTGGCCACATTTTGGCTGACGACGACACGGCCGGATGAACGCAACGCCAGGCCCCAGGCCACGAGGCTTTTTTCCATCTGCCCGGCTTTTGTCCATGCGCTTGCGGCGCCGACATAAGCGGTTGCACCCGGGCGCATCTTGGCGGCGCGGGCGTAGGATTCGGCCGCCGCTTCAAACTGTCCAGCCGCGTTCAGCACCCGCGCCTCGGTCATTGCCAGCGCGTAGGATGCCGGTGCCCGCAAGGCCCGCGCACCAATGGCAGAAAGAGCGGCGCTGAACCCCGTCTTTCGCGCAAGCCCTACCAACCGCTTCCCGATGGCATCGTCATCAGGACGGGCCAGCGCGGCGTCGAGGGAAAGGTCGAAGAGTGAGCGATCGCTGCGCTTGACGGCCCAATCGGCCCCGGACGTTGGGGGGGCCATCCCCAAGACGAAAAACAGCGCCAGTGCCACGCCCCGCATCAAGGTGGGCCTGCGCCACACCTTCATCAGCGCCGCCGGTCGCCCGGGCGGTCCCCCAGGTCAGGCGGTTGATCGCCACAGGGTTCGTACCCAATCCTGGCGCGTAGAAATGTCCGCACCGATTGTTTGACCGATTCTGGCATTTGCGCGTCCACTGCCGCACGCGACACTTCGGGGGTTCGCCGGTAGGTTTCGAAGAAGGTCACACATCCCGGGCAGCCTTGCAGGTGCTTTTCGAACCCCTGCCGATCGCCATCGGGGAGCGTCCCTTCCAGGTACTCCATGCAGAAGTCCACCAGCGTCTCACAAGTCTTCATGCGGGCACGGCCATGAAAAATATAGCCGACCCCATCACAAACAGCACAACCATTGCGACACCCGGTCGATACTCCAATATGTCCCGCATTTTGACTCCCCGTGTTCTGGCGCAAAAGGTTCAAAAGTCCGGGCCCGCGTCGCCCGGAAAGGCGAAAACGCCCGACTTTCTGGGTGCGACGCCCAAATTTCGCAGCACGTTGCGTGCGATTATGGATCGGCCCGCCTCAGGGAAATCCCTTCCCATCAATGCAACGCCGCATCGCCCCGGGGCTACCCTCCCAGGGGATCTGCCGCCGCGCGTGGATCTGGGACAGCGGCGGCCGTCGCGTCCCGCACGTCCCGAGGAATCCACCGTCGCCCCCGAGCCTGATCGCTGCCTTGCCGTACCGATCCAGACGCCCTGGAGCCGTCCCGAGGCCCCACCGACCCCGCCCCTTTCGCCCCGCCGACCCCCAGAAACGCCTCCAACACCGCCGCGCGTCTTCATGGGCCGGGGCCCTGACGGGGCGGAGGCCCGCCTAGCGATATCGTCAGGCCCCCTAGCCGGAACGGAGATCCATCTGCGCGAATCATCCCGCCTGGTATCCGCAACGATCTTGACACGCGCCACGGCTTCGGGGCAAAGCGTAAGCCGTGCCCTGGACGAGGTTGCCCGCCGGCTGAGCACAAAAGGGGTTGCCTTCCGCGCCCAATACGGCCCGCGACGTTGAACAATGACATCAGAAACATCCTTTCCGCGACGGATAACAACCCTTTTGAAAGAAGGGCTGCCCCAAGTGGCGTCCGCCCATGCCGAGGCCACCCGCCATCTTTTGGCCTTGCTGGCACGGATAACCATGCCCCTGCGCCTTTCCGTGCGTGAACTTGGGGTGGTAGATGTCTCTTTTGGCCACGTCGTCGATCCCACCAGGCCCTATCCCTTTGCTGATAGTGACGAAACCTTTTGGATCGTGGGGGCCGGTCGCGACGATCCCGCGCGCTTGACAGTGCCGGGGGAACTGGCACTGCGCTTAACCAGCGCGATTGTCGGCCTGCCCGACATCCTGCTTCCCCGCGCGCTTGGTCCTGTGGAAAAAGGCATCCTGACGTCGCTGGTCGCCTTGGCGCTGGGCAAAAGCGGCCTGGGGGCCCGCTTGCGGGCGGATCCACCCAAAACCCTGACGGCCGGGGCACTGACGTTGGTCCTGCGCATCGGCTACCGGGCCGGATCTGGGCTTGTCAGCCTCACCCTGCCAGCGACCTGGCTTCAGGACAATACGACCAGGCCGATCACCCCGTCTTTGACGTCAGCGTTCACGAATCTGGACCTGGTCCTTCGCATGGAAGCCGCACGAACCCTCCTTGACGCTCCCGCATGGGCGGATGCGGGTCCGGGCGATGTTGTGGTCTTCGACGGCGTGGCCCCGCTTTTGTCCCCGGGCCTTTGGACGCTTTCGCTTTCGCTGGGAGACAAGTTCGCGCTTGCGACCTTGGACCCTGACGGCAGGCTCAAACTAATGGATCGTTTCAAGTCCCGCCCCGAAAGGATTCGCATGACAATACCCACGCCCCAAAGCGCCGCGTCCCCATCTGATCAGGCCACCTTCGTGGTGGCCGCCGCGCCCGTCGAAGTTGTCGCCGAATTGGGACGTATCGTTCTGCGCGCAGACGAACTTCTGGGCTTGGTGCAAGGCGCGGCGCTGTCGTTCGGAACCCGCAGCCTCGATGGCGTTCTTTTGCGTGTGGGCGATAGGCCTTGGGCGCGCGGCGAACTGGTGGTGATTGACGACGAACTGGGCGTGCGAATTACCGCGGTACTGCCCGAAGCCAAACGCTGAACCTAGGTTTTGCCAACTCAACGTGGGGAACGGGATGGAATCCGGACATCTCTGTCGTAGTCACGTCGCACCGTGCCCCCCAGGCGGCTTCTGCGGCTTGAGACCACCGTTGGCACACGCCTTGCGTAGGGTGTCGGGCATGACGAGCTCTGCCTTCGCCCTGTCTTTGCTCTTAGCGATCCTTGCCTTGGGAGGCGCGTGCCATGAGCGCCCCCCAATCCCCGTGGCTGGGGCTGCCACGACCCAGGTGGACACAGCCGGGACCGAACCCACAGCTTCGTCCGACACAGGATCGTTCGACGGGTCACCCGTTCGGCGTGACGGAGGACATGATCAGGCCTCCGCTGTCGATTCCACAGCAAAGCTCTGTCCTGTTTGTGCCGCAGACGAGATCTGCGTGCAGTGGCACGACGGTATCTGCGACAAGGCCCTGCCAAGGTTGATGTGCCGGAAAGTGAGTCGCACCTGCATGGCCAAGGTATCGCCCGGAGCCCGCAGTTGTTATGCGGCCGCGGATTGTGAATCGGAGTTTTGCCCACGGCCCACCCAATGCATTTCCGCTTCCCCCTGCGGTAATGAGCTGAGCGAAGCCTTCATGCAATGCTACGGACCCTAAGTTCCCCAGTTGATTTTACGCCATCAACGCAGATTCGGGATGGTGTCCTAAAGCGGCCCATGGCCGAGGCCCGGAAAAAAGTCGTCATAGCGAATCGAAAAGTTTTCCCCATAGGTCACGATCTGAATGGTGAAGTCGGGGATAAACGTCGGCTCGTCTTTCCATTCGCCGCATTTGCTGGGGAACATGGTGCTTTTTACGTTCAAATCCGTGACCGGGTAGTTTTGGACGCGCACTTTGAAATCTGGGATGCCGCTGCTGATGGTCTTCACCTTGCCCCACAGCTTCTTGCGTCCGCCTAGGATACTGACCGCCGTACAGTCGCAGGAGACGCGGCCGCACGCCAGCGCAGCGTCGGGAGCCAGAGGCTGATCCTCGGCGTCGGGCATGGCGTCGACGGGCTCGATGGAGGCGTCAGCGACAACAGGGGCATCGACGCTAAAAGCGGTGTCGGACGCAGGGGTCATGTCAGGAGTCGCCTCCACGCCAGCTTCAACGGGCGGGGATCCGTTGGCTGTGTCGAATCCACCTGCGTCAACAAAAACCGGAGGCATCGTCATGTCCGCCGCGCGGGCGTCGCGTCCCAACATCCCCGGCAAGCCATCGATCCC
>JAYUUT010000129.1:0-11184 GCA_043754455.1 Myxococcales bacterium
TTGGCCGAAAGCGCTGGCAGCCCTGGCAGATCTTGCCATTGGGCCACGCCCGACCCAGCCGCCGCCTCGGTCCATATTTGCCACTTCGGGCCCGCCCAGGGATTGGGTAGAAACTGCAGCCCTGCGGTTGCGGTTCGGAAAACACCGGGGCTTCGCTCGCGGGTGTTTTGGAGGCTGAATTCGGGGCCCGTCTGGCCGTTGGCCGCCAGCGTGCCGTCGATGCGCGCATAGAAGCTGTAGGTGAAAAGGCCATCGGCAGGTGGTGGGCTGATGCGTTTTTGCCCAATGACATGGTTGCTAAGCAGTGACTGTGCCTTGTTCGACCATACGGACAACCCGAATCCACCCGCGCGTTTGGCAGCAGCGATCCGCGCGACCTCGCCCACGCCAGTGCCGTAGCACGAACTTCCTCCCACGATTTCTTCAAATATTCCCCACCCCTTGTCAGTTTCGAAGGAATCGCTGAATACGGTGCTGACGGTCGCAGCCTGCGTCTGGATTTCGACACCTTCGTTGGGCGGTTCGGCGTCAGCGCAGCCCACTGAAGCGGACAACAACAGGGCACGTAGGCAGGCCGTTCGTTTCATCTATCGTCTCTAACCCAGTTTGGGCAGGCTGAGCGTGGCGGGTTATCCGTTTTTGGCAATTTCAGACAATTCCGGATGCGAATTGTTCAGTGGAGACCAATACGCAAGGCGGCTAGGTCGAGAACAGCGGCGGCAGATTTCCCTCCCCGTCAAAACTTAGGTCAAAGGGCGCCCCTTGCACCGTGATGCCAGGCGCGGATTCAATTTCGGCGCGGCAGGCCTCCGATATGTCGAACTGTCCCAAATGTAGGGTGTCGCGGATACGCACGACGCGCGCCTGCGACGGGTCGTCCAATGCCAAGGTGCCGATGGCGGCTTCAATGGATTCCCGGTCATTGGAAAAATGCACCGGGATTTTCGATGCCAACACCGCCAGTGATGTCAGCGTGTTCATGTACGTCGATTCGCGATCGATGCCCTGGACAAGACGTGTCGTGGTGAAATCCGCCATCCCAATTCCGACGGCGTTGCCGTGGCTTTCCGGCGTCAGATCACGGACGAAGATGCGATACACATGGGGACGGGCTTGGGATCGTTCGGACAGCGATGGGTTGTAACCGTGGTGGGCGATGCGACCGACGATGTTGGGATCCATGCCCGCACCGCTGATGTTCTTGCCCAAAAAATCGACAATCAACAGGTCGATTTCGTCCATCGGAATCCGGGGCATCAACGCCCTGGCCTGGTCCAGAAGTTCAGGTTCAATTCGTTCAATGTCTGCAGCAGCGACGCACCGGATCTGCGCCAGATCGTGGGACTGGTCTTCGATGATGGCCACGCCCCCCAGAATCGGCGCATGTTCTAATTTGCAACGGGCGAACGTCGACATCACGCGGGGAAATCCCAAACGGGCCATGGCCCGGTGAAACGCGGACGCGCCTTCTTGTTTGCCCAGCCCGACCGCGATCATTTTCAGGATGCCACTTTCCACGGGGCCGCGAAAATCAGTATGTGGTTTGATCCGTGAAATCAGAATAATCCCATCGCTGTTCAGGGCCTCGGCGGCGACGTGAACCGCCACCCCGTCTTCCGTCCGTGCGACTTGCACGGCGTCCATCGATGCGCGCACCGGGGCTCCGACCGCCACTTCTGTAATCCCGAACCCCGAAAGCAAATCGGTCTGCCCCTGCGCCGTGGCCCCGCCGTGACTGCCCATCGCGGGCACGATGAACGGCTGGCCCCCGGCGGCTCGCACGCGCGCCACCACCTTGCGCACGATGTCGTCTAGGCGGGTGATACCGCGGCTGCCGACGCCAATGGCGATGCGGGCGCCGGGCGTTATGGGAAAACACCAACTGGCGTCGATGGCCAGATCCGGATCGACCGGGGCCCTCGTGGGGAACGTCTGGCGGACGTGCAACATTCGGGGCCAGGGCGGGTGTGGTGGTTGCATGGACTATCTCCTTCAGACCTTCTTGAATGGGGACATGGTTTGATACTGCGAGATTTCCGCCAACACCAACACTTCTTCTTCGGCCAGATGTCCGCGAACCGCCGCGAACAGCCCCTTATGCCGCAGAAAATGTGCGCTGTGGGTGGCCGAAGGCAAAAGCCCCCGTGCCAATTTGTGATCGCCCCCCGCGCCGGCTTCGAACCGGGTTACCCCCCGCGCAATCGCCCGATCAATCAACTGGTGGTAGCACAATTCAAAATGCATCCGGTCGAATTCTTGGGTTGCGCCCCAGTACCGGCCGAAAATCTGGCGGCCCCGTTCGAAGTTCAGGGTTCCCGCTACCGGTGTGTCTCCTTGATACGCCAACGTGGCCACCACCCGTTTGGCATGCCGGGCGCGTATCATGGGGAAAAACGCGGGCTGCAAATAACAGATGTTGTCGTGTTTGTCGGTGTTGGTTCGATAAAACAGTTCCAACGCGTCCCACGCCCGGTCATCTAATTGCGGCCCCGTCAGCGTCACCAGACGCAGTCCGTGTCCGGCGGCAATGCGACGTTCCTTGCGCAATTCTTTTCGGTGCCGTGATGCCAGTTCGTCTAGCCAGTCGTCAAAATCACGATAGGGCGTGGGGGATCGGTTGGTCCAGTGAAACTGCATGGACAACCGGGAGGCAAAACCTTCGACCCGCAGGGCTTCTGACTCTTCCTCTGTGCAAAACAGGATATGGACAGACGAAGCCCGCAGATGTTCAGCGGCCTGGCGCAGGCCCGCAATTAGGGCGTGACGGACTTCAGGCACGTCCTGCCCCGGCTTGACCAACAGCCGGCTGCCGGATGCGGGGGTGAACGGGATGGCCGCCACCAGTTTGGGAAAATAGGGAATGCCGGCCCGTTGGGAACCGTTGGCCCAACCCCAATCGAAAATGAATTCCCCGTAACTGTGATCTTTTAGATAAAGCGGCACCGCCCCGACCAGATCGCCCCCGCGCCGGGCCAGCAGCATCCGGGGCGTCCACCCCGTACCCGCCCCAACGCTGCCTGAATCTTCCAGGGACGACAAAAATGCGTGTTCCAAAAACGGATCATCGCCGGGAACCAAGGCGTCCCAGGCCTGGGCGTCGATCGCCCCCACCCCCCCGCAAAGCGAGATTTCGATGCCGGGCGCGTCCACATGCAATAGTTCCACCGTGGTTGAACTCTACCGGAACGTGACGGGCCTGTACGGCCAGCTTGGCTTTGTTGCCAAGGTGGCCTTGGTGCTGGGGTTTACCGTGGTCAGTTCGGGCCTGGCGGTTTTGGTCGTGGTGCTGCTGCCAGCGGATTATTTTTATCGCCAGCCGTCCGGATGGTATGCGCGGCCCCTAGTCAGATGGCCGCTTTTGGTGCTGAAAAATCTGTTGGGCGCCGTGCTGGTGCCTCTGGGTATCATCATGATTCCCGCGCCTGGCCCTGGGCTTGTCGTGCTGGTGATAGGATTGTCACTGGTGAATTTTCCCGGCAAACAGGTGCTTGAAAAACGGCTTTTGGCACGGCCTTCGGTGATGAAATCCATGAATCGATTGCGGGCCACCTTCGGACGGCCGCCCCTGCAGGTGGACCCCCCCGCGCCATGAGGGGCCTGCTGGGCGTGGTTTTTCTGTTGGGCGTGGCCGTCGCTGTGTCCGCCGACCGACGCCGTGCGTTTTCGGCCCGTATCTGGGGCTGGGGCCTAGGGCTGCAACTGTTGATGGCGATCATCACGTTGCGAACGCCTATCGGCGCGCGGTTGTTTGTTGCCGCGAACAACGCAGCGGACGCGTTCATTGGGTTCACCAACGCGGGCATTCGTTTCGTATTTGGCGACTGGCCTGCTGTCACCGTGGTTCAAACCCCGACCGCCGGGGCCCCCACGAACGTGGTCGTTGGTTTTGTGTTCGCCATCAAGGTGTTGCCCATCATCGTCTTCGTCGCCAGTTGCATGGCCGTGCTGTATCACCTGGGCATCATGCAACGGGTGGTCGCCCTGCTGGCACGGGGCCTGTCGCGGGCCATGGGGATTTCAGCCGCCGAGGCCCTGTCGACAGTCGGGGATGTGTTTTTGGGTATGACCGAAGCGCCCCTGCTGATTCGCCCTTACGTCGCGCGCATGACCCAAAGCGAATTGTTTTCAGTGATGACCGCGGGCATGGCCACCATTGCGGGATCAGTCCTATTGGCCTATGTCGCGATGGGAATGGACGCCGGATTTTTGGTGACCGCGTCCTTCATGAACGCACCCGCCGCGGTGTTGATTGCCAAAATCATGGTGCCCGAAACCCAGACGCCCGACACCATGGGCGGGGTTCGCGCCGACCTGCCGCGCACAACCGTCAACGTCTTTGATGCCGCCGCACGGGGGGCTAGTGAAGGCCTTCACCTGGCGCTGAATGTGGGTGCCATGCTGATTGCCTTCGTCGCGCTGACCGCTCTGGTGGACGCCGGCATTGGGGGGATAGGTAGCCTTTTCGGCTTTCCAGAGCTGCGCCTGGCCACCTTATTGGGCTGGCCGCTTGCGCCCCTGGCCTGGTTAATGGGCGTGCCCTGGGAACACGCACCTTTGGTTGGATCCCTCCTGGGTATCAAAACCGCGCTGAACGAATTTTTGGCCTACCGGGAGCTGGGCGTACACATGGCCGCCCTTGATCCCCGCACGATCCGCATCACGACCTTTGCCTTGTGCGGATTCGCCAACTTCGGATCCCTGGCGATTGTGCTGGGCGGCCTGGGCACTTTGGTGCCCGAACGCCGCAGCGACCTGGCGCGCCTGGGGCTGCGGGCGATTTTGGCGGGGGGCCTGGCGACTTGTCTATCCGGCGCGATTGCCGGCGTGGTGGGCACCTAAACCGCGCGGCGGGGTTCTATGCCAGTTCCAGCCCCATGAAGAAATACCCCAATTCGAATTGTGCTGTATCGGGTCCATCGCTGCCGTGAACGGCGTTTTTTTCGATATCGGTTCCCGCCAGCGCGCGCAGGGTGCCTGGGGCGGCCTTTTTTGAATCAGTGGCGCCCATCAGTTCGCGATATTTGCCAATGGCGCCTTCGCCCTGAAGGGCCATCAGCACGCAGGGGCCCGACGTCATGAACGCGACCAGCGATCCGAAAAATGGACGCGCCTTATGAACCGCGTAGAAACCTTCGGCCTGGGCGACGGACAGGCGTGTGAGACGAAGGCCGATGACCTTCAGTCCCGATTTTTCAATGTGGGCGATGACAGTGCCAATGGCGCCTTTTTCAACGGCGTCGGGCTTGATGATTCCAAAAGTACGTTCGATGGCCATGATGTTTCTGACAGTCCTTTATTACGATTTCGATTTGCCCAGCAACGGCGCCACGGTCTTTCCCAGATCGGCTGGGGTGGCGGCGATGGCGATGCCTGCTTCGCGCATGGCTGCGAATTTGTCTTCGGCTGAACCTTTGCCGCCGCTGATGATGGCGCCTGCGTGGCCCATGCGTCGTCCGGGGGGGGCGGTCACGCCCGCGATGAATCCCGCGACGGGTTTTTTCATATGGGCCTTGGCAAATGCGGCCGCGCGTTCTTCGGAATCGCCGCCGATTTCACCGATCATCAGGATCGCTTTGGTTTGCGGATCGGCCTCGAACATGGCCAGGCATTCGATGAAGTCCAGGCCCTTGACCGGGTCGCCGCCGATGCCGATGGCGGTTGATTGGCCGATGCCCATGGTGGTCAATTGGTGCGCGGCTTCGTAGGTCAGGGTGCCTGACCGGGACACGATGCCGATGGGGCCGGGCGAATGGATGTACCCGGGCATGATCCCTATTTTGCATTCACCCGGGGTGATGACGCCCGGGCAGTTGGGTCCCACCAGGTGCGTGCCGGGGTAGGCCCCCAGCGCGCGCTGCGTGCGCACCATATCCAAAACCGGAATGCCCTCGGTGATGCATACCACCAGGGCGATGCCCGCGGCGGCCGCTTCAATGATGGCGTCGGCGGCACCGGGCGGCGGCACATAAATCACCGTGGCATTGGCGCCCGTTGCGGCCACGGCATCCCTGACGGTGTCGAAAACCGGGAACCCTTCGTGCGTGGTGCCGCCTTTGCCGGGGGTAACGCCCCCGACAACCTGCGTGCCGTATTCGCGCATCTGTTTGGCGTGGAATGTTCCCGCCGAACCGGTAAGCCCCTGAACGATAACTTTGGTGTTTTTATTGACGAGGACCGACATGGATCAACCTCTCATCAGGCCCGGGCGCCCGAAGCCATTGCGACAATTTTTCGGGCGCCGTCCGCCATGTCATTGGCGGTGGTAACGGCCAGCCCTGATTCCGATAGGCGTTTTTTGCCCATTTCTACGTTCGTGCCTTCCAGCCGCACCACCAGAGGCACCTTCAATCCCACTTCTTTGACGGCGGCAATCACGCCGTCCGCGATGGTGTCGCATTTCATGATGCCGCCAAAGATGTTTACGAAAATCCCCTTCACGGCGGGATCCGACGTGATGATCTTGAAGGCCGCTGTTACCTTTTCAGTGGTGGCGCCGCCGCCCACATCCAGGAAATTCGCTGGTTGGCCGCCGAAGTGTTTGATGATGTCCATGGTGGCCATCGCCAGGCCCGCGCCATTGACCATGCAGCCGATGCTGCCGTCCAGCTTGATGAAATTCAGATCGAATTTCTTGGCCTCGATCTCGCTTTGTTCTTCTTCTTCCAGATCGCGCAATTCTTCGATGTCTTTGTGCCGGTATAGGGCGTTGTCATCGAAAGTCATCTTGCAATCGAGCGCCATCACCTTGCCCTCGCCGGTCACCACCAGAGGGTTGATTTCGACGATGGCGGCGTCGGTGTCGACAAACGCTGTGTACATCTTCAACAGAAACGCAGCGGCGTTTTTTGCGGCATCACCCTTGAGCCCCATGCCAAACGCCAGGTTGCGCGCCTGGTATCCCGACAGACCCAGGGCCGGATCGACGATCTCTTTGAGAATCTTTTCGGGGTGTTTGGCCGCAACTTCCTCGATTTCCATGCCGCCTTCGGCCGACGCCATCACCAGCACGCGGCCTGATCCGCGATCGACCAGAACGCCGACATATAATTCTTTGGCGATGTTGACGCCTTGTTCAACCATGAGACGTTTGACCACGCGGCCTTGGGGCCCCGTTTGGTGCGTGATAAGGGTCATGCCCAACATGGCCTTGGCGGCCTCGTGCGCAGCCGCGGAACCCCGCACCACCTTCACGCCGCCACCCTTGCCACGTCCACCCGCGTGGATCTGGGCCTTGACCACCACGACATCGCTGCCGGTTTCGTCCGCCAACGTTTTGGCGGCCCTTTCGGCCTCACCAATAGAAAACACGGCAATGCCCCGGGGGACGGGGACGCCGTATTTCCTCAAGATTTCCTTGGCCTGGTACTCGTGAATCTTCATGGCGTGGCTCCCGAACCGGTCACAGTTTTTTCGACGCTTCGATCAATTCGCGGACGGCGGCCGCTGATTTGTCCAGCATGGCCTTTTCTTCGGCGGTCAATTCAATGTTGACGATCCGTTCGACACCACCGCCGCCGATGACAACAGGCACGCCCATATACAGATCTTTGTAGCCGTATTCGCCATCAAGGAAGGCGGCACAGGGGATCAGACGCTTCTGATCCTTTAGGTAGGCTTCAGCCATCTGAATGGCAGCCGCCGCCGGGGCGTAGAAGGCCGACGTTCCCATCAATTTGACGATTTCGCCGCCGCCGTTGCGGGTCCGATCCGCGATTTCGGCCAGTTTTTCAGCAGCGATAAGCTGCCGCACCGGTACCCCGTCGACCGTGCAGTAGGACAGCACAGGCACCATCGTGTCCCCGTGACCACCCAGCACCATCGCGCGCACGTCCTTGACGGCGACCCCCGCTTCACGGGCCAGGAACAACTGGAACCGGCCTGCATCCAGGACCCCGGCCATGCCCACGACGCGCTCACGCGGAAACCCGGTCACCTTTTTCATCTCGTACACCATCGCGTCCAGCGGATTGGACACCACGATGATGAAGGCATTGGGGCATTTGGCCTTCAGGTTTTCCCCGACGCCCCGGATAATCTTCAGGTTAATGGCCAATAAATCGTCGCGGGACATGCCCGGTTTGCGGGGAACCCCGGCGGTCACGATGACCACGTCCGCGCCCGCGATGTCATCCCAATTGGACGTTCCGCGGATGTTCGCGTCATAACCTAGGACGGCGCCATTTTGTTCCAGATCCAGGGCCTTACCCTTGGCAACCCCTTCCTTTTCAGGAATGTCGAACAGCCAGACGTCGCCCAGTTCTTTTCGGGCGCACAGAGCTGCCAGTTCGCCACCAATGTTTCCAGCACCAACCAGAGCGAGTTTTTTGCGGCGGATCATGACGCGGGACCTCCTTATGACGGCCCCGATACCTAGCGCCCTCATTCGCAAAAGCCAACAAGAAACGCGCGCTGCCAGGGTCGCAGGCCTCAGACTCACGCTCCGGTGGCAGAATGACGAACATCCAGGGCCTTCCCGAAAACGTTGTGTTTTTCGATGGTGTCTGCAACCTGTGCAGCTCCGCGGTGCAATTCATCCTGAGGCGTGACCGGGCGGGGCGCTTTCGGTTTGCGTCGCTGCAGTCGGCGCTCGGCGTGCGCGTCTTCGGCGAACACCACCCACCGCGTACCATCTTCTTGTTTCAAGACGGCAAGCTCCATGAACAGTCGAGCGCTGTCTTGCGCATCGCACGTGGGCTCGATGGCGCGTGGAAGCTCGGCTATTGTTTCATCGTGGTGCCGCCGTTTCTGCGCAACGCGATTTACAGATTCGTGGCGCGCAATCGCTACAAATGGTTCGGCAAGAAGGAACAGTGTTGGTTGCCCGATCCGAGGGTGCAAGCGCGATTTTTGGGCTAACCACGGACCGCGTCGGGTCAGGCTGAGCTAAGCCGGGCGTTCGTTGTGTGCAGACGGCAGGTGCGGCTTAACGTCCGTCGAGGACACCGCCATCGACACGCGTGAGCAGGTCCTGCGAACGGGCATCGATACGCGGAACAATGCCCGTATCAATGCTCGCATCGATACGCGGAACAATGCCCGTATCGAGGCCCGTATCGAGGCTCGTATCGAGGCTCGTATCGAGGCGCGTGTCGATGCGCGTGTCGATGCGCGTGTCGATGCTCGTGACCATGTCCCGGGTACCGACATCGACCGCGGATGCATCCGTTACAGTCCCTGCATCCACGTCGTCACGGAAATCGCTGTGCACGCCCAGTCGAGCGGCGCGACGTAGAACGATCGTGATGTCCGTCATTGTGCCGGCCACCAAGGTTGCCTTGACGGGGGCTTCGCTCACCCAGGTGGGGATAGACGTGGAAACAACGTCCGCACAACGTTCTGCAAATGCGTCCTCGTTCAACGTGACCAACCCGACGGGTAGGCCGCTGGCGATAAAGGCCGAGCTTTGTCCTGGTGTAACATCAAACTGCCGCGTCACTGTCGCAGCCGATCCTGTGACGGTTAGTCGGACGCAACGAACGTCCAAGGGCGCGACAACCAGCGCCAGTCGAACCCGTCCCACCCGGCCAGAAATGACGTCGTCTTCGTTTTCCGCACTGGAAAAACACGCTGCGAGGGCAAGCAAGGCAAGGTATCTGAAGCGTGTTTTCGAGTGAGTTGTTGGTGTCATGGTGCACTCGTTATCAGTTCATGCGCCTACCCACAAGCGTTGAAAGGCATGTTGCGAAATAAGGGAGTGATCAACCGCACAGCGGAAAGCCTATTCGGTCAGTCAAGAATCGCGGCAACGGTCTTTGCCCCGGTGGGCTGAAGGCGCATCTAGGCCACGTCAGGGCAGTGGCAATCGACCGGCGCCTAGGATCTTGATGACAGACAGGACCAGCGCCATCGTCAGCGGCGCAAGGAGGCTGGTCCAGAAAACGGCCTCCGTGACGATGTCGGCGTCGGCCTTCACTTCGACGGCTAACAGAACCGTATTGACTGCGGTGGGTGCAGCGGCCGCAAGCACAATCTGAGCGCCGGGCCAAGGCCACAGTCCAAGCGCCCAACACACGGCCCCTGTGACGGCGGGCAAAATCAGCAGCTTGACCGCGACGATCGGGACCACCGTGCGGGCACGCGCCCGGCGTGGGTTGGCCGCGATCTGCGCGCCTAACGAGACCAGGGCTACGGCGAACATGCCGTCGGCGCAAAGCTGCACTGATTTCCACACCCACTGCGCCACCGGAGGCAGCAGGCTGGGGCCACCCATCGACCGCACGCCGGCGCCCAGGATGATCATGTAGAGCATCGGCATTTTGAGATAGCCGAACAGCGCACGGCGAAAGCCACCCTCGCCCCCGGATAAAAGCATGTAACCGATGAAAAAGATCGTCGTGTTAACGAATACCACGACGAGCGCCTGCACTTCTGCACCTGTGGGACCAAAGGCCAGTTGCGCCACGGGAACACCGAAGTTGCCCGCATTGGACAGCAGGGCACCAGCCAAAATTGGCATGGTCACGCTGTTGGGCGAACGCCGCGCGCGCAAGGTCAGCATCAGGGGAAGCCCCACCATGATGAGCGGCAGCATCAACCCCGCACCAATGAGGCTCACGTCGCGCCAGGCGAAGCGGCTTTCGGCAACCCGAACCAAAAGGAACGCAGGCGCAAACAGATATAGGTTCAGTCTTGCCAGCGTCGCAAGATCCAGACGTTTGTCCCGCCCCAAAACGGCCCCAAGTCCGATGAGGAGCAGGATGGGTAGCAATACCCGCCCCAGGATCTCAAGGATCATCATGAGGCTTCATCTTAGCTGCCAGGGAATGTACGCCCGCGCGACTTCGCCCTCGACCGCAGCCTCGTATACTCGCGGACGATGTTCGCACGGCTTTTCTCCTTCGTTAACAGCTTTCCGTCGGTCCGTCGGCAGCTCTGGAAACAATGGTATCGGTACCTCGCGCGCCGCTATCGGCATTCTGAGTGGGTGTTCATGAACTATGGGCTCGCGCCAGAACCGGACCGGCCGCAGATCCCACTAGAAGAACGCGACGAAACCGACCGTTCGTGGATTCTGCTTTACCACCAGGTTGCGGGTGCCATCGATCTTCGAGGCCGGTCGGTTCTGGAAATTGGTAGCGGGCGCGGCGGCGGGGCGTCCTACGTCAAACGGGCGCTGGGGCCCCGGTCCGTCGTGGGCCTCGACATCTCGGACACAGCGGTCGCCTTGTGCCGACAACGGCACCA
>JAYUUT010000130.1:0-25402 GCA_043754455.1 Myxococcales bacterium
CAAGGCCGCGGCGGCGGGGATCAAGGGCACCGTGGTCGTCGAAGCCAGCGGATGGCTGGAAGACAACGACTGGCTGCTGGACCAGGCCAAGAATAACCCCATCATCGTTGGGATTATGGGCAACCTGGCTGAGGTTTTTGGGAAACCAGCCTTCATGGCCACCCTTGATCGTCTGGCCATGAACCCGCTGTTTCGTGGCGTCCGGGTCGACGGGGCGGGTGATCTGGCACGACCCGCCTGGAAAAACGATCTGCTGGCCTTGTCCGAAAAAGGTTTGTCAGTCGATGTGAATGCCAAGGAAGCCGTTGGCGTGACAACCGCGGCCGCCGGGGCCAAGGGTCTCCCGGATCTGAAGGTCATCCTGGATCACAGCGGCTACATCAGCTACACGTCGGCGCCGACCGACACATGGATAGCCGCCTTCGAAGCTGCGGCGGCTGTCCCCAATGTCTATTGCAAGGTCTCGCGGTTCCAGGAACAGGCCGCCGTCGGTGGAAAATCATCCGCCGATCCGAACGCCTACAAGGCGGTTTTTGAATTGTTGTGGAAAACGTTTGGCGAGGATCGGCTGATCTTCGGCACCAATTGGCCCATTTTGGAGAACGTCGGGACCCTGGTCGACGGGGTCAAAATAGCCCGGACCTTTTTTGAAGCTAAGGGCAAGGCCGCCGCTGACAAATTTTTTGCGGGGAACGCCAAGAAAGCCTACGGCTGGGTGCAACGGTAGCCGGCCGACGCGCCACGGCCTCAGCCGCGAAGTTCCGTGATCGGCCCGCCGACGCAATATTTCGGATCGCCGAATGTGTCCCCGGGAACCCCCATGGCTTGCGCCAACGAAAGCAAAAGCCGGTTGTGGGCGAAAGGCCGGGTCCCATAGTCCAAGAACCGTCCCGTCCCAAGGGTCCCGCCCCCCTGCCCCGCCATCAACCAGGGCATGTGAGGGCCACACGAGTGGCTGTCACCACGGTGCATGTTGTTGGTCCAAAGAACGATGGTGTTGTCCAGCATCGAACCTGATCCTTCTTTTTTGGTCTTTAGCTTCTGGACCAAATAAAGGAACTGCTCGTGATACCACTGTTCAACGCGGGACTTCAGCTGCGGGAACACCGAAGATCTATGGGTCAACTCGTGGTGATTGTGAAGATCACCAAATTCACCCCGGCCCGCCCCATCCTTATAGGAGGGTTCGGTAAATTCCTTGCCCAACCACGAAAAAACCATGTGGTTCGCCGCCGCGTTGGAAAACTGCAAGGTTGCAATATTCGTCAACCCACAGGCCATTGCTTCTACGATCATATCCATCTGAAGCTGAGCAATCCGAGGAAACTCTGGCACTGATTGAACCGCCACTTTGTCGCCCGTGCTGGGCTGCATGCAGGTGGCCGACACGGCAAATTTGGGATCGAACTTCCGCTCGACCTGACGAATGGCATTCAGATGGCTGTCCAGCTTGGATCGATCTTCGGTGCCCAAACGGGCCTGAAAACGCGTCAGATCGCGACCCACCTTGTCCAGAATGCTTTTTTTGGCCTGAAACGACCGTTCGATCTCTTCACGCTGAGCGGGCGTCCCCCCCACCGCCATTCCTGCGAACAGATCAGTGAAAACCTTGTAGGGATCTTCCTGGGGCGTCACCGCTTTCCCAGCACCGGCCCACGAAATCCGCGCCTGGTTCAGAGCCCCCCACTGAACCTGCACCGCCAAGGTCAGGGCCTTGAACTTGGTCGCCGGGTCGAGTTTCTGCACCAGGTATTGGTCGAGGCTGGGCCCTCCCGCAAGCTTTCCCGCACCCGTTTTCGTCCCCGTAAAAAGGTGAGGGTAGTTGTCATGTGCGTTGCCGTAACCGACCGCCGGATCGTCTTTTGTGGACACCATATCGATGCCCTTGACGATCAGCAGATCCTTTTTGATCGGATCTAGAACCTTGGTGATGCTCAGCGCCTTTCCCTTGTCATCGGGCCACGTCCAATTTTTTTCAGTTCCAGTCGGCCAGTACACATCCTGCATGACCCCGTTCGGGGTATTGACGATGATGATGCGTTTGGGGAAACCCGCCCCCTGTGCGTATTCGACATCCAGCAACGGCACCAAGGCGGCGCTTGCTCCAATCGACTTGAGAAAACTGCGCCGCGAAGGCCTAGACGTCGTCATGGCTGAACCTCCCCTTCAAGGGTTTTTCGGTATCGGAAGGCCTCGCTGCGGACGAGGGCAACCATGAGTTGACGAATGTCGAGTTTTGCCTTCTTAAATCCGTCAAGCGTCGCGTCGATCGTGAAGCCATCGTCGGTATCCTGGCGCCCCATCGTGAACCGGAAGAATTGCTGCACAAAACAGCGCTGCGCAGACGTATCAACTGCCAGTGCATTGCCAAGTTCTCGCGCCCCCCGAAACGAAACCGGCGTGGTTTTTCCTGGCCACAAGACCTCCCCCGAGGGGTTAACAGGCTGCGCCCCGTCCATCGACCTGACCAGCCCCACGGCATCGAACCCTTCGAGCGCCAAACCAAAGCCATCCATCATCTGATGGCAGCCGAAGCAGGCGGGATCTTTCTGGTGCTCTAGCACCTGCTGACGAATGGTCTTCATACCCTCGGTCGGCGGGACCGGATTTAGATCCTTCGGCGGCGGCGGCGGCGGATCGCAAAGAAACTGTTCGCGAACCGTATGCCCTCTGCGCACGGGAGAAGGCGCCGACGGCCCCGAATTTCGCGCCAGAAACGAGGCGTGGGTCAATACGCCCGCACGATCTTGTTCTGGTGGGAACGCAATTTTCTGCGGCATCGTTCCCGCCACGCCAACGACTCCGTAAAACTTGGCAGCCGCTTCGCCCCCAAAACTGTAGTCCGCCGTGAACAGGGCCGAAAATCCATCCGCGCCCGCCATCATCGTGCGGACAACAAATTCTTCATTTTCGGCGTCCAGCGCGGCCAGCATCTGGGGGCTCCAGGACTTGAACTTCTTAAGATCTTTGGGGACATCGGCCCCGTCGATAAAATGTAACCAGCCCGAACGGAACCTTGAAAGTGAATCGCGGGCCTTGGGGCTGGCCAACATGCGCACCGCTTGCGCCTCAATCTCTGCCGGCTTCACCAAAAGCCCGGCGTCAGCGGCCTTGAAAAGGTCGTCGTCGGGCATCGAGCTCCACAGCGCATACGAAAGCCGCGACGCCAGTTCATGACTGGTCAAAACGTTTAGCCGGGGCTTGCCCGCCATTGGGGTTCCGAATTCCCATCGGTACAAGAAATTTGGAGACTGAAGCATCGTCGTGAGGATCATCTGAATGCGGGTCGCAAAATCGAACTTATTGGTCTTCGCCCAATCGTAGAGATCTTTGAGGTCTTTTGTCTCATCGGCATACAGGGGCCGGCGGTAGGCCCGCCGCCCCACCTTGGCAACAAAATCGGCAGCACAGGCGTCCTCAACCCCAACGGGCTTGCAGGGCAACAGTTTGTCCAGATCTCTGACGGCGGCAGTGGCCAGACGATCCCCAGCTTCCAAGTACTGGTCAGCTTCGACCTGCGAGACGATCCCGCCCGTCACAAAGCCCCCCTCCCCTTCGAGATCGGAGGCGAATGAAGATCCAGGACGCGTGCTGTCCCCCAGCAAATCGCGTACGGTGTTGTTGTACTCAAGCCGCGTGAGGCGTCGCAATTTCGTCGTGCCCAGATCGAAAGCCGCCGCAGGGGCCGGGATCACCGGCTTCGTTGGGTCCAGGGGATTCGTCGTCACCTTGGTAGGATCAGCTAGGGGGTTGGTTGGAGACGGTAACCCTCTTGGGGCGCCTCCCGATGGGGCCGCTCCCCCTTCATCTGCGACCTCACCCGCGCAGCCAAACGTTCCCAAAGACAAGGCCAGCATGACCCACTGAAGATTGCGGCTACTGCACATCACATGGGTAGGTGACCGCTAAGGCGACAACGGCTCAAGATTTGACAGACGGGGCACCCATGGTGGGTGTCCCCTTAAGGCAGAAACGGTCATCAATGCTTTTCGCATTCCATTCTTGAGTTTTTGCCCGGGATGTGATATTGGCGCCTCGAATTCTATGCTCCAACAAACTTCGAGGAACCAGATCATGAACAGGTACGGGTGGAAATTGGCGGCGTTAAGCCTCGCCATGGCGATCGGCTGCACGGACAGCGACAGCGACACGAAAAAAACGGACGCGTCAGCAAGCGCTGACAGCGGCGCTTCGGCCATAGTTACGGACGCGGCGTCAGCTACGCCCCGCGCCGACATGGCGGCCAGCCCAGCGGTCGATGCACCAGCGGCAATCCCTCCCGGTCCGGACGCACCTGCGTCTGATGTGGCGCCGAAGGACGGCGGCGGCAGCGATTCGCGGTCGAACGACGGTGCTGCCAGCGACGCCCCCGCGGGCGATGGCGGTGGCGCACCAGCGGTCGTGCTGACGGCCGAACAGGAACGAGGCCGCTACCTTGTGAACAATGTGATCGGATGTCCTGACTGTCACACCCCACGCAACGCGATGGGCGGACCGGATTTGTCGAAATACATGGCGGGTTGGGAATGTTTCGTGCAAATCGCCCCAGGCAAATGCCTAAGTTCCCGCAACCTGACCTCAGATGCGACAGGTCTTGGCAACCGCAGCGCCGCAGACATCAAGAAGATGTTCATGGACGGCATCCGCCCCGCCGCGACCGGCGACGAAGTGCTGAACCCGATCATGCCCTACTACATCTTCCACAACACCAAGGCTGAGGACGCAGACGCCATCGTGGCCTATCTGAAAATCATTCCGCCTGTGAAACATGAAATCGCTCGTCGCGCGGTTGAATTCGACGTACCCGCCGCTGCCCCTCCTGTGGATCCGGCCACCATACCAACTGTGCCTGACACCTACCCGGCAAAGGCCAGCGCGGATCGGGGGCGGTATCTGACCACGCAGGTCGGGGTCTGTTTGGAATGTCACACCAAGCACGAAGCACCTGGCCCCGGTGCCGTTATCAAGAAGGAAAATTTCTTTGCCGGTGGCGAAATGTTCCGTCTTGGCCTTCCGGGCACGTCCGATCCGGTGTCGCGCAACATCACCTCCGATGACACCAACGGCATTGGCAAATGGACGACCGATGACATTATCAAGGTCCTGAAAATGGGCATCAGCAAGGACGGCAAGCCATTGTGCCCCCCCATGCCCACCGGCCCCATGGGTCCGTACGGAGGTCTGAAGGATCAAGATGCGCTCGACATCGCGAACTACATCAAATCACTGCCCGCCAACCCGAACAAAGTGGTCAGCATGTGCGTGTGGCCACCGGGGCCCCCACGTGCTGCCCCCGATGGTGGCCTGATGATGACGCCGATGGACGGAGGGGCGTCCGACGCCGCTTCGATGAACACGTCCACGGACGCGTCTTCCACCGACGCGCAGTAGTATCGGCGGCGTGACCCACATCGGATTACGCCCCCAGGGCCCGGTCGCGCCGCGTGCGTGGCCGGGTCTTTTGTTTTTCGCGTTCTTGGCTGGCTGTCCTTCGAAGATGTCCCCGCAGGTCGATGCGGCCCTTCCGACAGAGCCGCCAAGCCCGGACGCCCACGCTCTTGCTTCGGACATAGGTGTCGCTGCGGATGTCCCCCCGGATGTTGCTCCGGATGTTGCCCCGGATATAGCCCCGGATATAGCCCCGGATCTGCGACCCGACGCCCCTGTGGCCTACACAAAACCCCACTACACAAAACTATCTGAGACCGGTCTTTTCAAGAATCTTCCCGACAAGGCAATTGCATACGGCGTCGTCGCGTTCCAGCCACGCTACGTGCTGTGGTCAGATGGTGCCGACAAGAAAAGATGGATCAGCCTGCCGCCAGGCACGCAGATCGACACGGCTGACATGGATCACTGGAATTTTCCGATCGGGACAAAGCTGTGGAAGGAATTCGCACGCGGCCCCAACCTTCTAGAGACCCGCCTCGTCGAACGCTACGGATCGGGTCCCGATGACTATTTTATGGGGGCCTTCGTGTGGCTTCCCGATGGGTCCGATGCAGTTTTTTCCATAGATGGGGCCGTGGATGTGAACGGCAGCACCCATGATGTCCCGGCCCAGAAGCTGTGTGCGGCCTGTCATAATGGCGACACGGGACGGGTGCTGGGCTTTTCGGCGGTTCAGCTTTCACAGACGTCCACAGGACCGACGGTCCGGTCTCTTGCCACCGATGGAACCCTTTCCCACCCTCCGTCGGTCGATTCCACTTTTTCGCCGGTAGGGGATGAACTGACCGCATCGGCACTGGGGTACCTGCACGCGAACTGTGGCCACTGCCACAACCCCCGGGGAACGTCCTGGCCGGACACGCAATTGAATCTACGCCTTGACGTTGGGAATCGGAAAATCGAGGACGTACCTGCGTACCAAAGCGCCGTACGCCAGAAGCTGACCTATTTCGTTCGCCGCCCCGGGCTAACGTTGCGGATCGCGCCCGGGGATCCAGCCGCAAGCGGTGTAACGGTGCGGATGGTGTCGAGGGTTCAAAAGGAAGCGATGCCTCCTCTCGCAACCAAGATCGTCGATGCCGTGGGACTTGATCTGGTCACCCGATGGATTTCCGCAATGCCGAACTAGCCGTGAAACACCGCCCGGATGCCGCCTTGTAAAATAGCGGCAAAGTGTCGAAAGAACATCGTCGTAAGTATCTGTAATCATTTAAATCGACTGTCTGTAGTGGTTTTTAACGCCGGCCACAAATGGGCATAACGGCGTATTAGGAAGGAGACTGTCCATGTCCTCCCTCATGCCCCCCCCAAGCCCCCCCATCGTCGTGGCTTTCGCAGCCTGGTTGCTAACCGTGTCACTAACAGGGGGCGGCTGCACGGCACCCCGTGGCGCGGGCCCCCACGACCCCGTTGCCACTCAGAAGTCCACGGCTACAGGCGCGCAACTAGCGGCGGTTCTTGACGAAGCCGGATGCCGCGAATGCCATAACCAAAACGGCGAGGCCTCGGAGTCGCGGCTGATCTTCCCGAGGCCCGGGGCCTCTGCCCACGAAATCCAGACGGCCAGCGCTACGTTTTGGGATTTGGTTGATGCGCAGGATCCCACGAAGTCGCGCCTATTTCGCAAGCCAACCAAACGCATGATGCACGAAGGGGGTGAACGGATTGTGCCGGGCAGTCCAGAGGAAAAGATCCTGCTCGCGTGGCTTACAGAAGCGGCGGCGGGGCCGCGCAATACCCTGGCCATGCAAAATCTGATGGTCAGCCCACGCCCCGTCTTTTCATGGCCCGTGCGCTACCAGGGACGGCCGTCTTTGTTGCGGCGTCTGTCACGGGACGAATTGGTCGCGACTGTGCAGCTGCTGATCGGTGTGGCGCCGCTGCGGACGGATTTGCCCGAAGAGCCCCACCAAGGACACGGTCCCTTGATCACCGTAGGCGTTCCCCTTTTGGCAACCGAAATACGATCGTTGCAGGTGGTGATGGATGACTTCGCGCTGAAGGTTGGCCCCCAGGTGCTGATGCGGTCGGGTTGCACGCTAACCTTGCAGCCCCAAAGGCAGTGTTTGGGCGACTGGGCCACGGGACTTGCCGCCCGGGCCTTTCGCCGAAAGGCGTTTGCGCAAGAAGCGACGGCCCTACACGGAATGTTTGCGGAGGCAGGAAAATCAGAAAATGGGGATGTTGCAGCCGTCCAAGCCGCATTGTCATCGATATTTCTTGCACCCTCGTTTTTGTACCGCGAAGAAATTGGAACGGCTATCGCGGGCCAGCCGGGCCTTCGGGCCTTGCGGCCTGATGAAATCGCCAGCCGTTTGTCGTTTCTAGCGACCCTGACCCCACCGGATGACGCCCTGTTAGCAGCCGCAAAGGCCGGCAAACTTTCTGACCCCGATGAACGCATCCGTCATTTCAATCGCATCGCCGCCACTGAACGCGGGCGGAAAGCACAGGCCGTATTTGTGCTGCAATGGCTGGGGGCCAACGAAGCCAAGCTGAAACTGAAATCCAGAAAATACAACAAGGAACTGGGCGATGATTTTGAGGCGTCCGTTCGCGCAAGTGCGGAAGGGGCCATTCGCCAGGTCCTGTTTGAAAGCGACCAGCCAACGGTGGCCGGGTTGCTGTCAACGACGACGTATTTGCAGGACGAGTCGATGAAAAAACTAAGCCGTCCTTCGGGCGAAGGAACACAAATGGTGGGCGACAATGAACAGACCGGCCGCATCGGCCTGATGATGCACCCGCAGGTCTTGGCGGCGCATACGAAGGAAAATGGGGCTTCCCCTTTCCAAATCGGAGCGTTCCTGCGCGAAGCGCTTTTGTGTGAACCAGTTCCCCCGCCGCCTGTAGACGCGGCAGCTTCGGCGCGGACCAACGAGCCCTCCGGTCTTTCCACCCGGCAGGGCCTCGAATTCCGAACCTCAGCAGGTCGGGTGTGTAGCGGTTGCCACCAAAGTTTTGCGCCGCTGGGCTATTCGTTTTTGCCCTTCGATCCCGTGGGCCGCTGGGTCCACAAAGATCCGACGGGAAAACCCTGGGATCTGTCCGGCACCATTGCCACCAGTTCGGGCGAACCGCTGCGTTTTGGAACACCCGCTGAATTGATGCGCGGCCTTGCCAACCATCCCCAGGTCCTTGGTTGTTTCGCCCAGGCAGCCCTGCAGTGGACGCTGGGACGGGCCTTGGTGACCGCGGATCAACCTATGGTCATGGCGATCAATGAGGCCACCACCAAAACCCGCGGCAACCTGGCCGCCATATTTCGCGCCATTGTCGCCACCCCCGGTTTCGTTACCGTTGTCGCCCCGAGGTGAACTCTAGATGACCCAGAACGCTAAGCCCCTTGTTCGAAACGTCGCAGGTCTATCCCGCCGCCGGGTGTTGACCCATACGGCCCTTGGGGCGTTGTTAGCCCCCGTGCTGCGGAAACGTGATGCGCTGGGTGCCCCGTCATCACCCCGCCGGGTCATTTTCATTTTTTCACCCAACGGTCCCATGAGCGCCTGCGGTCCGGCCTCCGGGACCGAAACCGATTTCCAATTCCACGATTGGTGGCAACCCCTGGCGCGACATCGAGCGGACGGCATCTTCTTGTCACATATGGCGATCACGGGCAGCGGCGTCGTCAACGGCGGGGGGCACGGGTTGGGCGGGCAGGTGTTCAGCGGCTACGGCGCAGGATTCGGCGGCAACCAATACGCGAACAATGGCCAGACCGTGGACCAGCTGATCGGAAAACGCCTCGAAGCCGAATATCGGGCGGGGCTTGTACGATCGCTTGTCTGGGGATTGGTTGGCACCCGCCAGGCCGGGGGCACAGGCGAAGGTTATTGTGCGGCACCTGGACGCAACATTTCACCGGAAACCAACCCATCGCGCGCCTGGGCCCAGTTGTTCGCGCGTTTCATGGGCCCCGCGGGCGCGGCCGATCCCGGGCAGGCAGACGCCTTCGTTGCCAGGGATCGCAGCGTGCTGGATTTTGTATCGCAAAACTGTGCCCGCGTGAAAAGCGATCTGGGCGCCGAAGGCAGCCGTTTGTTGGATGACCACTGCACGACCCTGCGTTCAATGGAGAAAAATCTAGTTTCGGGGTTGTTGGGTAACCCCGCGCTGAAGGTCTGCCGAAAACCACAAGATCCAGGCGCGGGGGATTGGGCCAATCCCGAAAACGTCCCCACGCAGATGACAGCATTCAACGAACTGATGGCCACGACGTTCGCATGCGAACTGTCGCACGTCATAGCCTTCCAATTCGGCGGCCAGGCCGCGCGCAACAGGCTGCCGGATTGCTTTGAAGTGCCCACCGCCCCCAAGGCTGACTCGGGCGATTCGGGGCCTGCCCATCATCCTTGGACCCACCAGCGCCCGTCCGAAGAAAAAACCGCCGCCATGCGGATTTTCACGAATTTCTATTCCACACAGGTGGCTCTGTTGGTCGACAAACTCAAGACCACGATGGATGCCTATGGAAAACCACTTTTGGATTCAACCCTGGTCGTCTGGGCCTCTGAACTGGGCGGTAACGAAAAGAACAACGATTTTCACCAAACCGGAAGCCTGCCCGTCGTGCTTTTCGGTCGTGGCCAGGGGGTCTTCAAGACCGGCCGTTACCTTCGTGGCAAGTCCGGAGACAGTGGCAACGGAGGCAAAGAGCCGGGCAGGGACATGGCCCAGTTGCTGGTTTCTGCCGTTCAATACATGGGCCTTAAGGACATCAAAACCGTGGGCGCGACGGGGGTGGATGGTCCCCTACAGGCGCTGCACGGCTAAAAGGCCTCGAACAGCCGTCAGACGGGGTTCATCGGAAGGCCGGTCAGAAAACGTTCGGCGTCCTCGGCCGAAACCGGGGGGCTGTATAGGTAGCCCTGAATCGCGGTGCAGCCCAGGGCCCTGACAGCGGCTAGCTGTTCCCGGGTTTCCACGCCTTCGGCCACCACCCCAAGGCGCAAGGCATGGGCGACAGCCACGATGGCCCTGACTATCTCGCTGGCACCGTCGCTTTGCCCCAAGCGTTTGATGAAGCTGCGATCAATCTTCAGCGCATCGACCGGTAGGGTGTGCAGATACCCCAGCGAAGAATACCCGGTCCCAAAATCATCTATGTGAATCCGGGCGCCCAGATCGCGCAGTCCCGTCAGAACCGCGCAACCCAATTCAGCATCGGCCATGACCCCGCTTTCGGTCAGCTCAATTGTCAGGACATCGCGTCCAATTCCAGATTCTGCAATCGCGCGCTCGACCTCATCAACCAAGGTGGCGCTGCGCAGTTGCCTAGCCGACAGGTTGACCCCCATGCGCAGATTTCGCGCGGCGGGAAATTTTGCCTGCCAAACCGCCAGTTGCTGGCAGGCCTGTCGCAGCACATCGCCACCCAGCCCTTCAATCAGCCCGGTTTGTTCAGCCAGGGGAATGAATTGGTCGGGGGACAACAATCCCCGTTCTGGATGACGCCATCTGGCCAGGGCCTCGAAGGCCTCAACACGGCCCGTGCGGGCATCCAATATGGGTTGATACAGAACGACGATCTGCTGACGTTCCACCGCCCGGCGCAGGCCCATTTCGATATCCAACCGATCCACGGCCTCGCGGCGCATCTGTGCATCGAACAGTTCGCGACGGCCCGGACCATGCGCCTTGGCCCGATGAAGCGCTATATGCGCATCTCGCAAAACCTGGTCGGCGTGATCGTAGTCCCCGTGGTGGACCGCAAGACCCACGCCGGCTGTCACAAATATTTCGCGTTTCCCCAGAAGGTAAGGCAGGGCGAAGGCCGCAATGACCCGTTCACCCATCTGTTCCACCTGATGAATTCCCGGAACATCTTCCATCAAGACGACAAAATCATCACCGCCCAGCCGGGCTAGCGTATCCCCTGTGCCCAGACACGCCTTCAGCCTTCGCGTGGTTTGCAGCAAAACTTCGTCGCCCGCATCATGGCCAAGGCTTTCGTTGATGCCGGTAAAATGATCGACGTTGATCGCTATCAATGCGAAACGCAGCGGCGTATCCGCCGTCTCAATTTTTCGGCCTTCGCCACACAGATGTTGCAGCCGCGACAACAGCAACGCCCGGTTCGGCAGTTGGGTCAGCGGATCGTAGAATGTGCGCCGAACCAGCTGGTCTTCCATGCGTTTGCGTTCGGTAATGTCACGCGACAGACCGAAAGTGCCGATGATGGTGCCCGACCGATCAATCAGCGGCATCTTCGTGGTCGATACCCAGCGAATGACACCATTTGGCAGGGTTTCTTTTTCTTCGACGTTCACCATCGGTACGCCCGAACGGATGATTTCCTGTTCGTCGCGGAAGGCCTGATCGGCATGTTCGCCGGTATAAAAATCCGAATCGGTCTTTCCCAACAACCCACGCGCATCGGGGGCGCCAACCTTTAGGGCCGTGTGGCGGCTGGCGGCCAAGAACCGGCTGTTGCGATCTTTGAAATACACCTGATCGGGCAGCGATTCCAACAGCGCCTGCAACAAGAACGCCTGCTGTTCGGCACTGGGTTCCACGGCGGGCGACAGCGTCGCGGTGCCGCCCGGCTGGGCGGGGGACGCACGTTCGCCTGACGCAGCCGCGTCGTTTCTTCTAGGTGGGGGTGGGTCCGTTCGGTCCATCGTAGACGCGGCAAGAACCGATCTGCACGCCCCCTTCACAACGACAGTTCGCACTGCCAACCTAAGCGGAGGCGCGTAGGATGCGGACTTCGTGTCTCTCCCCTTGTCAAATGCGTCAAGCCGCGTCGTCAGCCAACGGGCTGGGGTGCGGCTGCTGACGGTTCAAGCTGTCCTCACCACCCTCCTGGCCAGTTATTTTCTGGTGTCCGGAAACCAATACCGTCTGGTCGCGTCGGGGGCAGCGTTGCTGTATGCAACCATGGCGGTGGCCTATAGGCGGGGGCATGCGGCGGCGCCGGCTGTTGCCGTTATCACGACCGCCGTCCTTATCGGTTTTTTTACCGAGGAGCCCTTCATTACCCAGCAGATTGGGCTCGGCATCTTGATTCCGGGCGTGCTGGCCACCGTCCTTTTATCGCCCGTGCTCATTGTCGTAACCATGGGGGCGCAGTGGGCGATATTGTTAGGCCGAGGCGGGGGCCAAGGCGTGCTCATCCAGCCCATGAATGTGGTTTTGGGCGTTATGGTGACGGGCGGATTGGCTTTCGCGCGGGCCCTAACCGATGCAGCGCTGCGGACCGCCAACGATCAGGCGCAACGCGCACAGGCAGCGCTGGCCATTTCGACCCATCAGCGCCACGAAAACGAAGCCTTGCAGGAACGGCTGATGCAGGCGCAGAAACTGGAAAGTTTGGGACAACTGGCGGGGGGGGTGGCCCATGACTTCAACAACCTGTTGACCGCCATTTTGAACTTCACAATTCTGGCGCGGGACTGCCTTCAGAATCAGCCCGAAGTTGCGCGTCAACATCTGGATCAGGTGTCGCGCGCAGGGGATCGCGCAGCATCCCTGACCCGCCAGTTATTGGCGTTTGCCCGGCGCCAGCACCTCGACAAGCGTGATGTGAATCTGGCGGTTGTTGTGCAGGACGCGCAACCAATGCTGGCCCGGCTTCTAGGCAGTCACTTCCATCTTGTGCCGTTGATCGAATCCAACCTGCGCCCCGTCCGGGCTGACCCTGGACAGATTGAACGGGTGCTAACCAATCTGGTATTCAACGCGCGAGACGCCTTGCCCGACGGTGGCCAGATCGAAATCTTGGTACGCAATGTCGACGTCGTAAAGGGATCTGAAACCGCGCAGCGGGGGATAAGGCCCGGGCTTTACGTCAGTCTGACCGTGGCCGATCACGGGGTGGGTATGGCACCTGACCTGTGCAACAAAATCTTCGAGCCGTTTTTTACCACCAAGACCGTAGATCGCGGGACCGGGCTGGGCCTGTCAACCTGCATGGGCATCGTGCAGCAACACGATGGCTTCATTTTGGTGGATAGCCAACTGGGTCATGGCACGTCCATACGGGTCCTACTGCCAGGACTGACGCAACCACAGCCCCCAGGTCCCGAAGCCCCCGTAGGCATCACGGCCCCGGCGGCAGATACAAGGCGGCATGTGGTGTTGGTCGAAGACGAACCCATGGTCCGGCAGGTCACAGCGCAAATTCTAAAAGACGCAGGATTTGATGTTCGCACCGCGGTCGATGCCGAACAGGCCCTGACACAATTGGCTGATCCCGATCTGCCCGCCCCCGACCTGCTGTTGACTGACCTCATGATGCCCGGCCTAGGGGGTGAAGTCCTGGCCGAACGCGCGCGGGTTCACGTCCCCGGACTGGCGGTTCTGTTCATGACCGGGTACGCGGCGTCAGCGCCCGCCACAACCACGTCCAAGGGCCCCACCGCCCTCATCGAAAAACCGTTTATGCCCGCGCGGCTGATTTCGCGGATCAACGAACTGTTGTTGGACCGACCCCGCAAATAATCGACGTCGCCATCAGACGTGGTTCTTCAACATCAATTCTTTGGGGTGGGGATCAAGGTAGATTTGGTCGGCAAGATATGAAATGTCGTGGACGCGGACGTGGTGCCGCAGCAACACAAGTGGCACCACCAGCGGCACGAAACCCCGACGGTAGTCATCAATGGTGGTTCCCATTTCGGCGCGCGACGCCGCATCCAGTTTGTCCTTCAGATAGCCGGCCATGTGCTGCAAAACGTTGGTATGACGCCCGCGCGTCGCCACACGAGTCAACGCCGCCATGAACTGTTGTTCGTAGGCACAGCGGAGATCCGATCGGGGCAAGACCCCCGCCTGCGCCACCAAACGTCCCAGACGACGATAGGCTTCTGGTTCATGGGCCAGCACCGTCAGTTTGTGGGCGCTGTGAAAAGCGACCAGTCCCCCCGCCGACCATCGGCCAGAAAATAAGATACGCAGCCTCTGGTAGGCAAAAATCCGTTCGATGAAACTTTCGCGCAGGCCCGGGTCGCATAAACGACCTTCTTCCTCGACGGGCAGATTGGGGAATCGCTGGGTAACGGCTGTGGCGAACAAACCACGGCCATCGTGGTCGGGCGCAGGCGCCGGGGATTGGCCATCGGATCGGGACGGGTACACCTTGACCCGGTGTAGGCCACAACTGGGCGATGACCGTTTGAAAATGTACCCAACCAGATCATCGTCGTCGAACCGCCGCGCCCGGGCGGTGGCATAACCCTGCATACGAACGGTCCAGTCGTCACGGCTTTTGTTGCCCACCATCCGTAGGTTTTCAGGACGCAGGGGATCCCGAACCAACCGCACCGATTCGCGCGGAACCCCCATGCCGACCTCGACCTCGGGACAAACGGGAACCCATTGCACGTAGGGACCTAGGCCCTCGACAATGAAAACGTCCTTCTTGTCCTGGCCATCGAACCGAACCTTGACGCCCAGCAGGCATTCCGACACACCCACCCGCAGGGGGCCCTGCGGGGTTCGCCAGGCCGGGGTGATCACGGCCGTTTTTCGCCGCGACGACGGCGTTGCCTGATTCCCAGCGCGAGGGCCAGGATCAAGATCCCCATTCCTGTTGGGGACGATCGCTTGGCACCCACGTCGCAGGCGCAGCCTCCGCCGCCGACGTACCCGCGCACCAACCCACTGCCGTCGCTGCGCATACCATCACTGCGCGTATCGAACCGGCCATCGGTTGCGCCATCAGCGGCCACGAATCGGGCCGCATCCCGGTCGACAAGAACATCTGGGTTGGTTGCCGGACGGGCGTCCCCCATGGCGCTGTCCGAAGCTCCGATCGGCGCATCCACACGAGGAGGCAGAACCGGCGCATCAGCAGCCACCCCATCGTTTGAGGCGTCCCGCGCGGGGACAACGATCGCCGCATCGTTGCGAACGCCAGCATCCGTTCCCACCTGACAAACAACCACAAGGCCACCGATTCCGCGGCAGCCGACGGAGCACTTCTGCGACTGCATGTCGCAGACACGGCCGGCCCCAGGGCAATCGGCATCGGCCTGACAGCCACAGGTGTTGGTGGTCAGGCACCGGCGTCCCGCCTGCGCCGTTTGGCAATTTTGAACCTTTGTTTCCGTACATTCGACACAGGCCTTCAACGTCGTGTCAGCACAAACCAGGCCCCCCGAACATTGCGTGTCTTGCAGGCATTGCACGCACCCGCGCGGGTTGGCCACAGTGTCGCAAATAGGCCGGGGCTGCGAACAGTCGGTATTGGATAGGCAGGCCTGCGCACCGATGCAGGTGCCGACCTGTCCGTCCGTACGGCTGCACATCTGCCCGGCGGGACAGCGGTTGCGGCCTGCTGCCGTGCTGCAACCAGGAATGCATGCCCCCGCGCGGCCATTGCAAACAATCCCCGACAACATGGTCCCACATTCGGAATCGCCGTCCACATCTGTGCAACCACACAGACCTAGATCCGTCAGACAAGAAGGCCGGGTTCCCATACACCGGCCTGCAAAGGTCATGGAACATTCGGTGCAAGCCCCTGCCAACATCCCCGCCCTTTGGCAGGCGGGGCGTTCGCGGTCATTACAACTGGGGGGGCCGTCGCTGTCACAGGCCACACACGTCCGCGACATCGGATGGCACCAGGGGGTCGACGCGGGACAGTCCCCATCGGCCAGACAAGCGGTACATTTCGCAAGGGCGACATCACAAAAAGGTGTCATTCCCATGCAGCGGACTTTGTTGGTGGCGCTGCATTCGGCGCAGCGTCCGTCGGCCTGGCAGGCCGGTGCGGTTAGGGGACATTCGGCATCCGACCGGCAAGGGGCGCAGGTGTTCATGGCCGTACATACGGGCCGGGCTGCCGGGCAATCGGTCGCGGTCGCACATTCGACACATTTTCCGGACATGACGTTGCAGGCGGGCCGGGTCGCTGGGCAGCGGGTGCGGTTGGTGGCGCTGCATTCATCGCAACCGCCCGACGGCTGACATGCGGGTTGCGTGGGCACGACACATTCGCCATCGTTGGCACACGCGCGGCAACTGCGCGCCATGTTGTCACATACTGGTTTTACGACCGTGGGCAAACAGGACGTGTTGTCCAAACAGCCAACACACTTGCCCACCATCACATCGCAAAGTGGCGTGGTTCCCACACATTTTGTCTTGTTCGTAGCCGAACATTCGCCACAGGCGCCCGACGCCGTACAGGCCATCAGGGTGGGGCCCAGACATTCGTTGTCGCCTGCACATGCCCGACACATTTTTGTGCCCCCATCGCATACAGGTCGCGTGGCCGCACATTGGCTGCTGTCCGTGCAGCCCACGCAGGACTTGGTTGCCACGTTGCACGTGCTGCCCATGGGGCAGGTTGTGGCGTCAATACATTCAACACATTTGTTGGTGGCCACGTTGCAGGCCAACGTGACACCCTGGCAGCCGGTTTTATTGGCCGCGGTGCAGCCGACACAGATCCCAGCGGGGGACAAACACGCGGGTGTGGGAAGGGCACAATCAACATCACCACCACAAACCGGGACACACGTGCGTGTGGCGGCGCTGCAAACCGGATTGGCCAGGGGGCAGTCGACAGCCGTGCGGCAGGCAACACATATATTGGGGTCGTTGCTGGTCAGACAAAATGGTTTTGCCATCGGGCAATCGGTGTCAATCCCACATTCGTCAATGGGCAAAGGTGTCGCGGGCGTTCCGCTGCCCCCGCCATTGCCATCAGTTTTGTATTCGGTGGCGGGATTTCCGCCCAACCCCGCGGCCACAATGGTGCCCTGGTTCAGCAGGGTTCCCGATGCGCCTAGGTCGATGGTGGCGCGAAACAACACGGTAGTGGTGTCGCCAATCTGCATCGTGCCACCCTGTAGGGCCGTGGCACCGGTTCCCAACAACACCCGCACAGTGCGGGTGGCGGCGTTGTATTCCCCTTGGTCATCACCCGCAGCGTCCGTCTTGATCCCCACATTGGGACCAGCCGTGATGCGTAGGCTGCCCGGTTTATAGCTAAGTCCCGCCGGCAAGGTGTCGTTCAGCACCGCGTTTACGGCCGTGTCGTTGCCTGCGTTTTTCACGACGATGGTGTATTCGACCTCGTCACCTGGCCGCACAGGCCCATTGGGCGTGGTGACGTCCCGGACGGTTTTTGTGCTGGCGCCGCTAAATTCAGGGGTCAGACTGGAAATGGAGGTGACGAACGCCCCCAGCAGGTAGTAATCGCCCTCGCTGGTCGCGACGAATTCAGCCTGGGTCTGCCCCTTCGTCAACAGTTTGGTGACATCGACGACGTCCAGGTCGACCCCGGAATAACTGCTGGCCGTCCCTGTCAGTTGTGGCAAATCCCCGGCGACAGTGACGGCCTTTCCCAACCAAGATCGCGTGCCGTTGAAAAAATTCGTCGTCGCATTGACCGCATCCCAGACCAACGTTCCGTTGAAGGTAATGAAATCACCTGTCGCCTGTTGGTCACCTTCGTACGCTATCAAACCCAGTTTCCCATCAAAGCCCGTCGAAGGGACCAAGAAACCTTTTAGGGACACCTGCACCCGGTTGGTGGTTCCATTGACCCTGTCCAGGCCATCGAAGATCGCAAGATTGCGCTGGGGCTCCCCATCCAGTTCATAAAACACAACCATCGCCCAGGCCGCAAACATAGTGTTCAGCAGCCGGTTGGCGGGATCGATAATCTCGACACCTGACATTCGGTAGGCCCCGATGCCTCGCAGCTTGACCAGATCGGTGATATCCGCAGTCGATTGATAAACGAAGTTCACATCCTCGGGCAGGACGAACGACCCATCAGCCGTGATGTTTGCGCTAAATCCGCCCACCCCCGGGCGATCAAGACTGGCCGTCAGGTCGGCCCCGGCACTGGCCTTCATGGCCGCCCAGTACAGACGCGCATAGGTCACGCGGGCGCCGACGGGCAGGGTCAAAACGGCCGTGGAACGTGCCTCGGCGGCGGGCCTGCTCGCGCTGGCTGTCGCACCGCCTTCAGGTTCGTCCGATCGCCACAGGGCATCGGGGGCCGAATCGTCAAGGTTCAGTCCGCAGTCAAGGGGCACCGTTCCGACGATGGGCCTTGGGATGGCGGGCGTATACACGCCACAGTCCCAGCCCAACGTGTTGCCAATCAGGGCAAAATCGCCCCGCAGATCCATTTGCCGCCGTAGCGTCGGGGCGCCCTGCACCGTGGCCGCCCCCGAAAACAGCAGCGCCGTTACACCTAGAACTGACCATCGCGCGTTCATCGAACACCTCCAGACCCTGGGACGCTCAGGTCATTTTCGATATGAAATTCGACGCGCCGGTTGTTGCCGCGTCCGTTGTCGGTCAGGTTGTTGTCAATCGGCTTCTGTTGGCCAAAACCAGCGCTTTTCATGCGCCGCCTGTCGATACCAGACACCACCAGAGCCTTGACCACGGCAGCGGCCCGGCTTCTAGACAGCCGCAAATTGGCGGCGGGCCGTCCCACATTATCGGTATGCCCCTCGACGCGCAGCTGTTTAATCTGCACATTCGCCTGCAGAATATCTGCCACCGCGCGGATAATGCCTTCGCTTTCGGGAAGGATTTTAGCGTTGCCGGTGGCGAATTTCACCTGATCGCGAATCACGATGCGCTGGGCTTCCAGTCGTGCCACGGGGCAGCCGTTTTTCTTGGGATCTAGATCCCGAGCGCCCGGGGCGGCCGGACAAGCGTCTTCGTTGTCCACAACCCCGTCCCCGTCCCCATCTTTGGGCAAAGGACAACCATTGGTCGAAGGTTTCCCGGTGCGAACGCCCGGATCCTGCGGACACGCGTCCTCGGCGTCGATGATCAAATCGTGATCCGCATCGGGCGGGGGTGGCGGCGGTGGGGGCGGCGGTGCGGGGGGCGGGGGGCACCCGTTGGTGCGGCTGTCTGTGGTTCGCAAACCGGCCACACGCGGACAGGCATCGTCAGCATCCACAACCCCGTCTCGGTCGGTGTCAGGCGGGGGCGGACACCCGTGGGTCCGCGGATCCCCGGTTCGCGCACCCGGCACCATCGGACACGCGTCGTCCTTGTCAGCGATGCCATCAGCGTCCCCGTCGGGCGGCGCGGGATCCCCCACCCAGGCCACATCCCCCATCAGGCGAAACGCGGGAGATCCCGGCGCCCGGGTCACGCCGGGTCCGCCGCCAAAACCAACGTGCCACGCATCAGTCGCGGCGAAATGGGCGCCCAACAACAATTCCAAAGCGGTGGTCTTGCTGGACAGAAAGGCCTCTCGCGTTCCCCCCGCCACCATCAATTCCGGCCCCACCACCAACCGCCCTTGCAGCAGGCGCGCCCCGGCTGCAAGGCCCAGGTCGATTTCGGTTCCAACGCTGGGGTAATCTTTGGGCTGCGGCCGCAGATGCGCCCCCAACCGGGCCGCCCAGGACACCGCGTCCGTCTGGCCCGCCAGCATCACACGCGGCTGGAAACGGAATCCGCCATCGCCGGTATAGTCACTTTTCGATCCGGTCGGAACGAAAAGACCAGCCCCCACCGCCGCGCGAATACCACCCGACGGTTCGCCAAACACGCGAACGTCTGCTGAAAACCGCAGATCCCCAAATCCCGCCCCACTGGCGGCCGAAAACTGGCCGGTTTCCACCCGCCCCGCCTGCCCGGATTGCAGCAGCGCGACCGGCACGCCCAGGCCCAGCCGCACCCGTTCTGACAGCACAATCTGGCCCCCTAGGTGGGCATAAATCGCGTGATTCACAAGCGGCGCGATTGACTGATCCCGATCGTCGTACAGCACCACAGGCTTGTGCCCCCAGTCCAGGGTCAGCCCGAAGGCAGGCCGGGCCACCCCCCGAAAATCCAACGACTCGCCGCTGAAAAAATCACTGCCCGGGGCGGCTGGTTGCAGCCTTTGCGCAGCAAACCCCGACGCCTGGGGTTGCGCCTGGGCCTGCGGCCCCGTGGCCGACACCCCAAAGACAGCCAGTGGCCACAACAGAATACGAATCGTTCGATGACGCAGGTGCATGGTACTTCCCTGAGGGGCGTGGGGGGGCACGCCGACACGCTAATCTGGAAACCCCTGCGGGCGCCAGCCGGAAAGACCGCAAACCGTCGTCTGTGATGTTCGGCTGGTTTCAGAGCAACGAAGGCAAAGTGCCCTTGGCACCGCTGACCCCGACAGTCGTTATGTCGGTCAGCCCCATATAATGCGCCATCGTCACCAGGACCCTGCCCATATCGCGGCCTGCTTCTGCATACCCGCTGCCCGACCCTAGATCCGGGGCGGGTCCGCGCACATACCGCCCGGTTTTGAACATGCCGCCGCCCTTGCCCAAAATCACAACCGGATAGGCTGCGGGCGAATGGGGGTCTTCCATCGAAGGGTGCCCCCCGTGTTCGGGTGCCCACACCACCACGGTTGAATCAAAAAGCGACGCCCCAGACGCATCTTTGGTGGCCTTGAGCTTGTCCACCAGCAGAGCGACCTGGGTCGCGTAGTAGGTCGTAAAAATTTGCAGCGCCTTAATGGTGTTGGCACCAGATCCCTGGTGTGTCCAGCCATGGTGATCGGGCCCTTGGTCACCCACCGAATCATTGCGAGGCGCGCTGGGCACACCGTATGAAGTTGCGATTCGATTGCGCGAATGGCCCCCGCCAAGCTGAAAACCCACAACCCGCGTTAGTTCACAGGCCAGGGTCGCGCTGGTCAGATTAAAAAATGATTCGCACTGGGCCGGATAGCGATCAGGGTTCGTTCCATCTTCTGCGCCCGGTTGTGCGGGTTTGGCGCATGACATCGGCAACGTCTTGACAAGGTTGCCTTCGATGGTTCGCACGGTTGTACAGTGGTCGTCGAGCAGCCTTGCCCCTTCGACACCCAGCGCGGTCTTGAGGGCGGCACAGTCCTTTGCCACGAAATCAAGGATGCTTTTGTTGCGCGCGATCAAGGCTTCAGCCACTTTCGTTTGATCTGGATTTGCCGTTGGCGCCATGAATTTGGCGAACAGTTGCGCCCAGGCCTGCGCGGGGTTCACCTCGGGTGCGATGGACTGACCTGCTTTTGCGGCGAAGGCATCGCTGACCCCCCGCGTGTTGCTGGCCTTCGAAGATCCCCACACCACGGACCGAACCACGCCCGACTGCCCTGCTGTTTCAAGTCGCTTCCCGATAACCTGGTCGATGGTCTCGCCCTTTTGGGCATAGATATCGCCACCAACCCCTGCCCCATACCCCCCAAACGTTTGCGCGCCTAGGCCCAGGCCATCGCCCGAAACAGTGCCGGCGCCGGTTTGCGCCAGGTGCGACAGAAAAATCCCGTCAGCCTTGTGTTTTTCGAGTGGACTCCACCACGCATGCAGCGCGAAGTTCGTTTCGGTACCGGTCGCAGGCCCGACGACCCGCGTGGGCCCATTGGGGGAGTACACAAAAATGACCCGTCGCTGGGCGACCCCAGGGGCCCCCCATGCGTTTGAGTGTCGAATCACCGGGCCCAGCAGGGTCATCAGCCCCACATTTTTCAAGACACCACGGCGCGAAAGCGTCTGTTGCAAAAAACGATTCGACATGGGGCTACCTCGATGCAACGGCGGTTATGAACGTTGGGTCTTCGACCAGAGACTGCAGCAAAGCCGGAACATTCCCCATGTTGGATTTCGCAAGGGCATCAATGCGATTGAGGACCGGTTCGTCTTCTTGGATGAGATTGCGACCGCGGCTCCACTGGAATAAGACCTGGGCGAAACACCCGAAGACCTGCGGATCTTTGGCAAGGTTTTTAGCAAAGGTGCTGGGAGAATCAAAGGCCAGCGATTCGCCCCGGTATAAAGGGGTGGTTCCGCTCAGCGCCCAGGGCTTGCCCGATGGATCTTGTTTTATCCACCGCCCCACAGGATCAAACGGCATGAACGAATAACCAATAGGCGCAAACTGGGAGTGACAACCAATGCAGGTCGGACCGGCTGATGTTCGATATTCAAGATCCTCGCGCAAGGACAGGTTCGGCGGCGGATCGTTGCGCGCCATATTGGTGGCACCGGGAGGCGGCAAGGCGACGGGTTGGCACAGAAGAGCGCCTCGGATAAAAGAACCGATACCGAAAGGCGACGATCCATTGTCTTTGGTATGCGAGGCCACCACATGGGGATGCATCAAGAGCCCCAGACGGGGTTGGTCGGCCTGATCGCCCGTAACCACCCCGCCACCTTTGCCCGCCTGGGTTATCTGCGTGACCGCAGGATCTTTTAGATACACATCCGTCGTCAGCATGTTCAAAAGCGTTGCCCCCTGAGCGCTGGTCAAGACCTTGCCGATGGCCTGTTCGGCACTGGCCCGAAGGGCGGCTTCGGTGCCGGGGGTTAGTCCATCGACATACTTTTGGGCCTTCGTCGCGAATTTGGATTCATTGGCGCCAAGCCATTCAAGAATCATGACCGCCTGTGCGTGCGCGCCCGCAGGCGTTTTCACAAGACGGACCAATTGGCGGCCCCGTTCGGCCGCATCGCTGAGTTTGCCCGCGCGGGCCGCGTCCAAAAGTTCGGTGTCGGCAGGACCCAAGGTGGCAAGGAAACTTAATTTCGCGGCAACCTCATCCGTTGTCAGGGCCCGGAGGCCCGGCTGCCCGGCGACCGGCGTTCCGATTTCGGTGCGATACATGAACGAAGGCGAAAAGAACAGGGCGGTCAGGGCACCTTGCACAGCTTCGGTGTCCACCGCAGCCACCCCGGTTGCGCCGCCGAAGATCACTTTCATTGAATCGATCTCGTTTGTGCGCAGGGGCCTTCGCAAGACACGGGCACCGAAGGTGGCGGCCCAGGCATTCAGACACGCCTGTTGTTCGGCGTTGGTTTTGGCGCAGCCGGTTTTCGTCAGCATCGCCGGGGCAACCGTGCGGGCAAACGTCCCCATCAATTCGTAAAGTTTTTGCACTTCAATAGCGCCGAAAGACACGCCACCTGTCAAAAGGGGGCCATGACCGCTGCGAGGTTCTTCCGGCAAATTCGACCGGGCCGGCGCCGTGCCCGTCAGCAGCGTGAGCGTCGTTACCACTTCATCGCGCGTCAGCCGCCGCAAAGCTGAAGGTTTGCCGTTGAAATCAAAACCCGGACCTGCCGGATCTTTCACATTGGGACCGGGAGCCCCACCCGTACCCATCGAGCCTGGATTGCCCGCTCCGCCCCCACCGGGGCCGCCTGTGCCTGACCCGGCTGCGCCTGGACCACCGGCTCTAGGACCCGTCATGCCTCCGTCTTTTGTACTTGCACCCCCAGGCATCTGAGGGTCATTGGCGCCGCCAACGTCAGTGGCGCAGCCGCCAAGAGAGGCCGCCATCGCCGCGATCCCAAAAAGCGCTGTACGATTTGTCCGCCACCGCCTACGGTGAATTGAATCTGGGTTCATACTGACCTCCAAATGATCCGCTGCCTCAGGCTGTCGTACAGCTTGGGCGTTTCGGATCAGAATATCAATAGCAACGTCGTCGTATTCCTATTGAAATTTCTCTCTCTTTTCTTTCATAAGGGAATAATGCAGATGGAGACAGGAATATGAATGAATCGAAGGCCGCCTCGCGACGTCGCCTTCTGTTGTCGGCAGGGGGCGGCATCGCATCGTGGGGTGCGGCCCTAGGGCGGGGATCAGCCGACGGCGTCAGCAAAATGAAGACGGTGGCGGCTGTGATCACTGAATACGGGCCGCGATCGCACGCTGACGTGATCTGCGGGCGCATCATGGGCGGGTACCGCCCCAACGGCATCGAGACAAAGCCGCGCACGCGGATCATATCCATGTACACCGATCAAGTCGCCAAACAGGACATGAGCCGGACCTTGTCGCAGCAGCATGGTTTTTCCATCTACCCGACCATCAGTGAAGCGCTGACCCTAGGGCAGGACAAGCTGGCGGTGGACGCGGTCCTTCTGGTCGGTGAGCACGGCATTTACCCCGACAATGACAAGGGTCAGAAGCTGTACCCGCGCTACGAACTGTTCCAGCAAGTGGTCGAGGTGTTCAAACGCAGCGGGCGGGTGGTGCCGTTGTTTTCGGACAAACACCTTTCGTATTCGTGGGCGAAGGGCAAAGCGATGTACGACCAGGCGCGGGCCCTGTCGATCCCGTTTATGGCAGGATCTTCCATCCCGTTGCTTCCGCGCGAACCGGCCCTGGAATTGCCCATGAACTGCGCGATAGATGGCGCGGTCGTGGTCGGATACGGGCCCATCGAATCGTATGGATTTCATTCTCTTGATTCACTGCAATCTATGGTCGAACGGCGCCAAGGCGGCGAGACCGGGATTGCGGCGGTCGAGGCAATCAAAGGCGACAATGTGTGGAAGTGGCGCGACAGCGACGCTGGCAGATGGAGCGCGCCTTTGCTGGACGCGGCGCTGGGGCGTGCAACAAATATGAGACCTGGGAAACCTGAGGACAACGCCCGCCGCCCCGTGCTTTTTGTTTTGCAATACCGAGACGGCCTTAAGGCAGCCGTATATATGCTGGAGCGACAGCAGGCCAACTGGACCTTCGCGGCCCGCCTCAAAGGCCAAAAACAACCCGTGTCAACTTCGTTTGGCAAGGCGAATGCCCGCGACCTGCCCAACTTCGACGGGCTGGTCCGCTGTATCGAGGAGTTTTTCGTCACTGGTCTACCGACCCACCCTGTCGAACGCACGCTGCTAATCGGTGGGGCCCTGGACTTCCTGATGGCGTCACTAAAAGATGGCAAACGCATCGAAACCCCCGAATTGAAAATCGCGTACCAGGCGCCCAAACGCAGCTTCGTACAAACCGCGTAAGGCGGTACCATCCGCCAATGATGAAGAACCTCTGCCTCCGGTCGGGCCTCGCTTTTTTAATGGCCGCGATGTTCTCCGTTGGCCCGGCGAGGGCGCAGGCGTCCGCCAGCGCACGCCAGATTCACGATCGCGCCCTGGTGTTCGATGCCCACGTACACATGGGCAATCGCCAGTTTTACGGGGGCGGGGACATGGGGCAACGACAGGTCGATGGCCAGGTGGACCTGCCACGGCTGAAGGAAGGGGGC
>JAYUUT010000131.1:0-5037 GCA_043754455.1 Myxococcales bacterium
GGACGGTTTGCAGTACTTACCGACGCATGTGCGGATCACGCTGGTTATTCTTGATGACAAAAATCGGGAAATGATCTTTACCAGCTCATCTCGCATCATGATGACGGAACGGGTCGCCTACCGTCCGGTGCAGCAATGAGAGGCTGGATGTCTGTGATCAAGGCCCGACATCGACGCCGACATTTGCGCGATCGACAAAGCGGCGTTGCGTTGCTGGTCAGCATATCGACGCTGGCCCTGCTGGTCGCCTTGGTGTCAGAATTTTCCTACGACACCACGATTCATACCGCGCAGGCAACGAATGCAAAAGATGAACTGCGGGCGCACTACATGGCGAAATCCGCGATTTCTTTGGCGCGTTTGTTGATTAAGATTCAAAAGCGTTTCGTTGATCCCATCATGACCCAGGCGCAGCAGATGATGCGTAGTGCGCAAGGCGCGGCTTCAGGTGCGAACGCTGCAGCTTCGGCAGGGGGCGGCGACATGGCGATAAGCCTCCGGGTTACGGACTATGCGGGCGCGATCATGGGATTTTTCGGCGGTTCGAAGGACGAGGTGAACGCGCTGGGGAGTTTGATTGGCCTCGACACAAGCCTTGCCAAGGGGCTGGGCATGAAGAACGGGCGGATGGATGCGGATATCAGCACGGAGGATGGAAAGATTGATTTGAACTGTGGGGGTGGAGGGACGGCAAACCGGCAACGGCAGTTAACGATCTACCGTCTTTTGACCGCGTTGACCTATTCGCCCCGTTACAACCGCCTGTTCGAGCTGCAGAACGCCGATGGACAGGTGCCAGATCGGATGGAGCTGTCCCGGGCCCTGATTGACTGGGCGGACGCCGATATCCAAGGTTTTTCGCCAGAGGCAGGGGGTGGTGGCTCTGAGGACTATCGCTACGATCAAAGACGGGACAAATACCGAGCACACGACAACAGCTACGACACCATCGAAGAAACCGGCATGGTCCGTCATATGGACGCACGGTTCCTCGAGGCTTTTTCTCCGTATTTCACGGTCTATGCCAGCGACCCGCGCCAAAGTTGCCGTGTGAATCTGGCGGCGATCAAGGGGGATTGTACGCCGCTGCTGGTGGGTTTGATTCGTGCGGCGGCGACGGCTGATCCACTGAAACCCCCGACGGACATATCAATCATGGATGACCAGAGGGTCTATCCTTTGGCCAGCATTCTGTGTGAAAGGGGGACAGCCGTTGGGTTCGACAGCTTGCGCACGATCATTGCGGTTCTGAACAATCCATCTGGATCGATTGCGCCGACCGATCCTCGGGCCCAAATGATGCAGAGCATGCGGGGCATTACCCTTGACGAGGGCCAATTGGGGCAGGTCGCCTATGTAGGATCGCCGCGGGTGTATCGGATCGTGGCGACGGGCGAATCGGGAAAGGTGAAGAAACGAATCACAGCGGTTCTGGACACGGGCCGGGGACTAGACAATCCGGTGACGATGAATCCGATGTCGGAAAAGGCCGCAGGGGTTTTGCAGTACTGGCGCGAAGAGTAGTCGAAGAACACAAGTCGCAGGACACAAGTTACGGGACAGAAGGAGAACGGTTTTTATTTATGGCCCATCACATCGCAGGCGTTGATATCGGTTCCTGGTCGATCAAGTTCTTCGTCATTGAGGCGGGGTTTCGACAGGCGCGTCCGGTCGATGCCTTCGAAGAACGTGTCGGGGCGGGTGACGAACCGCTCGGCACCCGTCAGGCCCAAGCTCTGGCCCGTGGCATGGCGCGCCTGCCGCGGGAAACCACTGTCTTTACTGCGCTTCCCGGCGATTTGTTGACCATCCGGTTGCTGGATCTGCCTTTCGCTGACGCCAGGAAGATCGATCAGGTGGTGGCCTACGAACTGGAGGGGCAGGTTGTGTTCCCGCTGGATGAACTGGTGTTCGACCACGAAATACGCCGCGTGTCTGGTGAAACGGGGTCGGTCGTCTTGGCGGTGGCGGCGCGCATTGATGATGTGTCGGGGTTTTTGTCGGCGCTTGGCGCGCAGACCTGGGACCCACGATCGCTTTTCGCAGCGCCGGTTATTTATCAGGGGTTGTTTTCCGCCCCAACGACGGACGAAAGTCCCAGCTGTCGCGTTCTTATCGACCTTGGTCACCAACGCACGAACATCTGTGTTTTGTCGGGCTCCCACGCCATGATGGCACGGACACTGTCACGCGGAGGCGCGGCTTTGACCGCGGCGCTGGCCAAGGTGGCGAATCTTCCCCTTGGCGAGGCCGAGACGCTCAAACACGAAGAAGGGGCGGTCGCCACAGCCGATCGGCCCGCGACCTCGCAGCGGGCGCAACAGATCGATGGGTTGTTGCGCGCCGAGCTTCAGTCGCTTCTGCGCGAACTTCGGCAGACCCTCGCGGCGGTGCGCGCACGGTTCAAGATGCCAATCGAAGGGCTTGTCCTGACAGGGGGGGGAGCGGGGTTGCGTGGCCTGTCCTCGTACCTGACCGCCGAGCTGGATCTGGCAAGCACTGTGTGGCAGCCCGAAGGCATGGACGGCGCGGGACCTAGCGGCGTCGACGCCTCCGATGCCGTGGTTCCTTTGGACAGACGTTTGGCGTTGGCACAGGCGGTGGCCTGGGCGGGAGCCCGCGGTACGAAACAGATTGATCTGCGGCGCGGCCCTTTTGTCTACCGGGCGAATTTTTCGATTCTGCGGCAGCGCGGATTGCACTTGGGCATCTTAGCGGCGGTGGTCTTCCTCAGCATCACCGTGGATGCCTGGACGTCTTATTCGCGGTCAGCCGAGGAAAGGGGCCGCCTTGAGGCCCAGCTTAAGGCCGCGACAACGGAACTTTTCGGCACGCCCAATCTTGATGGGCGACAGGTGTCTAGTCTGCTTCGTCGCAGCTTCAAAGACGAAATGGCCCCCATCCCGAAAGCTACAGCGTACGAACTTATGGCCGAGATTTCCAAACGTGTTCCTGGGTCAGACCGAATCAAACTCGACATTCAAGAGCTCGACATTCGATCGAAGAAAACCACCATAAAAGGCACCGTCGATTCTGCGGCCGCGGTTGACGAGATCGTTAGCAAACTGGAAGGCATCGACTGCTTCGAAGAAATTACCCGAGGTTCGATAAGCGAAGTCTCGGGCGGTGCCAAGAATTTCACCCTGACCATTGCATCGAAATGCCCGTGAGGATCTTATGGCATCGCGACTGAACCCTGCTGCTCTTATCCGCCGGCCCATTGCCTATCTGGGGTCTGAATGGGGCCGTATGGCCCCGCGCGAACGTCGCCTAGTGGCGGCCTTAGGGGGGGCGGTGGCGTCCATCCTGGTCGTGGTCACGGTTGTGATGGTGATGCAAAGCCTGGGCGATCTTGCCGATCAGAACACCGCCTCGCGGGACGCGCTGGCTGCCATTGCGAAACACCGGGACGAATTTTTGGAGGCCAAGGCGCGTATGACAGCGCAGGAGGTCCGCATTGGGACCGAGCCACCGCAGTTGGCGGCGGATTTGGAAGCTGCCGCGCAAGAAGTTGGAATCCAAATCCCCGAGACCCGTCCACTGCCCCCCCAGGCTGCCGGAAAACGCTATCTGGAACACACCGTTGACGTCAGTCTCAGGCAGGTGGATCTGCTGAAGTTATCAAAGTTCTTGAACCGCCTGGAAACCGGGCGGCGATTGATCATCGTGACAAAATTGCAGATACGTCGTCGTTTCGACGGCGACAAATTGGATGTCACGTTGACGGCGGCTGCGTTTGAACGGACCAAGGAAGATAATAAAGCGAAGAAGCGACCCGTGGGCGCCTCTGCCAAGGAGAAGGCATGACGCCCGAACGGCTGCACCAACTTCGCCGTATCGGCATCAACCTGGGATTCGGGTTGCTGGTGTTTTTTGTAGCCCTGTTTCTGTCGTTTCCTTTTGATCGCATTAAGGATCTGGTCGTGTCGATGGGATCGACCCAGGGGTATGTGGTCGAGATTGGCAAGGCGGGCCCTACTTTCGGTGTCGGCGTGTCGTTCGCCGATATCAAGGTCGAGTCCCCGTCATCAGGCGTGAAGAAGCCTGATCGATTCATCATCGAAAGCGCGACGGTCAAGGTGTCGCCCTGGGCCCAGATCCTAGGCAAACTGGCGTTTTCTGTGTCTGCCCAAGCTATGGGGGGCGAGATCGATGCGGAGGTGGAAAGCTCGAAGGCCAAGGGGCAGGTGAAGATTGCCACGCAGAAAATTTCGTTGGCCGAGCTACCCGGCGTGCGTCAAGCCGTAAACCTGCCCTTGGGAGGTAACCTGGATTTTGGCCTTGATATGTTGTTTCCGGGCAACAAGAACGCAACATCATCAGGGACGGTGTCCTGGAAGTGTGCGGCCTGCGTGGTCGGCGACGGCAAGGAAAAGCTGAAAGTTCCCGGCAATCCATTGTTGGCCGAAGGAATTAGTTTCCCCAAAATTCGCCTAGGCGATTTTGTTGGCCGGGTGGCCTTCGAAAAAGGGGTGGGCAAGTTACAGGGCATCCAGGCCAAATCTCCTGATGCCGAACTATTCATTGAAGGGGAGATTCGCCTGGCCGATCCGGCGAAATATTCGGCCTTGGACCTGTACGTGCGGTTCAAGCTGAGCGACGCCCTCCTAAAGAGTAATCCCAACCTTCAGTTGATGATGCAGTTCACGGAATCCGGGAAACGCCCCGACGCCTTCGTCGGGTTTCGCATGACCGGAACGTTCGCCGGGTTGGGCCCTGTGCAATGGGCAAAGTCTTCCCCTTTTGGGGGGGCCTCGGCGTCCGGCCCTACGCCCCGAGCGCCCAGCAGCCGCCCGATGCCCAGCCGCCCCCGCCCAAACGTTCCTGCGCCATTGGATCCAGTCGAGGCCCCCGCAAAGGCGGTAGGCAGTTCTTGGACCGGCGAGCCGGCGGTTAAAACCGTGGACCCAGTGACCGACCCCAACGCCAACATGCCCAAATACCCCATCGAACCGGTTCAGGCGCCGCCCGTGCCCCCGCCCGCAGCACCCGCGGAACCGCCAGCCGCACCCACAGCCGCACCCGCACCCGCACCCG
>JAYUUT010000132.1:0-8749 GCA_043754455.1 Myxococcales bacterium
GGTTCCGTCCACGGCCGTGCGCAGGGTCAGGATGGGGTTGCGCTGGTAGTGGATGGGCGACGCGGGGCAGGCCAGGTGGAAAATCTCATCGACTTGCAGCGTTAACGGATCTTGAACGTCATGGACCCGAAGATCGAAGCGGGGATGAGCCAAAAGGTGGGCAACGTTGCTGCGTCGGCCCGTGAAAAAACTGTCCAGGCAGATGACGTGGTGCCCGTCGGCTATCAGCCGATCGCAGAGGTGCGAGCCTAAGAAACCCGCGCCACCAGTCACCAGAACGCGTTTTTGGGACATCGCAAAAGACTCCGTCGTCGAAAAGGGGAAACGGCCAAAAAAAATCCACCCCATCGTAACACCCCGGGTCGCAGAACACGCGGTTCAAGGCCCCGATGGGATCAGCCGATGTCTACCGCGTGGACGGTCATTCGCAACTACGGGTCACGCGGCCTTCCCCGGCCTGCGCGACCCCGCAAAGATTTCCTGCCCAAGACGGGCAGGTTTTGAAAAAGTACCCAGTTGGCAAGGGGGTTCCCATGGCCGGACGATTGCAGGGGATATGGAAGCGAATGACAAGCCCCAGGAAAATGCGCCGTCGAGAGGCCGGGTTGACCCTGACCGAACTGATGGTCACCGTGGTCATCGTCGGGATCGTGTCCGCCGTGGCGATACCGTCGATGTCGAAAGATCGCAAACAGAACGAGGGCCGCAAGTACATGCAAGAGGCCACGAAACTTCTACAGCGGGTCCGGTACCAGGCGATAGCGGAACGGCAGAGCTATGCGGTTAGGGTCTTCTCTGATCGTCTGGATGTCTGTACCTATCCCGCATGGGCCATTGTAAAAACCCTAAGGGTCCCACCCGGGGTCACGAATTTTGATTGGTTGCCGACGCTGCCGGGCTCCCAAGTGATCGGCCCCAGCACGTATCGCTTCATGATTCTGACCTCGCTAGGGAGCATGGTCTATAACACCACCGTTCTGACGACGGTCACCAACGCAAGCCTGTGGACACGTAACACCAACCTGCCCGCCAACCACCCCTACTACCAGGCGCGCATCGACGTCACGGCGCTGACGGGCTTCGTCACCAGCTTGGACAGGTGGAACTGATGGCCGCGAAGGTTCGTGTGGCGCCCGGCGCCGATGCGGGGTTCACCTTGGTTGAGGTGATGATTGCGCTTCTTCTGGCGATGGTGGGCCTTATTGGCACCGTGGCCATGCAGCAGACGGCCATGAATGCGACCCTGAACGCCAGTGACAGCGCCATTGCGTCCCGGTTGGCGTCGTCGGCCATGGAAGAAGTCCGGGCGCGCATCACCCTAGGGCCTGGGGCGAATGACTTCGTCGCCCCCATCGCCACCGGGAACTGGACCACGCCGGTTTTCTTGGACGCCAACGGGACGGTATCGGCCGCCCGAACCCCAACGGCGCGGTTCAGCCGCAGATTTCTTGTGCAGAACCTAGGCATCGCCCTGCCCTACAATCTTTCGGTCGAGGTCAGTTACGCGCTGGATTCGGGTGCGCCACGGATCGTTAGGCTGGACGCTGAACGAAGGAAAACCTGGTGAGACCGGCACGCCACCCGGACGCGGGGCTGACGCTGGTCGAATTGATGGTGACATTGATTGTCGCGTCGATGGTGGCGTCTTCGACCTATATGTTTTTCGCTGGCCAACAGAGGGTCTACGACACCCAGACCAAACTTGTGAACGTTCAGCAAAATCTGTGGTCCGCCATGGAAACCCTGGTCCGGTTCACGCGCGCTGCCGGCAGCGGCATGGCCGATTGTGTGCGGCCTGATTCGGATGGGACAGGGACGGCGGATTGGGGGGCGCCGTCGCCAGGGACGGTGATCACCCCCCCGCCCATACCAACGTTCACTGCCAATACGACGCCGATTCCCAACGCGGGGCTGCGCGCCTATCACGCCACATACTTCCCCACCGCACCAAACGTGGGCCGAATTCCCCCGTTTTGGATCCAGGACGGGGGGATCGATGCTCCCGATCGGCTACGGGTGGCCTTTGGCAACGCCAGTTTGGGGGCGTACTCCGACGCGCCCCTGGCTGTCGCCAACGTTGTTGACGCGACATCCGTCATCAACCTGACGACACCGCAAACCAATATTTTCCGCCCGCTCGATTTTATTGTCCTCCTGGACACGTCTGTCGCTCCCCCGACACTTGAACGGGGCTGCACGCTGATGCAGGTGACGGCAATCCCGTCCCTGACAGTGCTGACGCATGGCTCGAGCTCGCCATGGAACCCTGCCACCTCGCTCACGGGCGCCTACATCCCTACGCCCTATGCGTTCGGGGCAAACGTTGGGGCCGTTCGCCATTTCGGTCAGTTGAACTGGATCGAATTCTGGATCAACTCCGATCCCGCCTTGCCCGCGCCCCGGCTGATGATGGATAGATATGACGGCGGGGGCACGGGACAGGTCCTGGCCGAAGGGATCGAAGATCTCCAGGTGGCCTTTGCTTGTGATGGCCTGGGCGCCGGGAACACCCTTGACGGTACGCTGGTCGAAGGGGCAGTGGGATCGCGCAGCACCGATGAATGGGTTTACAACGGCCCGGGTGAAACGCCGCCCCCAGGCTGCGGACGCCCCACCGCGATTCGCATCACCCTGGTGGTGCGATCCACCACCGCGGATGACTTGCTGAATGATGCCACCCTAGGCAACGCACGTCCCGCGGTAGAAAACCGCGTTGCCGGGGCGGTCGATGCCTTCCGTCATCGCGTTCAAGAAACCGTTGTGTTCCCAAGAAACTGACTCACCAGATACGTTTCACCCCGTACTTACGAAAAATTGGGTCAATGGTCACGACGGGCAGTTTTTCCACCAGGGCCTGGGCTATGAGCAGGCGATCAAAAGGGTCTCGGTGATGGAATCCAGCGTTTCAGTTAAAGCGACATGATCGAGTTCGATGGGAAGAGTTTGAAATCCGTTGGCCGCGACATCGTCCACGACATAACGCTTTACTGAAACGGCAAGTCGGATTTTTCCTAGTTTCGCCTTGATTGCGAGTTCCCAAACACTGACCAGACTGACCAAGCAATCGTTGTCGGGATTGCTAATGGCCTCTCGCGCTTTTTTTCCCAATTTGGAGGATCCTTCAACCCACCAAAGCAAGGCGTGCGTGTCCAGCAACAACCGCATAGCTAGAGATAGTCTTCAAATCCTTCGGGAGTCGCATCGAAGTCGGGGGCAATGTAAAGGATCTGCCCCTTACCCGAACCTGGCTTGCGCGGCTCCCTCGGCTTCTGTAGCGGCACCAGCTTGAGTACGGGTTTGTTGTCCCGGGCGATTAGAACCTCCTCGCCCAGCATGGCCCGTTGAACAAGCTCGGAAAAATGTGCCTTGGCTTTGGCGATGTTGTATTTGGCCATGAGCCCCTTCCCGACACGAAACTCTTGGTCATTCTAATATGACCAGCATGCAGGGCGCAATGCACCCGGCTAGATCGCTCCTTTGTCAGGTCCAGCAACGAAGCGGAATTCACGCAATAAAAACAAACACTTAGCCCGGACCCTTGGATGCATCATGGACGCCCACGCGATGATTCGATAGAACCGCGGGATGATCTTGTACAAGACTCCCTCTGGCCCCGTGGTCGAAGATGAAGGCCGGTATCACGCGGTGGCCGCTACCGACTGGGACACGTTGCTGAACGTGCCAGATCTTTTCGCCACCTTGCAGACCGCGTCCCAGGGGCCCGCGGTGACGGCTCCAACCACGCTGTTGGCCCCGATTGGGACCCAGGAAGTTTGGGCGGCCGGTGTCACGTATTTTCGCAGCCGGACCGCGCGCATGGAGGAATCCAAGGGCGGGGGCAATTTCTACGATCGGGTTTACGAGGCCGAACGCCCCGAGCTGTTCTTCAAGGCGACACCCCTGCGGGTGGCGGCACCGGGGGCGGCCCTGCGGCTGCGCAAAGATTCGAAATGGATGGTGCCCGAGCCAGAGCTGACCCTGGTCATCAACAACCGGGGCCAGATAGTCGGATACGCCGCCGGCAATGATCTGTCGTGCCGGGACATCGAGGGGGAAAACCCCCTGTACCTGCCGCAGGCCAAGGTGTTCGACGGATGTGCGGCGATCGGACCGGGGTTGCTGATTTCGCGCGACCCCTTGCCGCCGGCAACCGAGATTCGGATGCAGATCCGACGCGCCGGGGCCGAGGTGTTCGCGGGACAAACCCACCTGTCGCAACTGAAACGATCGCCCGCGTCCCTGGTCGAATTCCTTTTTCGCGAGACCACGTTCCCAAACGGCGCGTTCCTGATGACCGGCACAGGTATTGTGCCACCCGACGAATTCACCCTGCATCCGGGGGATGAAATCCGCATCACAATCGCCCCCATCGGCACCCTGGTCAACACGGTCCAAGTCAACACGGTCCAAGTCAACACGGTCCAATGAGCACCCTAATGGAAATCAAAGGCCATCACCTGATTGCGGGTGTTTGCGTCGCCGGAACTTCGACGACCTTCACCGCCACCAACCCGGCCACGGGCGGGGCGATGACACCCGCATTTTCAGAGGCCACGGCGGCCGATGTAGATCGCGCGATGAACGCGGCGGCCGAAGCCTTCGTTAGCTACCGGCGGCTGCCCGGGGCGCGTGTCGCTGAATTCCTGGAAGCCGTTGCGGCCGAGATTGCCGATTTAGGGGACGGGCTGCTTGAACGCGCCCACTTGGAAACGGCCCTGCCTATGGCGCGGCTGACGGGTGAACGGGCGCGGACCTTGAACACATTCAAGATCTTCGCCGCCATGGCCCGCGACGGTTCCTGGTTGAACGCACGTATTGACCGGGCGGATCCAGATCGCAAACCGCTGCCGAAACCCGACGTGCGCGCCGCCAACATCGGCATCGGCCCGGTGGTCGTTTTCGGTGCCAGCAATTTCCCGCTCGCGATTTCAGTCGCCGGGACCGACACCGTGGCGGCCCTGGCAGCGGGTTGCCCGGTGGTTGTGAAGGCCCATCCCGCGCACCCGGGGACCAGTGAAATTGTCGGAAATTGTTTTGCCCGCGTGGCGGCGCGACTGGGTCTACCGCCCGGAGTTTTCTCTCTGCTGCACGGGGTGGGGCACGAAGTTGGCCTGGCCTTGGTTCGTCATCCCCAGACACGCGCGGTCGCCTTCACCGGATCGTTGCGGGGGGGGCGCGCGCTGTTTGATGCGGGGGCCGCGCGCCCGGATCCGATTCCGGTCTACGCTGAAATGGGCAGCGTGAACCCCGTCATTATCTTCCCCCACGCGGCCGCCGAACGGGGCGCAGCCATTGCATCGGCGTATGTACAATCAGTGACCCTGGGTGTCGGCCAATTCTGCACCAACCCAGGGCTGGTTTTGGGTCTGGACAACGCAGATCTGGACGGTTTTATCACCGCAGCCGCTAGCGAGGCCCGCAAAGTGGCACCCGCCACCATGTTGACCCCCGGCATCGCCCGGGCGTTCACGACCGCCGTGGATCGGCACAACAAAACCCCAGGTGTCACCGTGGCGGGTCGATCCGAAACCGCGGCCGAGCCCGCAAAATCACAGGCCGACTGTGTGATTTTTTCCACCAACGCTGCCACCGCCCGCGCCCAGCACCACCTGGCGGACGAAATTTTTGGCCCCACATCAACCGTTGTGCGCTGCCGAGATCGGGCTGAATTGGCAGCCTTTGTTCGCGATCTGCAAGGCCATCTGGTCGCCAGCGTCCACGCCACCGCGGCAGATATTGCTGAAAATGGTGACATCCTGGCGCAGCTTGAAACCAAGGTGGGCCGCATCGTGTGGAACGGTTTTGGGACCGGCATCGAGGTGTGTGCGGCCATGCACCACAGCGGCCCCTACCCCGCGACCTCTGACCCCCATTTCACGTCCATTGGCCACGCGGCGATTTCACGATTCGCGCGCCCTGTCGCCTACCAGGGTTATCCTGACAACGCCCTACCCGAAGCCCTACGCAACCGAAACACGCTGGGCGTGTGGCGCCTGGTAGATGGGCAAATGACCCGCGACGATGTCCCCGGGGGCCATCCGATCTGATTTCTGGCGGCGGCGCCGCAGGTTGCCCATAATTCGGATCTGGGTATGGATTCGCGAATTCTGCTTGTCGTCGGCGTCATTTCGCTGGAACTGGTCGCTTCGACGACCGGGCGGGCGGACGCACCTCAGATCAGCAATTTTCATGTTCAGGCGGCCCCGCGGGTTGATCCGGTGTTTGGCGATGTCAGCAGCCTGCGGGTGGCGGTGGACCAGTTTTTGGCTCTTGAAACCGACATGGGGAAGGCGCGCGATGATTTTTCCACATCGGTTCACTCAACCTTAGCCCTGGCGGGATCGGTGGGCCCGCGAACGACGGCCACTGCACGGCCTGCGTCAGGTAAGACGGCGGCTTGTCCGGTGGGTGTGGCCGCACAATATGAACGGGCAGCGGAATCTGCGCTGCGATACCTGGGTTTGGGGCGGCGGCTTTCGGGGCGGTTTGCCGAGATCCGGCGGGCGGACGAACTAGGCGACGTTGTGGGGCTGACCCCCGACTATCGTTCGAAAGTGCAAAAAACCCGTGATCTGTACCAAACGCTGCTGCGCGATCTGCGGGAAATGCGGGTCGCGTTTCACGATCAATTGGGGGCAGAGCTGCGCCACGTCGGTTGCAAACCGCTGGTCCCTGGCGCCGCCCCGGTCAAGAATTCGGCTCCGGACCTATCAGATCCGGCCCTGTGGGATCTAGACGAACCCCTGGCCGACAAAAGCCCACCAGCAACGCCCTATGATCCGGTTGACGAGGTTTCACGGGGGCGCGATCCCAAGATCCCACCGAACGCAGCTCAGGCGGGGCCCGCCATCTGGATCGAGGTGGACAATTCTCGCTGTGGGCAGCCGTCGAAGCTGACCATTGACGGGACGGCCTTTGGAGAAGTCCCTGCGGGTAAGAAGGTGCAGGTCCGCACCCGCGTGGGACCACACACCTTGTGCCTTCTGCCTAGTCTGGATAAGCAGGCCTGTGGCGACGCAGGGACGGTCCGGCGAACCTATCTGTACGAAGGCCTGACCCTCGCGGTTCGCTGTCAGCATTGACCCTGGGCCCGTGAACGCTGGCGCGGCTCCGATCCCCAGGTGATACTTCCCCGTTATGGATAGCCTGTTGTGGCTTTGGGGGCTTGCGGTCGCGATGGCGGCAGGGCCCACGCCGCGCGCAGAAAACCGCGCAGAATACATGGGGCGGCCCATCGCGCAGACCATGCACGCCTCCGGCGCTGCGTGGCTAACAAGAGACAGCCGCGAGGCCGAAGAACGTTCGTCCGAATTGCTGACCGCTTTGGCGCTGTCGCCCGGCATGACCGTGTGTGATCTGGGCGCTGGCAGCGGCTTTCACGTGCTGCCCATCGCACGGTTGGTCGGACCGAAGGGACGCGTGCTGGCCGTCGACGTTCAACCCGCGATGCTGGATCTGCTCACCGCGCGCGTGAAGGAAGCACGGCTCGCCAATGTCACGGCGATCCTGGGCACGCCGACGGATCCGAAACTAGGGGCGCGGGTATGCGACCTTGTGTTGGTGGTCGACGTGTACCACGAGCTGTCGGAGCCAGGCTTGATGCTGAAACATTTGCTGGCGGCGCTGACCCCGCGCGGTCGCGTGGTGCTAGTGGAATTTCGCGCCGAAGATCCCAAGGTGCCTATCAAACGCGAACACAAAATGTCCAAAGCCCAGGTGCTGCGCGAACTTGCGGCGAACGGCTTCGTGCTGGATCGTAGTTACGATCGGCTGCCATGGCAGCATGTCCTGTTCTTCGCACCAGCGATTCGCAGTCGACCGTGACCGGGACGAACACGGCAGTCTCAAGGACGGGCATGGCGGACGCCGGTAGGCGCGCGGTACAGACGCTGGACCACAGGCAGTAGAATTTTCGCCCAGATGGCGTAACCCTTTTCGTTCATGTGCAGTTTGTCGGCAACGAAGATATCAGGCTGGGGTTTGCCGTCGGGGCCCAGCATCGCGTGGAAGACGTTGACAAAGGTCAGCCGCCTATCTCGCGCAAACATGGCAGCGACAGCGCTGTTCACCTGCTTGACCTTGTCCACCTGCGCCCACCGTGCAGGATTTCCCGCGATGGAAACGTAGGCGATCCGCGCGCGCGGCAATCCAGCGTGTACGGCGGCCACGAAGCGTTTCAAATCCGCCACCACCACGGCAGGTTCTTTGCCCGCGTTCAAATCGTTCCCACCTGCGTAGAAAACCACCACCTTCGGCTGCTGAACCAGAACCAGTCGATCAACGGACGCCTCCGCGTGCTCGATCTGGGAGCCACCGAACCCCCTATTGACGACCGGCAGACCAGGGAAATCCGAGGCCAACGTGGTCCAACGGCGGATGCTGCTGCTGCCGGTGAAAACAATTCCACCCGGTTTTGGAGGGGATACGGCGTCCTGCTGCGCAAAGGCGGTGATCTCAGCATCGAAGGGGTGGGCGATGGCGGATCCGCCCCCCAAGGCCGTCAGCATCAGCACGCAGATTGCAAAGGGGCGAAACGAGGAAGCCATTCCCGACGGTAGCACGGCCGGCACCCCACCCCATTTCCGAGAAAGCAGCGCATTTTTCGCCATCGCGCTAAACTCCAGAACTGTTTCCATGCACGGCCCTCAGGACTATCTCGTTGGTCTTTCCCAGCTTCACCGGCTTCCCACTGTGGATGAACGCCGTGCGGTCTGGCGCCAAGGAATGGCGTCGCTGGCTGCGGCGGCAG
>JAYUUT010000133.1:0-5032 GCA_043754455.1 Myxococcales bacterium
TAATATGATCGATGCATCGTCTAAGAACCGATCCTGCCGCAACACACCCAGGCGCGCGCCTTTGTTTATGCGAAACGATCCGCCAGACGCCTCTTCGTCGCCCGACAGAATCTTCAAAAACGTGCTTTTCCCTGACCCATTGGCCCCCACAAGGCCGTAGCGGGCGCCCTGATTCAGTTGCAGGGCGACGCCTTCAAACAACGTTCGTGGTCCGTAGGATTTTTCGAGATTCGAAATGGTTATCATGTCAACAATCGCCTGAACCAGGGGCCGGCCGTGGTGGGGCGGCGGCGGCCGTTAGTTCTGTCTGGGCCACAGAAGGAATCAAGGCGCAAAGAGCATCCTTGGTATTCAAAGTTGGGTCGTCGAGGACCTTTTCCAGCAGCGATTCCAGCACCCGCCCGACAAGACGGCCAGGATTCGATCCCAACATCCGCATGACGTCGCGACCATCGACGGCCAGATCTTTGACCTTCAGGGCGGCATCCGCCGAGACGACTTCGGCCATCCGGGTGCGCAGTTCCTGGGTTTCCTTGTGACGTTCTTCGCCGAAACCCCGCCCGACCACGTCAGCCTCGCGCAGCGCCAACAGTGCCGAAAGGTGTTCGGGGCCGACGCGGTTCGCGAAGCGGCGGATGGTCCCGTCGGTCCATTCGGCTGTATAGAAGAACATATGGTGCAGCACCAGGTGGCGCACCGATGCGCGGTCGGCGTTGGGCAGTCTAAGCCGATCGCAGATCCCTTCCGCCATTTCGGCCCCTAGAAATTCATGTTTCCAAAAACTGTATTCCCCTTCAGCCTCAGGTTTGGGTTGGCGGGTGGCCGGTTTGGCCACGTCATGCAGCAGCGCCCCCAACCGCAACACCGCGTCGCCAGGCCCTGCGGGTTCAGCCGCCGCTGCATCCAGTGTCGCCAGGGTGTGTCCCCAGACGTCGAACTTATGGTACCGGTTCTGATGGCAACCCACGCCGTCGAGAAGCTCAGGCGCGACCACGGCCAACAAACCTGTGTCACGCAACAGATTCAAACCACGCCCGGGAAGTGCCGCAGACAGCAGTTTCAGCATTTCGTCGCGGATGCGTTCAGCGGCAACCTTGCGAAATGAATCCAAGGTGGACGGAATCGCCTGCATCGTGGGCGCATCGATTGCAAATCCCAACTGGGTCGCCTGGCGTACCGCGCGCATGGGCCGCAGCCCATCTTCAGTGAAACGCAGGATAGGATCGCCAACGGCCCGCACCAGTTTGCGTGCCATATCACCCTGACCATCAAACGGATCTGTCAGAGTCCCGGTCAGCGGATCAAACGCGATGGCATTCATCGTGAAATCCCGCCGGCTTAGATCTTCGGCCAAGGTCGCGCCAAACCGCACCGATGAAGGTCGCCGTCCGTCCAGGTATTCCCCTTCGCCACGATAGGTCGTGACCTCGACCGGCATATCCGGCGCCGCCAGCACGGTCACGGTGCCGTGTTGCAGCCCGGTGGGAATTGCGAATCGATTTCCAAATAGGCCCATCACCACCTGCGGAAGGGCGCTGGTCGCGACGTCGAAGTCTTTGGGTTTGCGCCCCAACAAGATGTCGCGGGTGCCACCGCCGACCAACTGGGCTTCGTGGCCAGCGCCACGCAGGGTTCGACAAACCGCAAGCACGGGATCGGGTATCAACCGCAGGTCAATCGTCGCCGTCGGCATGATCAGCCCTGGCTCCGGGGCGGTGGATCGAAGACAGCAAATTGTGATTCCAGTAACGTTATGGCCAATGCCGCTGCGTTTTGTTGCGCTTCTTTCTTCGATTTTCCCCGGGCGCGGCCATATTCGGTTTCACCCAGAAAAATCGCGACGTCGAAGGTCTTGTCGTGTTCGGGGCCCGACTGCGACAGGACAGTATAAATCGGGGCCAGTTGCAGCCGCGACTGCGACAGTTCCTGCAATTTGGATTTGAAGTCCCGGCCCGCCACCGCTTCGGCGTCCGCTAGACCCGGTGAAAACAGCCGTTCGGTAACCCGGTAGGCCGATTCGAAACCGCCATCTAGGAAGACGGCGCCGATCACAGCTTCGAAAGCGTTGGCCAGGATCGAACGTTTCGCCCGTCCACGAGCCTGTTCTTCCCCCCGTCCCAAAAATATCCATTGGCCCAACCCCAAATCCTCGGCCACCCGGGCCAGACCGGCTTCGTTGACCAGCGCGGCCCGCCGTTTGGAAAGCTCACCTTCTTCCTGTCCTGGGAAACGCTTCATCAACAGGTCGCTGACCACCAAGGCCAAGACCGCGTCACCTAGGAATTCGAAGCGTTCGTTGTGCCTACGAGCCGCGCCAGGACGTTCGTTCATCCAGGACTTGTGGGTCAGAGCACATTCACAATTTGCAACGTCGGAGAACCTGTACCCCAAACGCTGTTCAAGTGCGTCGTAAGTCGCAGTGGGAGATTCGAGGTTTTCCATGGCGCGCCGAAAGCGCGCGGATGGTAGCATGCACGTTCAAGGCGCTGCCGCGGGCGGGGTGGCGGGGCCAGGGCCCTGCGGGGGACCACCACCCCACGGTCTGCCACCACGATCAGGCGGACCACCACCGCCAGGACCACCCCGGCCGTTCTGTCGCGAGGCCTCCTGGTACTTCTGCATTTTCTCGTCACCCAAGAGCGACTTCATTTCGTCGTCATTTTTCTGGTGCAAAGCCGCGAATTCCTGCCCAATTTTGGCGCGGTCGACCGGTCCCGACTCGATTTTCTGGCGAAGTTCCTGCCGCGCGGCTTGCTGGCTAACCAGGAGCTGGGAAAATTTCTGGCTGTCCTGCGGAGACAAACCTAGCCGCTGGGCCAACTGGTCGCGTCCCGCCTGGGCCCGTTCCTCCCGCTGCTGTTCGTCTTTCTGGCGTTTTTCCTGCCGTTCGGCTTCTAGTTCGGATCGCACGAACTGCCGCATCTGATCGCGGGCTTCAGGCGATGCGATGGCCGCGGGCAGGGGGACAACCCCCGGGGCCACAGCATCGCCCCCCGGTGGCGGTACAAATTGAGGCGGCGGCGGACGCCTAACGGGCGCAGCAGATCCGGCCCCACCTGCCTGCATGGGGTCGTCCCGGCGCGGCTCAAAAAAACCCCGACGATCCTCGACATCAACAGCCGCGGCGGAAGGAGGGGAAAGCCGGGCCATTTCGCTGCGGAGATCCGCAACCTGGGTGCGGGTTTGAACGATGTAAAGGCCCTCTGCCGCTACGGAAACCGTCAAAATCGACATGACCAGACCGCCAAAAACTTTCACAGGGATAATGACCCGGTGCCAGCCCCTTAGGTTAACCAACCTGATTCCGCGCGTCGTACAGGGCCCGAGGTTACAATCGGTCCGATGCCCGCCCCTGTGCCCCCCGCCCCCGCCGCCCTGCCCCGCGGTCGGTTGGTGATTCGCGCGCTGGCCATCGTTGCGCTGGTTGTACAGCACAGCATTCGCTGGTTCATAGGGTGGATGTTTCTGGTGGTGGCACGGCGGGGTCGTGATCGAAGGCGGGCCTGGTTTGGGCAGGCGGTGCTGGATCTTTTTCGGTCGCTGGGCGCGACGTACATCAAGGTCGGCCAAATCATGTCGACACGCCCCGACCTGTTGCCCGACTACATCACGAGGGCCCTGGCCCATCTACAGGATGACGTGGGCCCGTTTCCGTTTGCCTGGGTCGCCCGCACCATCCATGAAGATCTGGGGCGTCCGATCCACGCCCTTTTCGCGGAATTCGCATCGGTGCCCATCGCATCAGCGTCGGTGTCGCAGGTGCACAAGGCCCGCCTGCGCGACGGACGGGTGGTGGCGGTCAAGGTGCGGCGCCCGGATGTTATTGAACTGTGCGGGTTCGACCTGGCCGCGATGTCCGCCTTCGCACGTATCCTGTCGCGGTTCCGCGGCCTGGCCGTATTTGGTCCCGAGGCGATGGTCCACGAATTTGGCCGGGCGGTCCTGGCGCAACTGGATTTTCAGCTGGAAGCCGCCAATAACCGTCGATTCCGGGCCAATTTCGCCGCCCAAACGGATGTCGTATTTCCCGAAATCATGCCTGAACTGTCCAGTTCTCGCGTGCTGTGCATGACCTTTATTGAAGGCACGAAGATTTTGTCGATCACGAAAACCACATCGGATCCGCGCCGGATCGCCCGCATTGGATTGAGCACGTTGCTGAAGATGATCTTCGAAGATGGATTCGTTCACGCCGATCTTCACCCAGGCAACATCCTTATCACCAGGGACGATAAACTGGCCTTAGTGGACCTGGGGTTGGTGGGGGAACTGGACGATGAAGCTCGCAAATCTTTCGCACGGTTTTTCGCGGCCTGGGCCCAGCGGGACGGCGAGGCGATGGCACGCCTGATGTACGCCATGTCGCTGGCTGACCCGGCGGACACCGTGCGCTTCGAAGGGTTTCGTGTCGCCATCGTCGCGTTCGTCACCCGCTACTGGGGTCGTTCCATGGGGGACGTGCAAATGGGGCGCGTCCTGACCGACATGATGGCGATTCTGCGCCAACACCAGATACGAATGGCGCCCACGTTCACCATTGTAAATCTGGCCATTGCTGTCACCGAAGGCATCGGCAAACAGCTGGATCCGACGATCGATCTGATGGCCGAAGCGCTGCCCTGGTTTGTCGCCCACCCGGTGGATGTGGGGTAGTTAATGTGTTTCTCCTAACACCCCAGTGGAAATGCCAGGGTTTGACGCTTCCAACGGCCCCCTCCTCTCGCGTACCATAGCGGCCAATGACTCTACCGTTTCTTTTGGCTAGCTTCGCGGCCGCGATGGCCCCTCGTTTCACAGCAACAGTTCAGACCGATCCCACCTTGGGCGTGAAGGTCGTCGCGCTGGCGTACGACAACCCCCAGGATCCGACCCGCAGCCTCGCCGCCCGTGTTGCCCCTGGGGCCGGGGCCAGCTTGTATTCGCTACAGATAGGCGGGGTGGAATTGATGCCCCAGCCGGGGACTGTGGCGGATCTGACCCAAAGCAAGACAGGGACCCCCATCTTGTTCCCCATGCCCAACAGGGTCCGCGA
>JAYUUT010000134.1:0-10175 GCA_043754455.1 Myxococcales bacterium
ATCCAACTGGAAAGACGGCCCGACGACAGCTATTGGATGCGAACGCTGGCCGATGCTGATAACCCAGCGAAGGAATATCGAATCGGGCTGATGACGGGATCGCATCACCTTCAGGTCTTTTGGATCCCTGACGGGCGCGGCAATCGATTGGAACTGATGCCCTACGCTTACCTGATTCAGGACAGACGTTGGGTTCCGGTGCGCGATACGTTTTTGGCTGATCCGCGATTGCCGTTTCGGTTCGACACCTGGAATACCCAGTGCGTCCGTTGCCATGCGACGGGCGGCCAGCCGCGACCAGCAGATGATGGGCTGTCCCTGGACACGCGCACCGCAGAAATGGGCATCGCCTGCGAGGCCTGCCACGGACCCGCCGAGGACCATGTGCGTGCGAACGCCAACCCTTTGCGACGGTATGCGGTGGCCCTGGCGGGGAAGGGGGATCCCACGATTGTGAACCCCGCGCGGTTGTCGCCGCGCCTGCAATCCGAGGCCTGCGGTCAGTGCCATGGGTTGTCGGGCATCGCCGACCCCAAGACGTTTTTACAGCAAGGGGTCGGTTACCGTCCGGGGCAGCCACTTGATACGGTGAAGCCTCCGATCTTGCCCGGTGATCCCGCCGGCGAGGCGATGTTGCAACAGGTGTTGTCTGAAGACCCACATTATGTCGAAAGCCGCTTCTGGCCCGACGGAATCGTGCGGGTCATTGGCCGCGAATGGACCGCCCTGCGAAGATCGCCTTGCCACATTCAGGGTGGGATGACCTGCCTGACCTGCCATTCGATGCACAATAGTGATCCCGACGATCAGTTGGCACGCAATGCTGGTGGTGACCAACCCTGCCTGGGGTGTCACAAGAACATTGCCGCTCGTATCGAATCGCACACCCACCACGCCCCTGCGTCCACCGGCAGCTCTTGTCAGAACTGCCATATGCCGTACACGACCTACGGGTTGCTCAAGGCGACCCGCAGCCATTTCATTGACACGCCCCGGGTGGCCACCACCATCGGCACCGGGCGTCCGACGGCCTGCAATCTGTGCCACCTGGATCGCACGATGTTGTGGACGGCCGAATGGCTGCGCGATTGGTTTGGTCAGGCGGTACCCAAAAACATGACCGAAGCGGAACGCACAGTCGCTGGGTCCATTGTTCATGCCTTGCGGGGGGACGCGGCCCAGCGGGCGCTTATCGCGTGGGCGATGGGATGGAAACCCGCGCGCGATGCCAGCGCCGTGCCCAGCCTGCCAACGGGGGGATCACCTGGAACGGATCAGGCGGCGTGGCTGTCGGGATATTTGACACTGGCCCTAGGGGACACGTATTCAGCGGTTCGGAAGGTGGCGGAACGATCCCTGCGCACCATGCCTGGGTTTGCCGATATAGATTATGACTACGTTGCCGATCCGGAGGCGATCGAACGGGCCATCAACCGGGTTATCGTTCGGTGGGGGCGTTTGCGCAAACCTTTACATGATGTCGAACTGGCCGGTCGGCTGATGATGCGCGGGGATGGATCGCTGGACACGCGGATGGTTGCTGCCCTGGTTTCGCGACGACACGAACTGCTGCTGGAGCTGAAGGAATGAAGAAGGACAAAGATCGTACAGAAAAGCCCGCCTCGCCCACGCCATCATTGGGGGACAGGCATCTGCGTTTTGGCTGGTGGGCCCTGCTGCTGTTCCTGACCCTGGGGATTGTTCTGGAGGGTCTGCACGGTTTCAAGGCGCGGTTCTACCTGGATGTAACGTCGACCACGCGCCGGTTCATGTGGACCCTTGCCCACGCCCATGGAACGCTGTTGGCGCTGATCAACCTGGTGTTTGCCGCGTCCTTGCCCCGGTTGATGGAAGGGGACGCTCACAAATTAGCGGACCGGCTAAGAAGCGCGTCGGCGGCTTTGATCCTGGCGACCGTATTGTTACCAGGTGGTTTTTTCTTAGGTGGCGTAATTTTCTACGGCGGCGATCCGGGGCTGGGTGTGCTGCTGGTCCCGCCGGGTGCCGTCGCTTTACTGTTTGCCGTGTTTCAGATCGCGCGTTCGTCATCGCGCTAGGCGGCAGCCCGCGCGGCCAGCGCACGTTGTAGGGACGCTACCAAAAAGGGAATCGACAAGGCCAATATAAGGGCGACCCACCCCAGTCGATCCATATGCAGGATGGCACCGCCCGGCCCCTGCGCCAGCACAAGCGATGACATGACCGCGCCTGTGGCGGATGCCAGGTGTTGTACGGAACCCTGAATAGACATGAAACGCGCGCGTTCGGCTGGCGGCGCCACCTTGCTGGACGCGGCGCCGAACGCCACCATCCGAATGGAATTGGACATCATGAAGACGGGGATGATGACCAGCATGGGCACCCAGGTTTGTGGCGCGATGAAGGCAACGATCATCACCGCAGCGGTAAGGCTGGTCCCGACCAGGACGACGGCGCGCGGGCCGCGGCGGTCGACCGCCTTGCCCCCCAAAATCATGGCAACCAGGGTCACCGCGCCACCGAGAAAATACAGCAGTTCAAGCCGTGCGCGGGGCAGGTGCCAGTTGAACTGCATGTAGGCCGACAGGTTCGGCACGATGGCGAAGGTTCCTAACATCAGCGCCGCCATCGTGATAAGGGCGATGCGAACCGCGGGGTCGGCAAAAAACAGCCGCAGGGTCCTGGCAGACTTGCCATCCCTGTCCATATGGGCCCGCATAGGAGGCAACACCCACCGCGTGGCGCCCGCAGCGATAAGGCCCATGAGGGCTATCGCAAAAAACGGCAATCGCCAGCCCCCCATGGTGGCCAACCGCAGTCCCAGGGGAACGCCTGCGACGGACGCGAAGGCAAACGCACTCATCACCCGGCCCATCGCCTGTCCCCGGCGGGCGGGGGGGACAACATCGGCCACAATGGACATCGCTAGTGCCGAGGCCGGGCCGCCGAAGGCCCCCGCGACTGCACGGGCCAGCAGCATGCTGGGAAGCCCTGTCGCAAGGCCCCCTGCTGCGGTGCCCAGGCCCAAACCTAAAAGGCAGAGCATGAGGGCGATGCGGCGATCGAAGCGGTCCAAAAACGTGGCACCCACCAGGCCCGCAACCGAGGCGGCAGCCGTATAGACCCCTCCCACGATGCCCAAATTCGCGGTGGGAATGCCCAGTTCACGCGCAAAATCGGGCCCAAGGGGCATCACCAGCATGAAATCGACCACATTCACGAACTGCACCGCCGCCAACAGCAGCAGGATGCGGCGCTCTTCGGGGGACGCGGGGGCGTCCACTTAGTCACCCCAAGGGGACAGGACATTTAGGACAGGCACGATCGTGCGGCGCAATTTCAACATGTCCACGGGGCCCTGTTGTCGGTACAGAATCTTGCCGTCGGCACCGACCAGAAGCGTGTAGGGCAGGGCGCCGTCCCATTTCGGATCTAGGGCTTCGATCAGCTTGTATTTGTCCGTGCCATCGAAGATCAGATTCCTACCCGAAGCGTGATGTTTCTTCAGAAACTTATGAACCTTGTCCTTTTCGTCGGGAAACTGCGCCGCCAAGGTCACGAATTCGAAATCGCGATGACGGTACATCAGGTTGGTGGTAACGAAATCAGGAAACTCAGTGATACAGGGACCGCACCACGTTGCCCACACATTGATAAGCCGCACCTTCGGATCTTGGCCGACGATTTTTTCATTTTTTCGCAACGCGGTCACCGCGGCCTCATCAGCCAGCGCCAATTCAACCGGCTCTGCTGCGGCTTTTTGCAGAAAGGCCTTCGCGCTGGGGCGTTTGTCAGACCATTTGGTCGAGCACCCAAATACCTTGTTCTGTGGCACCGCGACGGTTTTACCCGCCATCACCGCATTCAGGGCGTCGCGAAGGTCACGGGTTTTGACCAGGGATTCACGTTCATTGTCGTCGATGCGCCCCGCGTAGCGCAGGATTCGACCGGCATCGAAAACGAAGGCGTGAGGCGTCGCCACGGGCCCATACGCACGGGATGCCGGTTCGTTTTCGCCGCCGCCGTATAGGTAGGGAAACTTGAACCCGTGATCCCGGGCCCGGATTTTCATATCTGCGAGGCCGTCGCCCAAATCTGTGTACCCCAGTTCATCCGGGCGCACAGCTTCGGCGTCGTTTGGGGAAATGGCGACAATCGCAACGCCCTTGCCGCTGAAATCGTCGTAAATCGCCTTGATACGGCCTTCGTAGGCCTGTGCTGTCGGACAGTGATTGCAGGTGAAAATGATCGCCAGAGTTTTGTGTTTGGCGAATGATTTGAGCGAATAGGTTTTTCCATCGACACCCCGAAGGGAAAATCCCGGGGCGGCCTTGCCAATCGCCAGCGTTCCGGGGTCATTTGCGGCACCCCGCGCGCCAAGCGGTGCAAAAATCATCAGGCCCAACAAAGCCAGGAGCGATCGCATGGCCGCCACTATACCCGCCCCCGCAAAGAAACCGGGACCATCAATCCTGGTGGAAGACTTCCTCCATGACAGTCCACCAGTCGCCGGGGCGTCGATCTGAACGGGGGATCTGCATGGGTTCGGTTAGGTCCCACCATTGCCGCATGCGGGGAGCGGCGGCCAGGGCCTTCATGCGGGTTTCAAAATCAGCGCCGGGGCCCGTATATTCGAAGTACCCAAATAGCTGGTTATCGTTCAAAAAGATGCTGTAGTTCGTGATGCCAGCGGTTTTTATGGCGGCCTCGATTTCGGGCCAGATTCGGATGTGAATCCGTTTGTATTCCCCCAGACATTCGGGCCGCAGGCCGATGGTGATGGCGACGCGTTTCATGGGCTAGCTGACCAGTACGCCGCCGTCGATGGGGTAACACACCCCGGTGATAAACGAGGCCTCGTCCGAACACAGATACAGCGCCAGAGCCCCGATCTCGTCGGGCCGTCCCATGCGACCAATGGGCTGGTACTCGGACAGCTTCTTCATCATCTCTTCCTCACGTCCCGGGTAGGTCTTCTTGACGAACCCTTCGACGAAGGGCGTGTGAACGCGGGCCGGGGCGATGCAGTTGCAGCGGATGCCCTTTTTCATGTAGTCGATGGCCAGCGAATACGTCATTGCCAAAATGGCGCCCTTGCTGGTCTGGTACGCAAATCGATCGGCCACGCCAATAAGAGACGCAATCGACGCCATGTTTAGGATAACGCCCCCCCCCCGGGGGACCATGCGGCGGATGGCGGCCTGCGAACACAGGAACGCGCCCTTGACGTTGACCGACATCACCCGATCGAAATCTGTCTCGCTGGTGGTTTCGACGGTTCCCACATGGGCGATCCCGGCGTTGTTGACCAGAATATTGAGGGGACCGAACCGCGCCTCGACTTCGTTCATCGTGCGGTCAAGGTCGGCCGCGCTGGTTATGTCGCAACGCCAGGACCCCGCAACGCCCCCGATAGATTCAATCGCCGATACCGTGGCGGCTGCGGCATCATCCTGGACATCCAGGATGGCAACCTTGGCGCCTTGTTTGGCGAAACATTCGCTGATGGCCCGCCCAATTCCCGACCCCCCCCCGGTGACAATGGCAGTTTTTCCGTCAAGTCTGAACATGATGCCTGCACTTTAGCGATCGAGGCGAAGGTCGACAAGCACGTTCATCCGCGTTCGCGCACCAACGTTGGGCGTCGCCATTTTAGGGTCAGTAGTGATTCCACCAGGACGGCGGCAATCAACAAAGCCCCTAAGGCATGCCACAGTTCCACGCGTCGTTTGGGGGCCGGGCTTCGGTTTCCCGTGCGGCGGCTCCGGTCGGGGCGTTTGTCGGCGGTAAGTCGGGCTGGGTCGGATTCGTTCCTGTCTAGGTTCACCACGAAGCTGTCTTCGGGCCTGGGGCGCGCGGGCCGGTCGAACCCCGTGGCGGCAACGCGGTAGCTGCCGGGAACTTCGGTTTCGGTGAACGTGGCGGTCGTCGCGCTGTTGCCGCGTTCACGGGCGGCGGTCCATTCGCTTCCGTCTGGTTTTATGACTTCCAGCCGGCGATCGTCATTTGCAAACGCCAGATCTCGACGATCGCCAACGGTCAGGGATAGGGGCCCCCCGCCAACGGCGGTTCCGGCCAGGCGTCGTGCGGCTTCGTGTACCAGGGGCAAAAAACCTGGTTGAATCGGCAGATCGGTCCATTCGCGATCAACGGTCGTGGACAAGAACATCACGCGGCCCTTGCCGAACGGGCGTTCGACCAGGGCCGGGGCGCCGTTGGCGTACTGAAGAATGACGGTCGCCCCGCTGCCGTCGGAAACCGGCTCCATCAGCAGATATTTGAAGAACCGCGCGGACGCCAACCCCTGACCATCAGCGGGGAAATCGGCCAGCAAGGGGTGCCGCCGGTCAAGGGGCGCCAGGCGTTCGGCAGGGTGGGTGTCAACGGATTCGCTGGCTGTCGCCCCGGGCAGCGTCGCAGCGGTGCGCGTAAATCCAGACAACGGTTGTGGCAGGATCTTGCCCAGGCGTTGATTCCACCATTCGGGATCGACGCGGCCTCCCACTGATAAAAAAAGCCCGCCGCCGCCATCCACGTATTTGATGAGCGCGGTGCTTAGTTCCGCGCTGGGGCGGCCCACATTGGCCAGGAAGACGGCGTTGTACTGGGCAAATCGATCGGCCGCGACATCATCAGGCAACACGGTGACGATCGATGTCGTGCGATCTCCGGCCAAAAGGGCGCGTTCTAAGAAGAACACCTCGTCCTCCCGAACGGCGGTCCGGGCGTCGCCGTTAATAACCAGGAGGCGCAGGGCCCGCGCCAGGGCGACCCGGGTGAACCTTCGGTCGTCCGCGGGGAAGTCATCCCCGCCATCAATCGAAACCTCAATGTCATGGACGCCCCCTGACCCCGGATCCGCGTGTAGGAACTTCTTTCGGGTGCGGCCCCCGGCGGGCAATTCGATAAACCCTTTGGTGATGGTGGCACCATCCACACGCAGGGTGACACCCAGCCCTGCGGTGGCTAGGCCCGAAAAATCAGCGATTTCGGCCTCAATGACCATGCCACCCATTCCGGTTTCGGGGGCCGGTTCGGCGGTCAGGGCAACAACGGCGCGGTTTTTCCAGGACTCACCGGCACTGATGTCCAGAAAGACCACTTCGGGGGCACCCTCTTCTGACAGGGGGGGCGTGTCGGGCCAGCCCGCGGCCTGTTGATCGGTCAGCACGAAGATGCGCCGTTCGGTTTTTTGTGCCGCCGTCAGAATTAGGGCTGAGCGCCGCAGCGCCTGGCCGAAGTCCGCTGTGCGCCAACTAGGCGTGGTGGATTCCAGTCTTTCCAGCACACGGCCTTTTTCCCCGGTCAGTTCGCCCACGCGCGGTTCACTGCCGGTGGACGCAACAACCAAGGCCAGTTCGGCATCGCCGGGCAGTTGTCGGATCAGGTTGCGGGCCTGATCGCGCGCGCGATCGAACAAGGTCTGGCCCCGGTTTTTGCGCTGCATACTGGCCGAATCGTCCAGCAGGATCACCGCGCTTTGTGACCCCAGGTTGGCCTGGGGCAGATCAGATGGCAGTTCGGTAAATGGCCGCGCGAAGGCCAGCGGCAGGGCCGCCGCAATCGCGGTTCGGGCCAACAGCAACAGAATTTCCCGCAGCCGCCGTCGTGCCGAAATTCGTCGTTCCGAACGCATCAGCAATTCCATGGCCGCGAACCGAACCGGCGTGGCGCGGCGTTTGCCTATCAAATGGATCAACCAGGGTAAGGCGGCGGCGACCAGTCCCAGCAACAATGAAGGCGCGAGGAAACTCATGAACGCCGTTTCGCTCCGCGCTGGCGCCCGGTCAGGAAGGCACGCAGGACATCAGCGGGGGGCGTGTCGGTTGAAACAAATCGATATTCGACCCCCGCTTCGAGGCAGCGTTCCCGCCAGCGGGTTCGAAACGCTTCGGATTCGCGACCGAAGGCCTCGCGCAGTTCGGCGGGTTCTGCCAACAACGTTCGGGTGTCACCCGGTTCCAGACCTTCGAAATGCACCAGATCGTCGAAGGGCAGTGCCACTTCGTCCGGATCTAGTAGATGAAACAGCACGACGTCGTGTCCCCGGGCCGCCAGATTGGCCAAACGTTCCGCCGTCGGTCCTCGGGTGCCGGCCGCAACTTTTGTTTCGGCCGCGTCTGCGTCCAGAAGATCCGAAAAGACCAGAATCACGCTGCGCCGTTCGGCCAGATCTCCCATGTGAGCCAACGCCCGATCCGCCTGTGTGCGGCCTGTGGCTGTCGCCGATTCAAGCTGGCGAAAAATTTCCCGCACTTGTCCCGATCGGGTCGAAGGCGGCAGGTAATGGCGGGGGGCTTCGTCGAAGAGCAACAGCCCGGCGGGGTCCCCTTGCTGGCCCAAAAGATAACCGAGCGCACCTGCCAGATACCCCGCGTAGGTTAGTTTGGAAACACCCAGCCGTCCGTACCCCATCGACGCGGAGGCATCGACCAGCAGGAACGTGCGCATTTCCGTCTCGTCTTCGAAACGTTTGACGTAGTAGCGGTCGGCGCGGCCTACCGCCTTCCAGTCAATGCGGCGGATTTCGTCGCCGGGCGCATATTCTTTGTGTTCGGTAAATTCCATCGACGAGCCCGCGTGAAGGTTGCGGTGCATGCCCGCGAACGCGCCTTCCACGATGACCCGCGCGCGCAACGCCAGGTTCGACAGGCCCGACAGCGCGACGGGATCCATCGCGACTGACCGACCGGCCGCGGAATCAGACGGGGCGGATGCCATCGACGACGTGTTCGACGATGTTGCGCGCGGAAATGCCGTCGGCCTCGGCGTGGAAATTGGCAACCACGCGGTGGCGAAGCACCGATGGCGCCAGCGCCCGTACGTCGTCCAGACTGACAGCATATCGCCCGTACAGCAGAGCCCGGGCCTTGGACGCCAGGACCAGGTATTGCGATGCCCGTGGGCCCGCGCCCCAGGACACGTATTTTTTCACCAATTCGAGTTCGGCGCCCTTGACGTCGGCCCCGCCGGGAAGGCCAGGTTTGTACGGGCGGGTCGCGCGGCACAGGGCCACCGCGTGGCGAAGAACGTGATCTGCCACCGGGACCCGCAGGACCAAGTTTTGCAGTTCTAAAATCCGAGCGGGCGAAAGCACACGCCGCAAGGACGGGCGGTACGCGGCCGTGGTTTGGCTGACAATTCGGATTTCTTCGTCTTCGGACGGGTACCCCACGTCAACTTGGAACATGAACCTATCCAACTGCGCCTCGGGAAGTGGGTAGGTGCCTTCTTGTTCAATAGGGTTCTGGGTGGCGAAGACCAAGAACGGGGCGGGCAAATCATAGGTGTTCCCGCCTGCAGACACGCGTTGTTCCTGCATGGCCTGAAGCAGGGCCGCCTGGGTTTTGGGCGGGGTGCGGTTGACTTCATCAGCCAGAACGACGTTGGCGAACAAGGGCCCCTTAATGAACCGGAACACCCGCCGTCCGGTCGCCCGATCTTCTTCCAGGATGTCCGATCCGGTGATGTCCGATGGCATCAGATCCGGCGTGAACTGGATCCGCCCGAACGACAGGTCCAATACATCCGCCAGGGTCTGTATCAACAGGGTTTTGGCAAGTCCGGGGACGCCAACAAACAAACAATGCCCGCGGGCAAACAGGGCGATAAGCAGGTGTTCGATCACGTCGTCCTGTCCGACGATGCGTTTGCCGATTTCGGCGGTCAGGAGGCGCCGCACTTCGGCCAGTTCGCGGGCGGCCTCGACGTCGCGATCAACGTCCACCTCGACCGGGTGCGTGACCCCCTGGGAACCGTTTGCGGGGCCGCCTAGATCGGGGGGCACGTCGCCGTACCCGGGGGTGTTTTGGAACTCAGCCATGGGGATGCGCAGGATGCCATGCGCAGCGGAAACCAGCAAAGGTAACCGTTGCGGCAGCTTAGCAACGGTCCGCTCGCGCACGGACATGGCAGCACGGACAATCCCGCGGACGACCCGTCGATACGTCCGTGTGGGTTAAAACCCGCTTGGGTTCGTGCGTCGTTACCGCCGTTTTCTACTCGCCAAGACAGACGGCTTCGATGTTGTTGCCGCTAGGATCGATGACGAACGCGGCGTAGTAGTTGGCGTGGTAGTCGCTTCGAATCCCTGGCGCGCCGTGGCTCAGCCCGCCGGCACGCAAAGCGGCATCAAAGAATTCGTCCACGGATTTGCGGTCAGGACAGGAGAACGCGATATGAACATTCGATGCGCG
>JAYUUT010000135.1:0-49673 GCA_043754455.1 Myxococcales bacterium
TTTGGCCTCGTGGGATTGGTCCTGATCGCCATGTCAGCGGGGCCGGCCGCTGTGGCCAGGGTTGATGGCGTGCTTCCTTACGCCCTATCGGACGTGTGGCCCACCACCATCCGTTTTGTACGCCTTGATCGTGGATACACGATGAAGGAACGTGACGAAGAAGCCGGGTACATCATGTTCGAATTGCACGAGGGCCAGCGGGTCTATCGGGGGTCGATTGAGCTTGTGCGAACCCGAGACAACGATGGCCGGGATGCCACCCGCGTGCTTTTGACCCTTCCCGAAATGCCACGGCATTGGGAACAGACGATGCTGGAAAAACTGACCGCAAAAGTGAAAGACGAGTACGGAGTCCCCCCGCCAGCCCCCCGGCGGCCGACCCCCGAACGCCCCGCGGACAGGAACCGGCCCCGTCCCGATGGGGGCACACCCACCCTTCCCCCACACCGCCCACCGATCAGGTGAACCCCTTAGCCAATTTCGACAAGCGCGGCGCCTTCGGCAACAGCTTGGTTGGATTCAACCAAAATCCTGGTCACAGCGCCCGCTGCGGTCGATTCGACCGGCATTTCCATTTTCATCGATTCCAGGATGACGACCACCTGCCCCTCAGTCACAGTGTCGCCCACCGCGACTTCGATTTTCCAGACCGTGCCCGCAATATGAGCCTTCACGACGTTGGTCATTGGGGGTACAGAGTAAGTATCGTGAGCAAGGTGGTCAAGAAGACTTCTAAGATCTTGCTAACGGCGTTGCTTCTGTTCGGAACCGGATCGGCGCACGGTCATCCCGAAACCGCGCCCCAGGCGGTCAATCGCTACCTATCCGTTTTGGTCTCGGGCGTGCGCGCCGAGGTAATCTTGACCCTAGTCTACGGCGACGTTCCGGCGCGCACCCGACGGATGCAGATCGACCGGGACCAAAACGGACACATCGACGAGGGCGAACAGCGCGAGGCCGAACGGGTCTGGGCGCAGGAGGGTGCGGCTATGGTTGACCTTCGGCTCGATGGGCAAAAGATCGCCTGGACCGGCGACGTGCAACTGAGTTTGGGAGCGAATCGGACAGTCGCCGCTGTGCCGTTAGTGCTCGAAATCGCCACAACCGCCGCGCTGGACGACAAGGAACACCAACTGGACCTGGTCACCCTTGCCGATCCGGCTTCGGTCGGGGAAACCGAGATCACGATTGATCTTTCGACGGCCTGGCGTCTCAGGGACAGCCAAAAAGACGGGGTTAAACCGCAAAAAGAACCGCCGCCCCAGCATAAGTGGCCCGCCCCCGGGCTAAAAAAACCGGGGCCACTTCGAGCGCATTTCGAATTTAGAAAGGAGGGGCGCTCGGAACCGCCAATGGCTCCAAAGACAGGAACAGGTGGCCCCTCGCCAGCCATTGTCCTAACCGGCGCGGGGCTTCTCGGGGCGGCGGGCTTAGCGGCGTGGAAGCTGAACCGGCGGCGTCAGCGGCGCCCACAGGACAACAACAAGGCCGCCCGCATATGATACGCCAATTGGCCGTCCGGGTACCTTTGTGCGGCACCAACGGGACAGGCGGATCTGGCGCGACAGGCGGTCTGGCAGCCTTCATCGATCGACCGGTGGGAAAAACAGGCAATCGCATTGAACCCGTCTTGGTGGACGGCGGATCCGGGGCACGCGGCCACACAGGGACCGGCACAATCCAGACACGGGGACGCAAGCGCCGCGGGTGCATCGACGGTCTCGTCGACCACAATGGCGGCTCGATATCCCCACCAGGGACCAAACGAGGGATGGATCTGCAGTCCTAGGGGGCCAGGGGCTGGAAGACCGGCCGCCTCGCCCAGGCGCTGGAATGGAACGAAGGACCTTCCGTCATCGAGCCTCCGAAAAGGAAACAGCAACTGGTAACGAATCCCCGCAGGTTCAAGACAGGCCACTGCCGTCCCGGTGACGACGTGTTCGGTGAAACGATCCAGTGGATCTGCGATGCCGTCTGTCAAAAAGTCCGCGGCTGAGGCGAAGAACTCAGGGCCTCCATCCCCCAGCAAAATCCCACCCCTCACGGAGAAACCGACGGCCGGTGGGGCGCCCATCACGCCTAACAAGGCCTCCAGAGACACCGGCCGCACAACCCGGAGTCCGCGAGCCGACAACTGGGACTGAAGGTCGACCAACCAAGCCCTAGGTGACTTCACCCTAGCGAAGCGCGACCGGATAGGTGAACGTGCCGCCGGACGAAGCGGGGAACCTCGCGCTCTTCGCGGCGCTTTCGACGCAATCCCCGGACGGAGTCCCGGCAAATTTTCCCGTTACCGACGGCGAAACTTTCCCGCTTGGCGCCACGACCAACTTCAATTCCGCCAATCCGGGGACCTTAAACTGGGCGTAACAGTCCCGCGCCTTGCCCACAACCGGCGTCATGGCTTTCACAATGTCCTGGGAATTTAGCTGTTTGTCGCTAGCTGCCGGTGCTTCTTTCTTCGGGGCCGGTTCATCATCCTCGCGTTTCGCAGGCGCCGGCTTCTTCGTTCCGCCCGAAGCGGCTGCTAGCAAATCATCAATGGAATCAGACGGCTTCCGTTTTTCCGGCTCAGTTTTCACAGGAGCTGGTTTCTCGACCGGTGCCGGCGCAGCGGCAGCAACGGGGGCGGGATCAGGTTTCCCGGCCTTCTTGCCTCCACGGGTCGGGCGTCCGCCACCTTTGTCAGGCTTCGCAGCGGCAACCGGTTTCGAATCGTCTCGGGGTGGCAGTTTTTCGTCTACTGGGGGAGCGGCCGAAGGCGGTGGGACCACCGGTTCGGGCGCCGGTGCTGGTGCTGCCGCGACGGGGACAGGAGCCGGAGCCACGGCAATGGGCAAGGCAGCCACGGGGGCTGGCGCAGGTTTCGTCATGACTTTCACGATCACGACCGTCGCCCCCACCACCAAAATCGCCATCAACGCGAGGCCCGCAATCACCGCCTTGGAGGGGCCGCTGGAATGAGCGACCGGCAACATGACGGGGGCGATGGGCGAGAACTGTGGCGCTGAAAAGGACGGCAGGTCAGACCCACCGGGCGAAGAAGAAAAGGACGACACGGCAGAGCCACCGGTCACAACCGCAGCCATCGCACGAATGTCGATCAGGCCCGATCCATCACCTATCGGCGACGGCGAGGCCCCGGGACGATGTGCCGAAGACGCCGAGGGGGCCGAAGGTTTGGCAAGGGATTCAAGATTGGACAGCGAAAACAAGACCGAGTTTTCGTGCCGCTGACCGGTCAGGGCGGCCGCCCCTGCGCCGTTGCTGGGCTTAGAGGAAGCCGCATCGAAGCCACCGAAGCCACCGCCGCCGTCCCCGGCGCCCATGGGCGCCGAAAATAGATCGGGCATCCCACCCGCGCTGTTCGCAAAGGGATCGGCAGAAGGCGCGGCCGCCAATCCACCACCTCCAAACCCCGCAAAGGGGTCGCCAGACTGAGGAGGCACATAGGGTGCAGGTTCTGGTGCGGAGGCCGCAAACGATACGCCGACATCGTTTGATGATGCAAAACTGCCGCCATAAGGCGCGGCGGCTGGGGCCGCAGGCGCTGGGGCCACCATGTCGGCAAATTCACCCAGCGACGCAATCTTCACCCAATCCGAAAAGCCTTCTTTCCAGATAAACGAATCCGACGACAGTTCCCCGCGCCCCATGCGGGTCCGAACATCAGAGTCAGCCAGGGGGCCCACCTGGTCGCCATTAATAACGACGTGCCACGCGGCCCCTTCGGAAACGGCATCCATGGCCGAACCGCTTACGGACGCCCCCGAGAATTCCCCGGCCGCGTCTGCGCCGTCACCGGTCCCTTTGACCACGATGACCTGACTGCATTTTTTGCAGCGAATCTTGAAGACTTTTCCGCGGACCTTATCGTCCGAGATCGAGTACTTCGCCTGACATGCCTCACAGACGATCTTCATGCGTGTAACCCTCGCACGGCGCGCAGCGAAAAAATCAGCATTCCTCGCCGAAGATTATAGTTGGTAACCAGCGTAGGCAAGTGAATAGCATAAAAATCAAGCGGTTAGCGCGGTGTCATCAACCCGTGAAGGGGTCGATCTTCACAATTGTAGCCTCGCGGTCGGGCCCGAGGGAAATTAAGCCAAAAGGCAGCCCACAAAGCTCGCTCATGCGGGCGATGTATTTCTGCGCATTGGGCGGCAGATCCGACTCATTTCGCGGGGGGGCGCTACCCGCGGCCGGGGGGGCCCAGCCTGGCAATTCCTCGTAGATAGGCTCTGCCGCTTCGATGTCTTCACCGTCAACGGGAAGTTCGTCCAAAAGCTGCCCCCGAAGGCGATAGGCCACGCACATCTTCACGGTCGGGAACCCGTCCAGCACGTCTAGTTTGGTCAAAGCGAGCGACCCGATCCCGGAAAGGCGCGCCGCCAACCGAAGGGCCGGGATGTCCAGCCAGCCACAGCGCCGCGGGCGGCCCGTTGTAGAACCATATTCTGCCCCGACTTCGCGAAGTCGGTTTCCCGTATCATCAAGCAGTTCGGTCGGAAACGGACCATTGCCCACGCGGGTCGCGTAGGCCTTTACAATTCCAATAACCGGACCAATGAGGTTGGGCCCGATGCCCAGATCCGCACAAGCCCCCCCTGCTGTGGTCGAAGATGAGGTGACGAACGGGTAGGTGCCGTGATCAAGATCCAGCAAAACGCCCTGAGCCCCTTCGAGCAGCACGTTTCGCCCGGCCCGGATCTGGTCGTTCAGAAAACGCGAAGCGTCCCGCACGAAAGGCCGAATCTCGTCGCCCATGGCGGCAAACTCGCGGGTCAACGATTCAACATCAACAGGGTCAGCGCCCAGTTGGGCAAGCAGCGCAGCGACCGAGGAATGATTTTTTTCGATCGCGCGCCGCAGCCGATCGATCTGCAACAAATCAACGATCCGGATGCCAGTGCGCGCGGCCTTACTTTCATAGGTCGGTCCGATTCCACGTTTCGTGCTGCCGATAGCCCCTGGTTGGTTTTCCCGCAGACGATCAATGTCCCGCTGGTACGGCAACGTCACATGGGCGCGCCCCGCTATGACCAGATCGCTATCGTTTTTCAGAAAACCACTGGCCCGGAAGGTACGGATCTCCTCCAGCAACGTGCGCGGTTCAATAACCATGCCCTCGCCCAGCACACAGGTCAGCCCGGCGCGAAGAACGCCCGAGGGAATCAGATGCGTAACGAACTTCTTGCCTCCAACGACCAGGGTGTGCCCGGCGTTGGCCCCGCCGCCCCAGCGCGCCACGACGTGGGCACGTTCGGTCAACAGGTCCACCACCTTGCCCTTGCCTTCATCACCCCACTGAGCACCAACAACGACTGCGACAGCCATGATTACCTCGCGGTCCGCGACGCTCGATCACGCGCGGATTTTGTTTTTTTGGATCGATTCACTACAGCAGCGGCAACAAAGGGAACGGCGGCTTCAAGCGCAGCCGCCGTGGCTTCGACATCTATGGCAAAGCCGACGGCGGGCGCGGGGCGGCCGTAACGGGCCAACAGATCGTCGTAGCGCCCACCCGCCAAAATCGCATCAGGGGCGCCGTGAACAAAGCCTTGGACACGAACCCCGGTGTAATAATCCCACCCCCGCACTTCGCCAAGATCGACGTGAATGCGTGCGGGCAAACGTTTTGGGACCAAGGCCCGGATGACAGCGCGCAGATCTAGCAGCGCACGCCTAATTCCTGGTAGCCCTGAAGGTGCGGTCCGTAGGGCCCGGTCGATCACATCGGGCGATCCCGAAAGGCCAGGAAGGGACAGCGTGAATTCCACAAGGTTCCGCGGGATCCGAAACCCCGACAGCAACGCCGCCAGGCCCGCAACATCACGTTTGGCCAGCCGTCCACGAACCGCCGTTCGGGAAGTTTCGGACAGTCCCAGTGCATTCAAGACCTCGGCAGCCAATCCCAAATGCCCCAGATCGATCGTGATATCAGCGGCACCGAAGCCCACGGCGGCCAGTGCTTCTGTGCCAAGGGCGATGATCTCGGCATCAGCGCTGGGCCCTGCCAGGCCGGCAACTTCGATCCCTGCCTGAATGATTTCGCGCTGGGATCGGTCGCGTTTTTCAAGCCGAACCACGGTCCCCTCGTAACAAAGTCGGATTGGATCCTGACGGTCACGAAAACGGGTGGCAACCAACCGGGCTATCTGAGGCGTGATGTCAGGGGGAAGGGCGACCACCTGGCCTGAACTGGGTTCGACAAACCGTATGGCGGCCGCCCGGGCAGCCGCGCCCAATCCCAACGCAAGAACATCGTCGTATTCAAACGCGGGTGTGATGACCCGGGCAAAACCATGTCGTTCAAACACCGCCATCAACGCGTCCGCGATGCGACGGCGAATGGCTGTCGCTTCGGGTGCGAAGTCTCGCATCCCGGCAGGCAAACGGAGGACAGGGCGCTGGTTCATGGGGAAACAAGGCGGGGCGATCGGAAAGATCGCCCATCAAATGGCCGGTTCACACCTGGTTGACGGCGTTGCGAACCTTGGCGCTCTTGAAAAAATCGACAAAAACCTCGGCCAATTCAATGGCCACCTTTTCCTGGGCTTCCTTGGTGGACGCACCTAGGTGCGGGGACGAAAGGACGTTGTCCAATTCAAAAAGCGGCAAAGGACCGCAGGGTTCTTTTTCAAACACGTCGAGGGCGGCGCCGCCCAGATGGCCAGACTTCAGCGCTTCGTAAAGGGCGGTTTCGTCGACAACACCGCCGCGGGCGCAATTGATTAGGAAGGAGCCCTTCTTCATCTTTGCAAGACTCGCCGTGCCGAACAGATTTCTTGTTTCGGGCGTAAGCGGCAGGTGCATCGTGATGAAATCGGATTTCGCCACGACATCGTCGAAGGACGCAAACGCCACGCCGGCCGGTGCAACAGCATCGGATTTGACCATGGGGTCAAAGGCCAACACCTTCATCCTGATCCCGACGGCGCGTTCGGCAACCTGACGCCCGATGTTGCCAAAACCGACAACCCCCAGGGTCTTTCCGGTCACTTCGACGCCCATGAATTTCTTTTTCTCCCATTCGCCCTTTTTCATGCTGGCGGTCGACTGGGGGATCTTGCGCGCCAAGGCAAAAATATAGGCAATCGCCAATTCGCCAGCGGCGATCGCGTTGCCAGCCGGCGTGTTGATGACCAACACCTTCTTGGCGGTCGCGGCCTTCAGGTCGATGTTGTCGACACCGACGCCTGCACGCCCCACGATCTTGAGGCTGGTGGCCTTGGACAAAATGTCCTCGGTGACCTTCGTGGCCGAACGAACGGCCAACCCCTGGTACTGACCAATGATCGCCCCTAGTTCGGCCGGGGGAAGGCCCGTCTTTACGTCAACGACAAGCCCCGCTTCGGACATGATTTTGACAGCCGCAGCGGACATTTCGTCGGCAACCAGAACGCGAATGGAATCGGCCATGCTGTATATCTTCCTTTTTGTGGTCCCACGGGGTCGGTCGAAACGGCGGATGTTCTAGTACAGGTTGCGGGCGGCGCCAACCGGATTTCCGAGGTGGTAAAGAAGACGCAACTCGATGTCGCTGGCACAATATTCAGACGTTCATTTTGGATTTCCTGGGAACCCAATCCTAACCGGAGCCTCGCTGCTGGTTCGGCCAGGGGACCGGCTAGCCCTGTTGGGACCCAACGGTACGGGAAAATCAACGGCCTTGCGGTTACTGGCGGGGGAAATTACACCGGATGCGGGGGACGTGCGGATGCTGGGGAAGGCCAGCGTCGTGTACCTGCGTCAGTCGCAGCAGTCCGCCGACGGCGGATCGGTCATTGAGGCGCTGATGGAGCCTTTCCGCGAGCTGGAGATCGTGCGCGAGGATCTGGCGCGCGCAGAGCAGGGGCTTGGCGATGCCAGCGAGGCTGAACTGCTGCGATATGGCGAGCTACAGGAACGATACGCACGCGGGGGCGGATATGACCTAGAAACCCGCGTGAAACGTCTGATTTTGGATGTTGGTTTCGCCGAAACCGACCTCTCCCGTCCCGTAGCGACCCTGTCGGGGGGGGAAAGGGGGCGGCTGGATTTGGCCAAGGCGCTGGTGCGCAAGCCGGACCTTTTGCTGCTGGATGAACCAACAAACCATCTGGATCTTGCGGCCATCGAACGACTGGAGGCCTACCTGTCTGAATACGAGGGTGCGTTTGTGCTGGTATCGCACGATCGGACGTTTATCGAACGGACCTGCCGCGAAATGGTCGAGGTCGAAGGGGGCAAGTTTGTGCGTTACCCGTTCGGCTACAAGAAATATGTCACCGAGAGGGCGGACCGCCTGGAACGGGCGCGGATCGCGTTCGAACGGCAGAACGAACAGGTCGACAAGACCGAAGATTTCATCAGGCGCAACATCGCGGGGCAGAAGTCCAAACAGGCACAAAGCCGCAGAAAATTGTTGGAAAAGCTGGACCGTTTAGAACGTCCCGAGGATCACTGGGAATTGGCGGGACGAATATCTCTGAGTTTTTCAACCGGCGACGAACTGGGCAGCAAGGAAGCCATCCGGGCGCCGCGGCTGTCAGTGGGGTACGCGGATCGGCCCATTTTGAAGGACGTTGAAATCAACATCTATCGGGGAGACCGCGTGGGCATTGTGGGCCCCAATGGCTGCGGAAAATCGACCTTGCTGAAAACCCTGGTGGGCGAACTGGCACCGATTTCGGGCGAAGTGTCAGTCGGAAGCGGCGTTCGCATCGGGTACTACGATCAAAAACTGTCCAGCCTGGATGACAGCCGAACGCTGGTGGACGAAATTCGGTCGATCCGCGCCGACCTGTCGCCCGATGGGGTGCGGGCGTATCTGGCAAAATTTCGTTTCTTCGGTGACGACCCGTTTCGCGTGGTCAAGGGGCTATCGGGCGGCGAACGCAGCCGCCTGTCTATGGCAAAAATGATGCTGTTTCCGCGCAATCTGTTGGCACTGGACGAACCGACAAACCATCTAGACATTCCGGCGCGCGAGGTGCTGGAAGAGGCGCTTGCTGCCTACGAAGGATCCCTGTTGGTGGTCAGTCACGACCGTTATTTTTTGGACCGCGTTTGCCAACGAATCCTGGTCCTGGACGGCGCCGGGGTCGAATTTCACAGCGGCAACTATTCCGACTGGCGGGCCCGCCAAGACAGCGCCGCGCGAAAACAACCGACGGCCACCCCACGCCCTGCGCCAGGACCCGCGAAAATCCCCGACGAACCACGCACGCGGACCAAAGATCAGGACCGCGAAAAACGTCGACTGGAGCGTCGCGTCGCTGAATTGGAGGCCGAAGTGGCCAAAACCGAGGCAGCGCTTGGTGCTGTGCGCAGTGAATTGGGCACGGAACACGGGGGGGACTGGCACAAGTTGCATGAACTCGCGGAAAAAGAGCGCGACCTAGACACACGTCTGGCACGCACTATGGCGGAGTGGGAGCGAACCACCGCCGCGCTGGGGCGCATCACAGAATGAAGGTGGTTGGCGTTTCTGTCGATGGTTACAATTAAGAAGGGCTACCGTGAAGCGCGCGCTTGTTTTCCAGTGGATTGCGGGGTCGGCCGCTCTGGCGGTCGCGGTGGGGGGCAATTTCGGGTGCGCGACCAGCAAGCCGATCCGCGGGTCAGGTGAAAAGCCAGTGGTCAGCGTTCAGGGTATCTGGGAAGGGTTCGGAAGGGAGGTCGTGGGCGCCACCGAAGGGGGCCCCGGCGATACACGCCTGGAACGGCAGGCCTGGCGCCTGACGCAGGTGGGGGACCAGGTCAAGGGATTCTATGTGATCGAGTTGACCATGGTGTCGGGCGACGGTCGCCCGTATCTTTGCAGCGGAACCCCGCGGTTCCAAACCTTGCTTCGCTTCGAAGTGACGGGCCTGTCGCGAGACGGGGCGGTCGAGCTGGAGGAAACCAGGCCCGCCCTGGTCAAAGGGCCCTGTCGTCCCGGATTTCGCACGCCCGCCCGGCTGCGGGCCGAGCCCCGGGGTGAGGCGCTGGTCATGTTGAATGAAGGGGCGCCGATCATGCTGTTTCGGCGGCCGCCGGGGCAAACGGCGGATGTCATGGCGTTAGAACGTGTCGATGCCTCATGGAAAGCTTCCGGCGAACTCGTTTTCCCCGACGCGGGAAGGATGACCGAGGCGGCCCCTGCGGACATCCAGGGGATCTGGACCTGGGAGCACCGCGGAACCGCGACGACAGGGGATGAACAGGTGGAACGAGAGGAATGGCACCTGGTGCAACAAGGATCACGGCTGCTGGGTTATTACGACCGCGTGGTTCGACAGATTTCCACCGACGGTCACGCATTTCGTTGCAGCAATTCCATGGACTTTCGCGTGGTGACCCGATACCAGGTGACGGGCGAGGTACGCGGCAACCATATTGCAGTGCACGAACGCGGGTTTGAAATCCTGGAGGGGGGCCCGTGCGACAATGGGCAAAGGCGGTTGGATGTGTACCAGGGGGAGGCGCGTTCGGGTGAACTTCATCTGATGTGGGGGGTCGGACGGCAGGTTCTGCGCCGTGCCAGGCCCACCCTGCCCACCCAGCGGTTCTGAGGCTCCCTTTTTCGGGCTGGTTGGACTATGGTTTCGCACCTTGCGAAACGGAGTCAATTGATATGAAACGAGCGTTCAATTTCAGCGCCGGTCCTGGCGCCCTTCCTTTAGAGGCCCTGGAGGCCGCAGCCAAGTCCCTGGTGGATTTCCAGGGCAAAGGGTTTGGCATCGCCGAATGCAGCCACCGGGGCAAAGAATTCGATGGCGTCATTGATGAAGCCATCACCTTGGTCAAAAAACTGCTGGAAGTGCCCGACACCCACGACGTGCTGTTCCTACAGGGCGGCGCCACGCAGCTATTTAACGTCATCCCGATGAACATCCTGACCGGCCCGGCGGACTATGTGGTCAGCGGCGAATGGTCGAAAAAATCGGCGGAAGCGGCCAAGGCGGCCCACGGCGACAAGATTCGGGTCATTGCATCAAGCGAAGCAACAGGATTTGACGGTCCGCCCACCGGGTGGACGGCTGACCCTGCGGCGTCCTATCTGCACGTCTGTTCGAACGAGACCGTACACGGGCACCGCATGCCCCTGTGGCCCGAGCACGCAAATCTGGTGGTCGATGCATCGTCCGAAATGATGGCGCGGCCCCACCCGATCAAACGTTGTGCTGTGGTGTACGCAGGGGCGCAGAAGAACCTGGGGCCCGCAGGCGTGGTGCTGACTTTGGTGCGTAAGGATCTATACGAACGCATTGCCAAATCCGTCCCGAAAATATTCAGCTTCAAGGCCCAGGCCGAGGCAAAAAGCTGCCTGAACACACCGCCCACCTTCGGGATCTATTTCCTCCTGGAAACCTTCCGCTGGCTGGATCGTTTGGGCGGTCTGGCTGTCATGGAAAAAATCAACGCCGAAAAAGCTGCACTGCTGTACGACGCCGTCGACGGATCGGGGGGGTTCTACAAGGGAACCATCAGCGACAAGACGGTGCGCAGCCACATGAACGTCACTTTCAAATTGCCGACGCCTGAACTGGACGACAAATTCGTCAAAGAAGCCGCCGCGCAAAACATGGTGTCGCTAAAAGGTTACCGATCGGTCGGTGGTATCCGCGCGTCGATCTACAACGCGGTCCCTCGCGAGGCCTGTCAGGCCCTGTCTGATTTCATGAAGACCTTCGCCCGCGCTAACGGCTAAGGCCCAGGCGCGCGCAACGCTGCCAGCGAGGCTGAAAGCTGGCAGCGGTTAGCAGGTCGTGCCACGACCGACAAATATGCGAACGATCATGGCACCGGTCTCCTTCGCTGGATCGCTTCCAGACGCCCCAGCCATTCCCCAAAGTGAGGGCATTCCCTACGAACGGTGTCGAGGGGGATTGCGAGTAACGCCAACGTTCCCATCAGCGGTTTCTGATAGTTGGGCATCAGTTTGGCTATCCGCTTGGACGGCGCAGTTTCGGGAGAATCATTGATCGCTTCGGGTGTCAGAAATTCATCCCGAATACACTGAAAACTTGTGGCCAGATCAGGCCGCGCGATAGCGTGGGCAAAGTTCGCGCAGTCGCTGAAAAGAAGCGCTTCAAATTCGTGCATCATTACAAATGGGACGAAACGCATAGGATCGAATCCGGCCCCCATCTCGCGGGCGATGTCGTTCAGCATTGCTTTTTCGACCTCAAGTGGGCGATCCGCCATGGACGAGTTAGGGGCAACCTGTCGGCCTGGCCACTCCCTCCCACCCGACTTTGGCAAACCGTAGTAGTCGACCATCATTGTGGCAGCACAACCCGAGTCCCCCTTGAGGTGCTTGATAATATCGCCACGAACGGCACTCCAAGCCTTGACTCCCCCCCGTTTGTCTCGCTGACGTGAGTTGCCCATTAGGCGGGCACTGACGTCGGTAAAACCAAAACGTTGAAGATGCGGCGAAAGGATCGTGTTGACGAAAGTTTCTTCAGATTCACCCTCGACATGAACGAGCAGTCTTGGCACCCGTCACTTCCCGCCCGGGCGACCACCCAGCTCGTTTTTTTCCCACAACTGACCGAGACCGTATTCAGTCAACCATTCGGAAAGTCGGTTACCGTCTACCCTCTGAAGCTGGGTCCCGCCGTCAACACGCTCGGCAATCAGGACATCCTCGGGCTGGAAATGATCAAGCAAGATGGGGGATTGGGTAGACAGGATCACCTGCGTCGCGCTGGATGACTGTTTTACAAGAGCCGCAAGGATTGCGATCGCATAGGGGTGCAACCCGAGTTCGGGCTCGTCCACCAAAATAGCCGAAGGGCGAAATTCCATCGGTTGCAGAAAAAGCGTGGCCAATGCAATGAAGCGCAGGGTGCCGTCTGAAAGCGATGATGCGTCGAAATACGTATCGGAGTTCTTGTGTCGCCATTCGAGGCGAATCTTGTTCGGGTTCAGTTGTTGCGGTTCTAGTTGGAATTCGTCAAAAAACGGCGCCACGAGCTGAACCGTTCTCTGAATCAAATCGTAAGATTCTCGATGGGTTTCGCGAAGGAGGTAAAGGAACGCGGCGAGATTAGATGCGTCGCGACGAAGAAAATGGTTATCATCGACATCGACGATTTTCTTCATTGGCGATGTTGAGCTCGTGTCGTGAAAATGAAAAAGGCGCCACGCGCCGAGGTGCGCCTTTACACGCAATGCAACCGTCCCCCCTTCAGCGCCGCTGCTGATCCCAGCCTCCTTTCCCTGACGCTGCAAAAGCTTACTCCAGGGGTCCGGGTACTTTGTCTTGTCCCAAAAACGGACGACCTCGCGGATTGGTACGAGGTCATCGGCATCGGTGCAAAGGAGGGCAACAGCATACCCATTGACCTGTTCGTCGAAGGCGACATCAATCAATATTTCAGGCGTCACCTTCGAACCAAAAAAGGCGACTTTTTCGGCCCCACCCGCTTTTGCTACGTATTCCTGGAGACCACCTAAGCTGATAGCGCGCAGGAAGGAAAATACGCCTATGAAGTTAGATTTTCCGGATCCGTTCGCTCCGATCACGACATTGATGGCGCCCAGTTTCAGTTCGTCGATCGCACGGATGCTCTTGAATCCATGGATAGTAATTGTATGAATTTTTTGCATCATTGCACGGCGCCAGACGCATCGGAGGGTGCGCCAATGCTGAACGGTTTTACGCTGCACCCATCGTACTCTTTTTTTTCGCAGTGAAAGCAAGTCGAAGACCATTTTCCTGCAGCGGTTTCTTTCCCGATGCGATCAATTGCGGGCCCCTCCTGGCCGTTGTCAGCCCTGACATAGCCCTGCAGTCCGCCCGCCCGACGTCCCGAAATTGTAGCTCCAGTCTTTCCATGCGAGGCAGCGCGCATGGCGTTTTCAGACAGATTTGAGACGGGGCGCGCCTTCGGTCGTCCGCGCGCGGGCTGATTGCACCACGGCCGTTATCGCCTGCAGAAACGAATCAATATCCGCGTCCGACACTTCGCCCATATTGGCGACCTGGATGTGATCGGGTGCAAGGACGCCTTTGGCTTTGTAGATGACGAAGCCACGTTCCTTCATCTGATCATAAAGCCCTGATGGGTCCAGGAATGACGGAACCCTCATGGTCGAAATGCTGGACGATTCACGTCCCGTGTTGGTGAAAGAATGAAACCCCAGATCTGCCAACACCCGCCTGATTCGCAGACGCCGCCGACGGTAGGTGTCCCGGCGGGCCACCGCACCCCCCTGTTCGGCCAGTTCGTCGAGGGCGGTCTCAAGCGCAAAAAACGTCGATACAGCCGGGGTGAACGGCGTCTGCCCCAGATCCTGCATCGCCCGACGGTAACGCCGCAGATCCAGGTAGTAGCCGCGCGGCGATACCTGCGCCACATGATCCCAGACCCCTGGCGCAACACACAGGAACGCAACCCCGGCGACCCCATGCAGGCATTTGTTCGAAGATGAAAAACAAACGTCGATACCGTCCCTGACAACATCCAGATCCTCGGCCCCTAAGGACGATACGGCGTCGACCAGCAGCAAGACGCCCCGGGCCTGGCACATTCGACCTAAGGCCCCCACCGGATTCAAAATCCCTACCGATGTTTCATGGTGAATCACAGCCAAGGCTGCGATATCGGGATGGGCATCTAGCATCGCCTCGACGGCGGCGGGTTCAGGGATTTGCCCCCAGGGCTACCGCAACCTGTGCGGACCCAACCCATGGACCGCGGCGATTTCCCCCAACCGTTCCCCGAACGCACCGTTTTCTATTGTGAGCACCGCTCGACCCGCAGGCACCACGGACGCGAGGGTGGCCTCCATCGCCGAGGTACCCGAGCCTGTGACGAGCAGGATTTCATGCGCGGGGCTGCCCCCGAAAATCGGTCGTAGCTTATCTGTCAGCCGCCGCACCACCCCGGTGTAATCTTCGTCACGGTGGCAGACGTCGTGGTGAACCAAGGCAGCCTTGACCCGCGCTGAGGTCATGACCGGCCCCGGGTTCAACAGGGTGTACCGGGGCGCGTCCTTTTCCCCCAGTAACCGTTCGATCAACGCCAGCGCGTCCGTGGCTGACGATCCGCTGGCATCGCCCCGCACAGCCGGTTGTTCCAGATCGTCCCCATAGGCCCGCACCAACCATTCCGCGTGAAGCCTCATCTGCGCCGAATCCACGTCTTGCCACAAGGCCTCTTGCACATCGACGGATTCGACCAGACCCCGCCGGGCGGCCTCGGCCACGCCATCGGTCAATGATGGGGCCGTCATACCCGCCATGACATCGACAAGCGAAGGGGACATGACAAACAGGCCTACGCTAACCGCCTGGTATTTGGTTAACGATTTGCTGATGGCGATAACGGATTCCTGACCGTCTTGAATCTGGACCTTGGTCGCGTCGTCAATGTCGAACACCCGGCCCAGCGCCCGATCCACGGCGATGACCGTCACGTCGGGCTTGGGTTTGCAGCGGACAAATCGCCCCAAAAGTCCCGGCGCCGCGATCTGGTCGGCCATCAACAGCAGGGTGGGCTCGCTAACAAAAGTCCGCGCCGCCAGCACCGACAAACCATTGGGTTGCTGCCACTGCGGGTTCCCGAAGAAGGCTATCTCGCCCGGAATATCGGCATCCTGACGCCGCAAGTCATCAAGGTGCTGGCGCACAAGATCCGAACGGAAACCCACGACCACGCCCACCCGACGTACCCCGGCCTGCCGCAGGACCCGCAAAGCGCGGTGCAGCAGGGTCGTCCCACCAACCACGGCCAAACAGTTGGGGACTTCTGGATCCCCGACGGGAAGGCCCCGCCCCGCCGCCAGAATCAGGGCCTGTCGTAACACCGGGGTCCTACCTGCCGCTGGCCGCAGCACGAAGGGCCAGCCGGGGGCTGCTGCGAAACGTCAATCGGTAGACCGAGTTTTCGGTTTCGACATAAACTTCTTCCGAACCAAATTCGCCCAAAACGCGCCGAACGGGGGTGGTGACCATGCGGTGCCCGTTAGGATCGCGGAAGATCACCATGCCGCGTCCAATCGTCGGGTAGGAGATGAGATAACCCGTATACGCACGGCTTGACGCGGGGGCTGGACGCTCCCGACCGGTTTCTCGAATCTTACGTGCTGTCACGCTGACCACGAAGGAAGTTCCTTTAATGAGAAGCGTAGCACAGGGGCAAGCAAAACAAGGTTATACTGTCGCAGCAATGGCCAAGCCGAACCGCAGCCCACTGCTCGGCTACAACCACAACGTGAAATATCGCGGCCGGATCTTCCATATCCAGACGGAAGATTCGGGCCCTGCGAACCCACATCTTTTCACGCACTTGTTCTTCGAGGGAACCATCCTGGCCTCCAAGCGTCATGTGTATGACGCCACGTCGCCTGACGAACTGGTCCGCACGTTGATGCAGGGGCAACACAAGGCGTTGCTCAAGGAATTGAAGGGCGCCGTTCACGACGTGCGTATTTCGGCGTTTTTTGGCGCCCGGGGGGAATTCCTTGAACCCGTGGTCGAGGCCCAGGCGACCGCACATAGGGCGCTGGATCTAGATGCGCTGGACCCGCCTGCCGCGCCCCCCGTGTCCATCCACGCCGGCGACGCCAATTCGACGGCCAGGGTCACGGCCCTGAACGACGCACCTGACACGGCACCGTTTAGTTCCAACCCCTTGGGCATCCCCATCCTGGAGGCCGAAGCCCTGCTTGTGGTTGAGGCAGAGATCAGCGGCCCCTTGCCGTCGATTTACGAAACTTTACCCGAATCGCTTCCGGCCCCAGTGGATCCAGGAGGGCCCGGGATCTACCGCAAACGCCCCACCGGCCCCGAACGGCCATTTGAAAAAACCCCGATTCCACGCCCTGTGGCAGCCCCGATCCGCAGCATCACCCCGCCCGTGGTGGTGATTCCCCCGCCGCGCCGAAAGTTGCCGACGCGTCCATCAAGTCCCCTGGGCACCCCAGCTTCGGGCGTATCGGTGCAAAGAAGCGTGGGCGTCGGCGACAGCCAGAACCGGCCCACACCGGTCGCGGTGCAGAGGACCGTGACGGTGGGAGGCACAATGCCAAACCCAAGCCCCGGCACGATGCCGCCCCGTCCGCGACGTCCCGCCCAGGTGCCCTACGTCGTTCGTGAAGGCAGCCACCAGTTGTCCGGTCATCGTTCCGCCGATTCACCGCCCGCAAGGCCCCTGGGTCCAGTGCCGACCACCCCCCCACGAACAATGTCGCGGCCGGTGGATCCGAATGCCCCCATCGAGATCGTGGCGGACAAAAGCCTGGACGAGGTCATCCTGGCCTACCTGGCGCACGGGGGAAAAGACGACCCCAAATAACCCGGTGAGGCGATTACGAACGCCGCAAACCGATGAGGTTTACCGTCGCAAACGCCAGCAAGAAGGCAAGGATGATCAGTTTCGACAGGTGATCCCGGGGACGTTCACCTTCTAACAACAACCAAGCCTGGGCAGGAATATTGACCGGGGCTAACACCTGCACAGCGGCCACGTCCGCCAGATCGATGGGAGGCACAGCGCCGCCTTTGATCATCAGGTGGCCGGGCTGTGCGGCCAGGCCATCCACCCGAACCTTGTGGGTTGTTCGCGCGGGTCTAAAGCGCATACGCCGATCGATATCGCCCAGTGAGGATAGCGCAGATTCGCGTCGGCCCGGAGGAAACGACACCAGCACGGAAAACCTATCGGCAATGGTCGACGACGGATCAAGACCAAACAAGGTGCCGCCCTTTGCCTCGACCAACTTCTTCAACGTTTCGAGGTCAGGGAACCTGTCGCGCGGGGCCTCAAGCCGCACTTCTCCCCGGCGCAGGACGTCCACCGTCAGTACATCGTCAGCGGCCAGGGTCAGCGGTTCCCCTGCAAGATCAGCCGCCTTAAAATCCCCCCCGGCCCCCAAGGCGGCATGCAGGGCTGCTGGCGCGATGAAATGTGTGGCGGTCACACGTTGGCCGAAATGTTTACGAATCGATTTTGAGAACGACAGATCGTCAAATGGCATCAGACGCCCCACGAAGCTGTCCTTTTCCAAAAGGCCTAGCGGCAATGGGTCCGACATCCGCCGAACGAACACCCGGTTGTGGGTGCCACGCACCCGAAAAAACTGCGAGAATTCCCAAGATCCCTGGGTATCCAGGATGACAGCGCTTTCGCGATCGGGCATCCCAGCCACCCGCACCACGCGGTTCACGGGGGCTGTGTTCGGATCTGAATCGGCCAGCGTGGACGCGCGGCCTACCTCGATTGGCAAAGCAGACGAAAGGGCAAACACAACGTCCTTGCGCAGGCGAATGGCGAGAAATATTGCCAGCACCGCAGCCGCCACCGCGATGACGGGTGACCGTCGCCGCGGCGTCGGGATGTGCGCAAACTCGTCATCGGGAGGCGGGATTTCAAATGGCCCCGGAGGCGCGGGGGTCGGCGAAGTCTTCGGGGTGTCAGTCACCGGGGCGTCACGATAGCATCGAATCCCCTTCGGACGGGGGCCGATGGCGGGCTAGACTGGAACGCCTCAGCTATGACCCAAGATCCTGAAAAGCCCGGCCCGTCCCCCGCCCTGAAACAGCTTCGTGACGAGCTGGATCAAATTGACACTGACATCGTGCATGCGGTCGCGCGGCGTTTTGAAACCGTTGGCCATATTATTCGGGAAAAACAGGGACGATCCGGTGGCATTCGCGATCCGAAACGGGAAGGTGAGGTGCTGGCGCGGGTTGAAAAGATTGCCGAAGCGGCGGGTATTTCCGGTCCCCTGACCCGCAAGCTGTTCGCTGAGATCCTGTCGCATTCGGTGACCCGGCAGGCCAGCACACTGACCGGGGTTGAGTCCGCCGGGCCTGAATTGAACATCGCTTACCTGGGATCGCCGTTCACCTTCAATCACCTGGCGGCCCAGAAGTTCGTTGCGGGACAAGGGCGGCGGGGGCAGCTTCTGGGGAAAGCATCGTTCCGGCAGGTAATAGCCGCCGTGGAATCAGGCGAGGCGGATCTGGCGTTTTTGCTGCTAGAAAACACCAGCGCGGGCAGCATCAACAAGGTTTACGAGATCTTGTTGCAACACGATCAGATCCACATCGTAGGCGAAGAAACCTACAAGGTGGACATGTGCCTGGGGGCCACAACGGAGGCGCCGCTGTCCACCATCGAACGCGTGCTGTCCCACCCCCTGGCCTTAGAACAGTGTTCGGCCTTCCTGGACGCCCTGCCCAAGGCCCGCGCGGTGCCGGTGTTCGACACGGCCGAAGCGTTGTGGATGGTGGCCCAAAGCAAAGATCCAACCCAGGCCGCGATTGGGTCGCCCGAAGGGCTGGAAGCCTTCGGGCTGGTGGCCCTTCAGCGCGGGGTCGGAAACCACGAAGAGATTTTCAACCGGTATGTGGCCTTGGCCCGCGCCCCGATTGATTTCGATGCGCGGATCCCCTGCAAGACCAGCTTGGTGATGGCCACCCGTCACGAACCGGGGGCGCTATTGCGTTGTTTGCAGGCCCTGGCGGATCGCGGCCTGTCGTTGACCAAATTGGAATCGCGGCCCCGCCCGCATCGGCCCTGGGAATATCTGTTCTTCCTAGATTTCGAGGGCAATTTAAGCGATCCGAAGACCGCTGATGCCATAGCAGCACTGAAATCCAATACGACGTTTTTCAAATTGCTGGGTTGTTATCCCGCCCGCGCCACCCGGGTGGAACCGGGCGTGCGCCCCACCCTACAGCCCTAAATGGCGCGGCGGCTGGACATCGACGATCCGCTGGATCCGCGCCTTATTGACTATCGCGAACTGAAAGAAGGGCGCCTGCACGAACAAACCGGACGGTTCGTGGCCGAGGGCGAGGTCGTGGTTCATCGACTTCTGCAAAGCCCGGTGGTCACGTTGTCGCTGCTGGTGACGCCGACACGGTTTTGCACGCTGGAACCCAGCCTGGTGGGGCATCCCAATCTTGATGTGTTTGTCGCGGCTGAATCAGTTTTGACCGGGGTCGCTGGATTCCACATTCATAGGGGCTGTCTGGCGGTGGGGCAAAGGCCGCAAGGGGCGGTGGTTCCCAGGGACGCTCGCACCGTGCTGATCCTCGAAGACTTGACCAACATGGACAACGTTGGCGCGTTGATTCGCGTTGCCGGGGGGTTCAACGCCGACGCCGTGATGCTGTCGCCCCGCTGCGCCGATCCTTTTTATAGAAAGGCGATCCGCGTGTCAGCGGGCGCGGTGTTCACGATGCCCATCGTGCGTGCCCGGATCTGGCCTGACGACTTATTGGAATTAAGAACAAAGGTGGGGCTGTCGCTGGTTGCGGCAGTTGCGGATGCCGACGCAACGCCGCTGTCTCGGTTTATCCCGGCCCCCCGTTTAGGGCTTGTGCTGGGCACTGAAGGCCCGGGCCTGGCAGCGGCCACAAAATCGTTGTGTGACGCCCGGGTCACCATACCGATGGCGCAGGGCAAGGTCGATTCCCTGAACGTGGCAATCGCCGGGGCCGTGATGTTGTACGGCCTGAACGCCGCCCGTTAGGGGCCAGAAACTAGGTCGAAATCTTCTTCCGGTCCTGATCGCGTTTGCGCTGCAGGTGTTCGACAACGGATTGGCCCTGTTTTAGTTTGCCGGCCAGGAATTTTTCCGTGACGGGATAGTTCGTCGCGAACCGAAGCCCCTCGTCATACAAAAACGTGCCGACTTCTTCGTCATCCACAAATTGTGCGATGCGTTTTTTCGCATAGACCACCTTCATCAAGGAAGGCCAGCGCGAATCCATCCAGGTCAGAACGTCGGTGCCGAAGGCCTTCTCGAATAGGGCCAGTTCTTCGTCCAAGTTGGCGAAGTTTTCGGGAAACCGGTCCTTGAACACGTCGGCATCGGGCCCGCCGTCTTTTGAAATCCGGCGAAAGACCAGGCGAAGGAGGACCACGTCCTCGGCAAACCGAGCCACCGGTTCGACATTGCCGTCCTTCGGGTTGATCATGTGCACGGCGGCTGCAGCAGCAATTTCGCGCACGCCACGTTCCAGATCGGCATCAGAAACTGCTTCCAGCAGAACCTTGATGTCGAAGGGCAAAGACACCAGCGCACGGCCATAAGTGTCCAGAAAACCTCGTTCGAAATCCTTGTCCATGATGGTCGGTAGAAGCGGCGAATCCGGGGTGGAATTTTGGGAGGGATGCCGCGAAAACCGCCGCACCCCCCAAGAGGGCTCGCAGTCCGCATACTACACAATCCTTTGTGCATTCACAGAAGGAACGGTGCGGTTCTGTTCGGAAACGAAAATTCCACAGCTGCCCGCAGGGCCGCCTGGGCCTGGCCCGCAAACCCTGCGTGGGCGCCCAGGGGCAGTTCCAGGGTCAAAACCGGGCGTGATTGATCCCGTCCCCAGAAGCTTCCGAACGATCCTGGGGTCGGGTACCCGATGTCTGACCGGGCCGGCCACCCACTGGCCACCGCCACCGCCTGCGCCCAAGAATCAGCAGGGCCGTCGAAATTCACGCAGGCCAGGGGCGCGTGAACCGCCACGACGCCCGCCGGATTCGCCCGGCCAAGCAGGGCCCTAAACAGGCGGGTTTCAGGTTCGGACAGGGGTGAGGGGCCGGGGTCGTACCCGGGTTCGTGCGCCGTGACAAAGTTTCCCGACGCGAAATTCCGATTCAAATCGACATCGCGGGCATTGTTTTTCGTGCCTTGGACCAGGCCATCCGGGTTCAGGGCAGGAACAATCCAAACGCAGCGATCCTGTGGACGATGGGTAGACAGATAGGCGGCAAAATCCAACGCTGCCAGGGCGCTGGACACTTCATCTCCATGAATGGCCCCCATAATCAAAAGCGAGACGGGCGCATTTTCCGGACCGTAACGCGCCGCCACAAGCGGGCGTCCTTGGACGGACGCGCCAAACGATTCCCACCCCTCGCTGTCGATCCGCGCAAGTACTTCAACACCAACCGTTGACTCTGTGGGCATGACTGCCTGACTCTACATCTATGAACGTGAAGCTGGGACGGGCCAAACAAGACGCGCGCGTCATGGTAGCGCAGGGTGATTTTCCAGGTGCGCTTCGAATTTTCGACGGTCTATTGGCCGCAGCGCCGCTGGACCACGAGGTCCGGTTTCGCATCGGCGACCTGCTTGCGCGGGCTGGCCTGCACGATCAGGCGGCCGAGGTCTATCGAGCTGTCGCGGTTCACGACATTCGTTCGGGACATCCGCTGCCCGCCTTGGTGGCCTGTCACGCGCTTTCGGACATGGGGAAACCCGCCGATGACATTCTGGCGATGTTGGCCCGGACCTACGCATCCGATTCGCCCCAACTGGCCAGGTTCGCGGTGCGGCCCTCCCCGGTCGATCCCGAGACCGAAATAAAAATGCCCCCCGCAAAAACCGGAGAGCCCTTCACCGCCCTAGCGAGTCGCGCCCAAGCGCGAGCCCTAGATCTGTCTGTATTTGTGCAGTACCAAGAACAGTACCACCCTCTGCCATTTTTTTCCGAGCTAGGAACCGACGCGCTTCTGGCGGTTTGTAAAACGCTGACCGTCAGGCGGATGAGCCACGGCGATCTGGTCATGCAGCAGGGTGAACCAGGCAACGCCCTATTCCTGATTGCCGCCGGCCAAGTACGGGTATTCGCCCGGGGTATAGGGGGCGTCGACAAGGAATTGGCCCGCTTGTTTGAAAACTCGTTGTTTGGCGAAATGGCGCTTTTAACGGATCAGCCCCGCGGAGCATCGGTGGCCGTGGTCGGCGAAGCTGACGTCATCGAAGTGAGCCGCGAGGCCCTAGCCCGCGTGGTCGCGCAGCTCCCTGCGCTGCACGAAGTATTGGACCGGTTCGCGCGCGAGCGGCTGATTAAGAATCTATTGGCGACATCCCCACTGTTCAAACCGTTCACCAAACCGCAGCAGGCGGACCTTCTGAAACATTTCGAAGGCGTTCAGGTGGGCGCTGGAGCAACGGTCATCGAGGAGGGTGCCGCGGGCCGCGGCCTGTTCATCGTGGTTCAGGGGCAATTACAGGTCGTCGCGGCTTCGGGCACGCCGACGGCGGTGGTCCTGGGGCGACTGGGTACGGGCGACGTGTTCGGGGAAATGTCGCTACTGGCCAATGCCCCCACCAGCGCGGCAGTGCAGGCCGTTAGCGCCTGTACCATGCTTTTTCTGGCGCGCACTTTTTTCGATCGGCTGGTGGCGGCAGTGCCCGAAATTGGTGACTATTTCCAGGTCGTTGCCGCGCAGCGCGCCCACGCCAATACCCAGCTTTTGAACACCCGTCCTGAGGCCCCAGATCCCTTAGACGACATCACAATCGACCTATTGCTGTGAGGGCCATTGCCGCCCTGGCAAGTGGTGGTTATGATCCAAATACTGTGAATTTCATGAACCGTATGCGCGGCGTCGTGGCGATGGTGGCCTTGGGTGCGTGCCTATGGGAACCCTTGATCGCGATGGCGGGCCCCCGTTCTGGTGGCAGTTTTGGGGGCCGCGGCGGGTTTCGGTCGTCATCGGCACCATCGTCACGTAGTTATTCGACCGGTCGATCCCCGACGCGCAGTTTTGGCGGGGGCACGAACGTGATCGTGACGCCCGGCTTTGGGTTGGGCTGGGGCGGCGCTTCTTATGGGTATGGGTACGGCGGCGGTGGCGGCATGCTGGGAACGCTGCTGATCTTCGGATTTCTGGGCATAGGGGCCTTTATGGTGGTGCGCGCGGTCAGGCGTTCGCAACGTCAGGTCGTGTCGGGGCCTTGGGGCAACAACGACGATGACCAGATCGACGCCACCCCGGAACGTGCCTTTGTTTACAAACTACAACTGGGGCTGGGGCGGTCGGCGCGGGGCATCCGCGCGCGCCTTGAAAAATTCGCCGCCGAAGGCGATACCGCCAGCGAAGCGGGTTTGGCCAGCCTGCTGCAACAAACGTCGCTGGAACTGATGCGCGAGAAAGATTCTATCCGTTACGGCACGGTCGAGGCCAACGGTCCGATGAGCCTGACGAATGGTGAAACCAAGATGAACAGCCTGGCGCTGGGCGAACGATCGCGGTTTGCGGTGGAACGGGTGCGCGGCGCGGATGGCAACGTCCGTCGTTCTGAGGCTGCGGCAACCTCCAGCCCGGACGCCCTGGAATATGTGGTGGTCACGGTCGTCGTCGCGACACGCACGCCATTGCCGGATCTGAAGCCTGTGACGGACCGCGAGTCTTTGGAAGCCGGCCTGGGTCAATTGGGCGGCGTGCCACCGCAGGGGCTTTTGGGCCTTGAGGTCATCTGGACCCCGGCTGATGCGGACGATGCCTTGACCGAAACTGACCTCCTGACCTCTTACCCCACCCTTCGCGGAGTCTAGTCCCATGCCCCCCGCCCTTGCCCCTGTGGTGCCCCTGTGGCGCTTGTTGCTTGATGCCTCGTTGTTCGGAATCGCGGGCATCGCGCTTCTAATTGTCGGTTACTACATCTGGGAACTGGTCACACCCTATAATCTGCGGCGTGAACTGCAGGAGAATAAGAACGTCGCTGTCGCTGTCGTCGTGGCTGCGTTCATCATTGGCATGGCGATCGTGATCGCCGCGTCGCTGGTCCTGATCAAATAGTTCAGGCAGCGCACAGCCACGCATCGCTGGATTCGACCAGCTGTTTGAGTTCGTCCGCCAAATGTTTACGGGCGTGGTGCAGGCGGGACATGACGGTGCCAACGGGGCACAAAGCGGCCGCTGCAATTTCTTCGTACGAACGTTCTTCCAGTTCACGCAGGACGATGGCCTGTTGATGAACTGGGGAAAGTTCTGCAATCGCATGACGGACCATGGCGCCCGTTTCACAAGTGGCAAGCTGCGTATAAGGCGTCACGGTGCAAGCGAGCTCAGGTGAGGAATCGAGGCTGTCAGCCGAAGCGTCGTCGCTGATACCCGGACGGCAGGACTGCCGACGCAGAAGGTCCAGGCAGGCGTTCATAACGATCCTGTGCAGCCACGTGGTGAACGAGGACCGGCCTTCGAACCGGCCCAGGTACCGCCAGACCTTGACGAAGGCGTCCTGAACCGCGTCTTCAGCGTCATCGGGGTTGCGCAGGACCTTCAGTGCGACGGCCATCGCGCGGGGGCGGACAGCGACCAGCAGGCGATCAAAGGCACGTTTGTCACCGTTTTGAGATCGCTCGATGAGAACGGGGAGGTCGGTTTTGGCTTCGACCGCGGCAATGACAGCAGGGTTTGGACGGCAGGTGTTCGATGTCATGCCCTCTGTCATTGCAAGGTCGGGACCGGGGCACTGTGGGGCGGCACACCGCTGCGACAATGGTGTCAGGTCGGCAAAGATCCCCAGGAAAACCGGCACTATTTCGGCAGAAACGGGTGTTGAGACGCCTCCGAATGAAACGGAGCGTAAGGTGCGAGAAGGTGCGCCTGCGGCGTTTTGGTCACTTCGGACGCGCAAAGTGATGTGAAAATGCACACGGCATGAATGTCATGGGACAGGGATGTCATGGTCGGGCTGACCGCCCGAAAGCCTGATGTTGTCGACATAAAAGGGGCCGCCACCCACACGGCCTCCTAAAACGGTGATTTGGTTGACGGCATCGCCGGGTTCGAACTTCTTTGTACGGTCGAGGACGGGACGGAAGTCCGCCAGCCGCAATTCAACATGCGTCCAGCGCTCCCGAGCGACGTCTTTGAGGAGGAGCTGGTAATTCTGTGACTGGCTGTGATTGCGGACCTGAAACCTCAGGTCGGTGCCTTCCTTGGGCAACCAATAATCGACGCTTAGCCTCGTCGCGTCTGAATAGCCCACCAGATCGACGGGGCTCTCGATTCCAACCGTCAGCAAAGCGCCCGCCACGGGGTACACAGTGCCCATGATCGCGAAACGATTGCCCGTTCGCGCTGGTGCGGCAGCAATCGCCCCCTGCGAAAAGATCGGGGCCAGAACGCCGTCCTCGAAATCCCAAAACGTCGTCGGCCGGGTCTGGGTGCCGCGTGGCTGACCAGACGGGGGAAGATTTGCCGCAGGATCTACGGGACCAGCGACACGCGACACCGCTTCTTGTCCAGCCCCTAGGGTTAGGGTCGTACCATCTTTCAGATCTTCGAAAAGAACCCGACCGTGGGACACGCTGACGCGGGTTCGCAAGTCCTCGATCGCGACCGATAGTTCCGTTCCGAGCACGGTAGCGCGCACATGGGGTGTTTCGAACACCAACAGGTGCCCAGGCTGCTGGGGGCTGACCATCGCCTGTACACGGCCTCTATCAAGCCGCACCCGGCGCCTGGTCAGGCCATCGGCCGACGTCCCTGGGTTCCCGCGCAGATCGGCAACGAGCGAAAAACGAGAGTCCGGCGCCAGGGTTAACCGTGAGCCATCCCCCAGTTCTAGCACCGTCGCGGCATCGGCCGCGACCTCAAGCGCCGCGCCCACTTCAAGCGCCGCGCCCACGTCGATGAGATGCCGCCCGGTGGGCATGATGAGTTGAACGTCACCACGCCGCTCACGAACAGTTGCGAATGCGGATGTGGGCACGCGGACCGAAACGATAGGCTCGCTTGGGAGATCTTTGGCGTCACGGCTGCCAACAAAAATGGCCGCCGTCGCGGCCACGGCAGCGATAGCCGTAAAAACCACGAAGGTCGTGCGGCTTCGCGGCGTGAACCTGCGTGGTTCAGCATCCGCCATCGGGATGGGCTCCGACGCCCCTGGAGCGCCAAGGGGGATCGAGACCAGACCCGCACGGATTTCCTCTGCCCCGGGCAGCTCGCTTTCGAATTCCGAAGTGAAGACGTAGTGTTCGACAAGGGCCCTTGCAGAGGCAGGATCTTGTTCCAGCAGGTCCTCAAGCTCGGCGGTTTCCGCGGGCGTGAGGGCCCCTTCTTCGTTCGACAGCAACAATTCGCGGACGCGGTTCTGAGCCTTCATGCGCGCCCCTCTACTTCCCCAAGACGTCGTTTAACACACTGGAGGAGGGCGCGACGTAAGCGCAGGAGGGCCACCCGAACCGCCACAGCCGTGCGCCCCTGCTGGTTTGCAATTGCATCGGCCGTCAAGGACCCGACATACCGCTGGGTAAGCAATTCGCGATCCGAAGATGGCACGCCCTGAAGGCAAAGAGAAAGCGCAGTCCTGCGGTGGTTCCACAGATCGTCCTGCGCGTCCGCTTCTGCGAAAGCCGATTCGACCAAATCCATGTACCGAGTTGAAGGCAGGTCCTGTCTACGCCGCCACGCGCGGCGGTGGTGCAAAACGAGATTGCGCGCCATTCCACGCGCCCACGCCGGAAAGGCCGTCGGGTCGACCAGGTCGGCCTTGCCCGCCACGATGCGTATCCCAACTTCCTGCAAAATGTCCTCGGCATCGCTCTTGTGGGGCACAAGAGACCGAATAAACGACTTCAGCATTTTCTGGTGCCGGATGAACAGGCGGGATTTTGGCACTGTCTCTCTCTCCGGGGATATCACTTGAACCTCCAGATGTCAGCGTCGCGAAAACGGAATATCGCACAAGAGCCACGCTTTTCGAGGCCACTTTGATTGAGCTGCACAGACCAAGTAGTTGATTTTACTATGGAATCATGGTCGACCAGGCCCCTTCATTAGAATGAATTCCCGGTCCGGTCTAGATGTTACAAAGCGGGGTCAGCAGGCAAATGTTTGCCGGGCTCATCAGCCCCAGGAATCACGGCGGCTTCCGGGCTAGACTGACGCGAAGCAGGCCATGAACGAGTTTGAACGGATTCGGGTGTTCTTAGGCACGGTAAGGCGACGCGCGCTGGTAGAGGCCATGTTACGCACGGGCGGTGCCACGGGGGCCACGATGGTCGCCGCGCTGTTGCTCATGGCGATGATAGCAAGTGGGGTCGGTCCCGCAGCATTTTGGCCGACGGCCACCTTCGGGGTGATGGCCACGTTGGTCATGGGCGGCGTCGGGCTGGCGTTGATTCGCGCCTGGCGGCTGCGCCGAGATGACCGGGTCCTCGCGCATCTGGTGGGGACGCAGATGCCCGAACTGCGATCGGATCTATTGTCAGCGGTGGAATTGGGCACGACCTCCGCAGCCCCCGAAGGCGCCTCGTTTGGCATCCTGCAAGCCTTCTACACTGCCGTCGCCACAGCGGTGACGCCGGTCAAGGTTCAGCAGCTGATTCCCCTGGGCCGGGCCGCAAGGCGGGGTTTGATTCTAGGGCTGATGGGTGCCTTGTTGACAGCGGGGTTCATCTGGGCGCCGGGCACCATCCGCCGAGGGCTAGCTCTTTTGACCCACACGCCGACGCGGTTTGAAGGCGCGATCGGATCGACGGATCCCATTATCGGCGATGTGAAGCTGGTCTACACGTTTCCCCCCTACACGGGGCTTCCCCGAAGGGTTGTCGAAGGATCTTCAGGAGACATCGTTGCGCTCAAAGGCACCAAGGTGCAATGGGAAGCCCCAGCTTTTCTTCGCGCGCGCGAGGCCTTGTTCCTACTGGGTGAACAGGGCGAGGCGGGGGAGCGGCCGGTTGTCATATCCAAAGGCGTTCTGTCGTCGTCGCTAACGATCACAGAAAACCAGGTTTATCGGGTATGGCTGTCACCGCTTTTAGGGCGGCCGGTGCGCGAAGCACGGGGTCACCGGATCGTGGTGGAAGCTGACCAACCCCCGCGGGTCGAAATCTTCGGCCCTGCTGATCGTCTGCAATTGGCGACGCCGAAACCTATAGAAGTCGGATACGCGGCAAGTGATGATTTTGGCCTTGGCGATGTTGATTTGGTTTGGCGGGCCGACGATGGGGTGGAGCAACGGCAACGTTTGCGGGACGGGGCAGGAAAACGCAGCGACCAAGGAAAAACTGTATTTGAACCGGACTGGGCCCGGCTGGGCCAGGGTGCCACCGTTTCGTATCGAATCGAAGCAAAAGATCGTGACGAAGTGTCCGGCGCGAAAGTGGGAACGTCCCGCACGTTGTTCTTGGTGATCGAGAACCCACGCGAGGATCTGGACGAACAGTTGCACAACGAACGCGCGGTGTTGGAAAAATTGATCGACAACCTGGCCGAACGTTTGGAATTGCATCAACACCCACCAGGAACCGCAGGCGGGGCTGTCGATCTAGTCAATCATCTGGGGACGTGGGCCGGGTTACATGAAGCAGAAGAAACCCAGATTGCAGGTCTTGGGCGCATCATCGATGACGAGAAACGTGGAGGCGCGGCGTCCAAGGGTCTTTTGCAATCGTTGTCGGAAATCGCGGATCGATTGGGCAAACGGCTGCGGGAAGAGAACGACCTGCTAGGGGCGTTGAAGAAAAAGACTGATGAGGGAGCGTTGGGGGCGACGGCCTTCGCCAAACTGTTCGACCACGGAAAAAAACACACGGATGATCTGGAAACGTCGGTGTTGCTGCTGGACGATCTGATCGGGCGACAGCGGCTGGAAGATTTGGCGGCCCTAGCGAAAGATCTGACCCAGGCCTTCGACCGATTAAAGGATCTGCTGGCGCGGTTCGAATCGACCAAGGATGAAGCGTTGCGCAGGCAACTGGAACGGGAAATTCGCGATCTAAAGGCAAGAATCGAGGAACTGGCATCCAAGGTGGCGGCGGTCAAGGCGCGGAACGAGGTCAGTACCGAATGGCAGAATATGCCGGATATGAAGGCGGCCGAGGACAAGGCACAGAAGTTCATGCAGGCGCTGGAAAAAGGTGATTCGCGAGCCCTAAAGGACGCCCTAGGGGAACTGGGTGATGCGCTAAAAGATATACAGGGGATGTTGCAAAAAAATTCTGACGATTTTGGTGGCGAGCGGTTCCCTCAGGAACAACAGGCGATGAACGATTTGAAGAAGAAGATTGGTGACCTAGAGGGGGACGAGCGTGCTCTTGCGGGTGACGGGAAGGCCCTGGTGGATGAACTGGACGAAGAATCGAAGAAGAAGCTGGAAGGAAAGCTGGGAGAACTTTCGCGCGAGCTGGAAAAACAGGCGGATGAGCTGCGGCGCAAGTTGACCACACCCATGCCACGGGAACTGAATGATGACGCGGAAGATGAACTGAAAAAGGCCCAGGAGAGCGCAAAACAACTGAAACGGTTGTTGCCCGATCGCGACTGGGGTGAGGCGAAGAAGGAAGCCGAGCGGGCTTCGGCCAGCCTACGAAAGGTGAACCGCGCGGTTGATGAAAGGGACAAGGGGAAAGGGAAAAAGCCCCGCAGCCAGGGGCTGGAGGAGTTCAGCAAACAGGCAATGGAAGCCGGGGGACTGGCGCAAGATCTGGCACAGAAACTGAATGAACTGGCCCCAAAAAGCGGCGAAAAGATGTCACAGGGCCAAAAACAGCGCGCGGCCGGGATGGCAGAGCGCCAGAAAACCTTGGGCGCAAAGGCGAAAGAACTGAGCAAAGAGGCCCCGGATCTACGCAGTGTGGCCGAACAAATGGGCCAGGCCGCCGAGGAGTTCGAAGGGGGACAGCCCCGGGAAGGTGCGGGCAAGGCGAAAGATGCCGCCGATCGGTTGGCCAAGCTGCGCGAAGGCATGGAGCAACAAGGCCAACAGGGCCGCCAGGGCACACGAGGTCGATCGAACCGCGAGCCTGTGCGCATACCCGGAGCCGACGACAGCCGGGCGCCGCGAGAATGGCGGCAGGAATTGATGGAAGCCATGCGTGAACACGCCCCAGAGCGTTACCAAGATGAAGTGCGCAAGTATTACGAGGATCTGGTGAAATGAGGAAAGCGAGCTGGGTCGGCACGGGTCTTGTTTCCCTGTGCCTGCTGGTCAGATCCGCGGCGGCGGGGCCGGCTCCTATGAGCCGGCTTGGAACCTATCAGCCCACGACCGAAGGCGAGCGGATCGAAAAACTGTTTAACGCTTGGCGGTTTGCCGAGGCGGAGGCAGCACTGGCGGTCCTGGTACATCAGCAGGCGGGTAAGCCTGAGGTGTTGTACCTAGAAGGGTATGGACGTTTTTTGTCGGGCGATTACGAGGGGGCCGAGGCAAAGCTGAAGGCGGCGCGAGACACCGCCCCTGAGGACGAAGGAATGAAGTTGTTCACCGCCTTGGCCCACAACGCCGCCAAGGCCATAACCGGGCACAAAGAAGCGCGATCTGCACATTTCGTTTTGCGATACCCGGCAGAGGACGAAGTGCTGTCGGAATACGCGCTTGAGAGTCTGGAAGCAATGCTGGGGGCGATGACCAACGATCTGGGATTCATCCCGTCGCGACCGATTCACGTCGATATTTACCGGAGCCCCAACGACCTGGCGGCGGTGTCGACCTTGACCGAGGAGGAGGTGCGCAAGACCGGCACCATCGCCTTATGCAAATGGGCGCGTTTGATGGCGACCAGTCCACGCGCCTTGACTGTTGGTTATCCATGGCTTGACAGCCTGTCCCACGAATTGGTTCACTACATTGTGTCGTCATTGTCGTACGACCGTGCGCCTGTATGGCTGCAAGAGGGGCTGGCAAAATTTCTGGAACGAAGGTGGCGCGAACCACCGAGCGCCGCCCTGCCCCCGGCGATGCAGCACCTACTGGCCAAGGCGCTGTCGTCAGGAAAACTAATTTCATTCGAACGCATGCATCCCTCGATGGCAAAACTGCCCACGGCTGAGGACGCCACCTTGGCCTTTGCAGAGGTGGCGACAGCCGTGGCGTCCCTACACGCCAAGGGGGGGGCCGCCGCCCTGCGTGCCGCCATTGACCGGGTCAAGGACGGCGAAGACGCACGAAAAGCCGTGGCACAGGCGGCAGGTGTCACCTGGGCAGAGTTCGAAAAGCAGTGGAAAGTGTTCATGGCCGCCCAAAAGTATCGAACGTTTCCCGGCATGGATCCTCCCGCCCGAAAGTTCAGAAAGTCCACTGCCATCGCGTCCCGGCGTGGCCCCGACGAGGACGAGGAGGCTGGGGGCATGAACGCATCTGACAAATACCTCAGATTGGGCAACATGATGCTGCGCCGCAGTCACGCCCGCGCTGCGGTTATCGAATACGAAAAAGGCGCAAAGGCTGGGGGCAACAAATGGGTATTCGCGGTCAAGCTGGGGCGCACCTACCTGGCCCTAGGACAACCCGACCAAGCCTTGGCCGCCGTCACAGAAGTCCAGACCATCTATCCTGAATTGCCCTGGCCACATTTGATAGCGGGCCAGGCTTTATTGGCAACCAACCGGGCACAGGAGGCGGTGGCAGAATTCGAACGGTCATTGGCCACCAATCCATTCGATCCGGCGGTTCATTGTTCATTGGCCGAGGCCCTGTCACGCCTGCCGGCAACCGGAACCGCAGGGAACCGGCGCACCCGCGCCGCCCGTCACTGCCGCGAATTGCAGCAGATGTAGGGCGTCACGGAACCGGTTTGACGTTTTGAAGGACGAAAACGAAATCATTGTAATCGCCGTTCTTCGCTTCTTCGAAACAGACCAAATAGTTGCCGACGACGGGCTGATTGGCCGCCGTTCGTATCGGATAGACCCGGACGGCATGACGGGTCGGCCCCGTGTTGCGGGCGTCTTCGGTAAACGTGGAGTGGGTGCGGCTTGTGGTGAAGAGGCCAAAGGGCGCATCGCCAGGGTCAAAGCTGGTTTTCCCTTCGGGTTCAAGGTCAGGATTCAAAGTCTGATGCTGCCCCTGGGCGATAACAGCCAGGACACGTCGTTTCGGATCTTTTTCGGCTGATTCATAGAAACCAAATGCGATGGGCTCGTCGGGCGAATACCGGGCCACAGCGTACAAACCCACGGTCCCTGGTTTGGCCCGCACGAACCGTGGCGCGCGCACTTCAGCACCGAGGGGCGCTTCCCCGGAGCCTAGCGACAAATCCTTTCCGCCCACGTCGATGCCATATCCCAGCGCTTCGGTGACCTGAAACAGGGGGGGCTCGTTGTCGCCCTCAAGGCCCCGGGTCACGAGGCCGCGTACGTCGACGATGACGCCACCCGCAGTGCTGCCCTGTGGGGAAAACACCACCACAGCGCGATGGACCCCCAAGGCGGCATCGCCTTTCGGGTTGAAGGCCAGGGTAACGTTGAGCCCGGAATTGGGCGACACCACTTTGGGCAGAGGCGGTACGTCTACGAGAGAGAAGCTTGCGGCATTTTCGCCTTGCACAGCAACGCCTACGAAGGTGATGGGTTCGCTGCCCTTATTGCGCGCGCTGATGGATTCACTGCCCCGGGCCTGACCGCGCACGCCGCTGAAAAACAGCTCCCAAGGCGTCGCTTCCACATTGATGCGTTCGACCTGAGCGCCGGACGTCGAGGGCGGCACTAGAACCAATGGGGCCGCAATTGGTGCCGAACGGCAGGCGGCATACAGAGGCAACCCGGCCAACCAGGGGCTGCAAAGGTAGGTCCAGAGCAAGGCAGGGCGCATCGGCAATTTATACCCGGGTTAAGACCGCGCGTCCGTCCCAAGAGCGGCTTATGATGGAAAGGACAATGACGGCACGATCTTTTGCGATAAGGGGCCTGTGTGCCGCGTTCCTGATGGGGCTGGGCGCTGTCGCCCAAGCCCAGTCAGCGGGCGATGCCATAAAACAACACCTGCGCAATAAGTTAGAGCCCAACACGAAACGACCCGCCGTCCCTGCGCCTGAGACATCACCTGAGCCCCCGTCCCCTGTTGAGCCCCCGCAGACAGCGACGGTTCCTGCCCCCGACCAAAACGCGACACCTTCGGCGCCGCCCGGATCGACGTTCAGATTTTCAACCGACGACCGCAAGGATCTGGAACCAGTTTCAGATCTGCCGCGTCGGATTTTCGGAAAATATTTCAAACTGGACCTAAATCTGGACGGTGGGTACCGCGGCTGGGTGCCCCAGCAATATCAGGGCGTGAAGGTGAACGTCGCCGGGTACTACACCTGGAGCGCCGAGGCGAAGGCAAAGATCTGGTTCCTTAGCGTCCATCGCGGCTACTACGAATCCAACGCCCTGGCATCACCCAGAACCGAAGAAGCAGCCGTTGCCGCCCAGATAGGATCACATATTCCTCAAGCGGCCTGGGCGATGGCCTTCATTGGCATTCCCATTTTGAAGGTGTGGGAGCCAATCATTCGATATGAGGCGCGTTCATTCAACACAAGCGCAACACCCAAGATCCCGGTCTGTTTGGTGACCCGCGAAACCGCTTCAGACCTGGCCACATGTCCGCGCAGCACCCAAGCGCTGAATGTCATTTCCAGTTTTGAAACCGTGGTCTTGGGCATCCAGTACAACGCTGACCAGGACAAGGGCCCCGTCGTACGAAGCGGTTCATCAAGTTTTCCCCCGATCTACGCAGGTGTCGGGTTGATGTCATACCGCAAGCCCTACCAGGTCAATGTCAACGGCGACGCCGTGGACGATTTATTGTTCGACGGACGGTTTCGGGGGGCCGGGCTGGCCCTCGGGGGAAGTTTCGACGGGGGGCTCAAAAGGTTCTATGGGCAGGTCAACCTTCAAATGGGCCTGGGTCAGATTCGATTGACCCAGGATCTGACCCTGAACCAGCTGGCGCCCGCGGATTGGCTGATAGGATATGTTCAGGGAGACGTCGGGCTGGGCTATCGATTCGTCCTGATGGACGGGCCCCCGACGGTGATTTTTAGTTTGGGTGTGACCGGTGGCGGGGCTAGTTTTCATTTCTTCAAGACCAAGGCGGAAGCAGGGGAAAAAGCCCGCACGCCGAATCTAAACTGGGACTTCTTGTGGTCAGCGCGAGCGGCGGTGCTGATTCCGATCTGACGAATCCCAGTGCGACGCGCCAACACGGCACGATAGAGGGCTTCAGGACAGCCTATCGTTTTCAGGGTAACCCGCCGATGTAGCCAGGCATGACGGTTCGATTTCCAGTGGCTGCGTGCCTTTTGTGTTTGTCCGCGTGCGGGTCCAGCGGTGAATCTAAGGGCAGTTCCGGCAATCCCACGTCTGATGGCGGGCTCCCCGGGGGGATCTCGGACACCAATGGCGGCGAGGGCGGCGCAGGAGCCGTGCCGGTGTTGCCCAAGGGGACCATCTGCACCGCCAAAGCTCAGGAGCCCTTTGTTGAGGATCGCCGCGCCTACGCATCAGCCAACCAGGACGTCATCGCGGTCGAAATTGTGGCAACCGACACGGCGGCCCTCATTGCGGTAAACGACGGGAAGCCTGGCGCCAAGGCAGCTATTTCATTTCGCCACGGCGGGTTCGAGTCTGCCGCCACCCTAGAGCTGCGAGGAAGGTCAACCCGCGAATCGCTGCAAAAATCCTACAAGATTAATCTTGCAGGTGCGACAACCTGGCGGGACCAAAAAACCATTCATTTGAATAAACACCCCTATGACCTGACCCGGGTGCGGAACCGCCTGGCGATGACTTACTTCCAGTCGCTTCCCCATATGACCAGCCTTCGCACCGAATACGCAAGCCTGACGATGAACGGCAAGAACCTGGGCCTTTTCGAGTTGACCGAAACCCCATCAAAACCGTTTTTGACCCGTCACGGGCTGGACGCGTCCGGGCTGGTCTACAAGGCAAATGAGTTCGAGTTCTTGCCGCTGGATGACAAATTCATCAAGGATGACAAGGCGTTAAGTGACATTCTTGAAATCAAGGTTGGCAAATCCGATCACAAAAAACTTCAGAACATGCTGAAGGCCATCAACGACGAAACGGTCGATATAAATTGCTCCGTTGAGCAATATTTCCATCGGGACAACTACCTATCGTGGTTGGCGAGTAACGTGATTTTCGACGAAGTCGACACCATCACGCAGAACTTCATGCTGTATTCACCGACCAACAGCAATACGTGGTATTTCCTGCCCTGGGATTACGATGGCAGTTGGGGGTTTCTTGAACAACCCGATCAGATCAAGGTCATTCCCCGCATGAGATGGGAAGGGGGAATAGCACGATACTGGTCAATTCCTTTCCATCGTCGGTTTTTGCGTGATCCAAAGAACCGAGCGGACTTGATCGCTCGTATGGGTGAGATGATGAAGATTGTAACCCCGGCGCGCACCCGCGAAATCCTTGCGGCCGCCCACCCCATCATCCGCCGTTTCGTCGAAGCGCCGCCCGATCGCGAAAACCTTCCCACCGCGAACTACGACCAGGATCCAGCCGCCGTGCTGCCCCGATTCGAGGCAGAGTTTGCACGACTTGTGGACAGCCCCGCGCGGTCCATAGCGTTGTTCAATACAACGAACGAATGGCCGCTACCGATGTGGACTGATGTGAACCAGCAAGGGGCTGGGTATGAGGTCACCTGGGATCCGTCCTTCGATTTTCAAGGCGATTCTTTTCACTACGACATAGCGGTAGGCCGCACGCCCGATCTAGCCACCAGGGTCTTCGAAAAGAAGGGCCTGACGGAGACGTCTTTGGTTCTGCCGAAACTTCCAAGTGGGACGTACTTTCTGCGCGTTGTCGTCCGTGAAGACAAAAATTCTGCCACCCATTGGCAGACCGCCTTTGATGCCTATTGGGATGAAAAGGAAAGCAAACGGTACCCAGGTACACGCAAGTTCGTCATTCACTAAACGCGGCAGGGCTTATCGCCACGACGCCACCCTGATGGCCACAAAGGGCAAGCCGCCCCTCGCGAAGCAAGAGCGCATCCGCACCAAAAATTTCACGCCGCCATCCCTTCAAGGCCGGAATATCGGGCGATTCTGTGGTGGCGAGCAGTTCGAGGTCGTCGCCGCTGGCAACAATTCGGGGGGCCACCTGATGGGCCTCGCAGCGCAGGCGGAGCAGCGCCTGCAGAAGAGCGACCAGTGATTCGCTTCCCGGTGACGGGGCACGTTTCTTTGGCGACTGGGGCCATTGGTCCTGTGGCATTGCCATCGCGAGGCGTACGATCTCAAGAATTGCCTTGCCGTCCGGGCCACGGGCCACGGGGGCCTTGAGGGTACGCACGCGCGTCAGTTGTTCTATATCGTGTGGAGGATTCTGCGCGATCTCGGCAAGCGCATCGTCATGAATGACCCATGGCCGTGGTAAATCCCGGGCCATCGCAGTGGTTTCACGCCACGCTGCCAGTTCTCGCAGGACGCCCAAGGTGCGGCGATCCGCGCTTCGAATCCGGATTCGACGAAATGCCTCGCGCGGGTCCACTTCATAGCGGCTCCGACAAGCCAAGGCCTCCATGTCGTCGGCTATCCAGGACACCCGGCCCATACGATTAAGTTCTCCGACAAGGTGTCTGTACAGATGGCACAGATGTGTCACGTCCCCGATGGCGTAGTCCAACTGCCTTTGGGTCAGGGGACGCAATGACCAATCAGTGGCCTGGGATGATTTATCGATCTCGATACCCAAGACATGCTGAACCAAAGCGGCATAGCCCACCTGGTCACCCAGCCCGCAAGCGGCCGCGGCGATCTGGGTATCGAAGGCCGGCGCGGGAACCTGCCCCGTCCGCTGCAAGAAAATTTCGAGATCCTGGCTGGCCGCGTGGAACACCTTGACGACCGAAGGGTCAACCAGCAGATCCCGCAAGGGCGAAAGATCGATACCCGGTGCCAAGGGGTCTACGGCGGCGGTGTGCTGACCATCCGAAATCTGTACGAGGCAAAGGTGTGCGTAGTACGTACGCTCCCGAATGAATTCGGTGTCCAGGGCAACAAAGGGGGACCCCTTTAACGATGTGCAAAACGCGGAAAGTTTGGCGGAGTCGGTAATAACCATCTGACCTCGGGGGGAGCCTAGCGTCAAATCACGCCCCCTGCTGATTTCTGAACCCCGTTTGGGTTCGCCCCTTGCTCTTGTTCACTTGCCGGGTGGATTCGGCACACCCTGGGCCGCTGTTCTGATTCGGTAAAGCGACGTCGCGGTCGTGATGTAAAGGGTATCGCGTTTTTCGCCCCCAAAAGTGCAATTGGTCGGGGCCTCGGGGGTCTTAATCACCGTCAGAAGCCTGGCGGAACTGCGCTGTGCGTCGGGTTCGAACACGTACACGCCCGCCCTGTCGTCGTCCCCCGCTGTGGCCCAGATTCGACCCTTGGTATCTATCGTCATGCCGTCGATGCCCCGGCCCCCGCCCAGATCATGGATCACGCGCCCCTTGTGGGCATTCCCCTCGGCGTCCAGATCAAAAGCATTCAGCGTCGTGGTGGCCGGGGCCGCGTTGTCAGCAACATAGAGTGTCTTGCCATCGCGAGTAACAACGATGCCATTGGGCCGGGTCAAGCTATCGATGATGCGCGTGACCCTGCCGTTACCGTCGATGCGATAGACCGCTTCTTTGTCCTGCTCGACACCCGCGCGATCACCATAGCGGGGGTCGGTAAAGTAGATGCGCCCCCGCCCGTCAACGGTGACGTCATTGGGGCTGTTCAGCGGTTTGCCGTCGTATTTGTCAGCCACTGTGACGATGGCGCCTTTTGCACCATCTTTTCCGTCTTTCATGGTTCGCGACACACGACGGCCACCATCCTTTGCGGCACCCTCCGCGGCTATCAGTCTGCCCTGCGTGTCCCAGGTCAGGCCATTGGCTCGGCCCGACGGCTCACGGAAAACGTCAACCTTGCCATCACGCCCAAGCCGCATGATGCGGTTAAGCGGAATGTCTTCGAACAGCAGGTAGCCGTCCTTGTGCCAAATGGGACCCTCGCTGAACGCAAGCCCGCCGGTCACCTTTTGTAGCGATGCCGTACGGGCCACTAAAACAGGATCAGCCCCACGGGCGGCGCCGGCGGCTATGACCCCCGGGACAAGAACGACAGCACATGAAACAAAGGTCCGAAAGGATCTCATGGTCATCTCCACTCGAAAGATAGCCGAGGCACGCCCGTCCGAATCGCGGGCCCCAAGTCCGATCCCCCACCCGTCATACATGCCCAAGGGTTATGCCCCCAGTGGATTTTTCGCACGCTTTGCCCCGCATTACCTAAGAAAAAGGCCATCGGTGTCCCGGCAACGCCGAGACACCAATGGCCCTGTTTTCTACGCTTTTGGCGTTAACAGTTCAGTCGAGCGCGAAGCCGGAAAGCCGACGACGAACGTCCGACATCAGGCTTTGCGAACGCACCAAGCCCAAATCGAGGACCAGTGACAGGAATTGCGATTCACTGCCAGCTGCCGTCACCGAAGAGGAGCCCGCGGCCTTACCAACAATCCGTGTATTCGATGCCTTCACGCTAACCACAGGAGCTGCGGCGCGGGTTTTCGCCTTGCGTTTTCCGTTCTTCATCGCGTACCGGGTCGCCCAGACGTTCTGTTCGGTAATGACGAGGCCCTCTGCGCGTCCCTTTGCAACAACTTCCTTGGTAGAAAGTGAGTCGGGCTGAGCCCGTACAAAAGCGCTTTTGCTCATCTTTGGTTCTGTCTTCTTGATCAAAATCTTCTCCTAAAAAAAGGTCCTGCTGGCGATTTGCACAGCCGGCAGATGATAGCCACCCCGAAGCGCGGCGCCACCAAAATACACGAACCGTCCGAACTCTTATCGCTATAAAAGGATATCCGAATGAACACAGCACTAGCATTGCAAGGACGCCGCGCACTTGTAACAGGGGGCGCAAGCGGCATCGGGGCGGCGGCAGCCAGAGCTCTCGCATCCCGGGGCGCACACGTCGTCGTCGCCGATATCGACGAAAGGGGCGCATCAGCCATCGCGGGCGAGATCAACGGCTCCACCTGGGTCGTCAACCTCATGGACACGGATAGGCTCACCGACGACCGCCTCGCAGAGGCACTCTCCGGCGTTGATATCCTGGTCAACAACGCAGGAATCCAGCGCGTCAACCCTATTCAAGACTTCGACCCTTCCGACTTCCGGCGCATCCTCGCGCTCATGCTGGAAGCTCCGTTCCTGCTGGTGCGTGCCGCGATTCGACACATGTATGCCAGCCGATTCGGGCGCATCATCAACGTGTCATCGGTACACGGCCTTCGTGCCTCGCCGTTCAAGGCCGCGTACGTCGCTGCCAAGCACGGGCTTGAGGGGCTGTCCAAAGTCACCGCACTTGAGGGCGGGGCGTTTGGTGTTACTAGCAATTGCGTGTGCCCCGGTTACGTGCGCACCCCTTTGGTCGAAAAACAGATCGCCGACCAAGCGACGGCACACGGCATCCCCGAATCCGAAGTGCTGACAGAGATCATGCTCGGCGACAGCGCTATCAAACGGCTTGTCGAACCCGGCGAGGTCGGATCCCTCATAGCGTGGCTCGCCTCTGATGAAGCAGCCATGGTCACAGGGGCCAGTTACACGATCGATGGTGGCTGGTCGGCACGGTAGCAAGCGCAGAGAGTTCGCGTTATGGTCCGCCACCATGATGATACGGATCGCGATCGCGCTTCTGATAGGTGGGACAGGCTGTCAGAATTTCATGGTCAATCTGACCGTCGATTCGACCGCGCCGGTACTCAAACGCGCGTCAAAATCGATGGACGCCGAAGACGACGTACAACTGGCGCGGGAGGCCTTGCCAGCACAAATCAAGACCATCGACGGCTTTCTGGCGGCGTCGCCCGAACAGCCAGACATGCTGGAACTGACAGCGATGGCGTACGTCCAATACGCCTTCGGGTTCCTAGAAGACGATCTTGAATCGCTGCCCCCGGGCGACAGTCTGCAAAGACAGGCACTCGTGGCCCGATGCACTAGTTTGTACGATCGTGCTTTCGACCTGGGCCTGCGTCATGTGGACCTTGATCGCAAGGACGTTTCTGCGGTGGCGCGATCGGGAGGCATGGATTCATTCAACAGGGCCCTCGGAAGGACGGGAAAGGACGCGGTGCCGGGTTTGACTTGGGCGGGAATGGGCCTTGCCTCGGCTATAAATCTGCATCGTGACGACATCGCCCGCGTCGCGGATCTGCCCAAGGCCGTGGCCCTCCTCGAACGTTCGAACGCACTAGATCCCTCGTATTACGTTTATTCGGCACCATTGGCGCTGGCAATCATCTACACGTCCCAGGGGAAGGCGGCGGGCGGCGATCCCGATCGGGGCAAGATCCTGTTCGACCAGATCATCGCCGCGACCCAAGGCAAGTACCTCATGGCCCGGGTGATGTACGCGCGGTACTACGCGACGGTGGTTCTGGATCGCTCACTTTATGAAAAGACATTGAAGGACGTGTTGGCCACCGCAGGATCCGTCTGGCCCGAGCAGCGCCTAGCCAACGAACTGGCCCGCCACCGCGCGGCCCGGTATCTAAAAGAAGCGGATGAATTGTTTTAATACACCGATCTGAGGAGGTCTTGATGCGAGTTTGCGGTTTCGGTCGAAAATGTTTCATGGGAGTGCTGGCCTTGTTGGCAATAGCGATGATCGAAGGCGGCCCGCCACCCGCGGCAGCGCAACCCGCCACCATAAAGATCGCATCTCTTGCGCCTGAAGGTTCATCGTGGATGAAATTGTTTCACGATTGGTCGGATGCCATATCCAAACGGACCGGCGGAGCGGTAAAGGTCAAATACTACGCGGGTGGTGTGATGGGTGACGAACGGGATGTCGTCCGTAAGATGAAGCTGGGCCAAATCAACGGCGCTGCCATCACCGCCGTGGGCCTCGGCCTAATTCAGCCGGACGTTCGGGTGCTGGAGCTTCCATTCCTATTCAAAGATGGCGCCGAATTGGATGTCGTGCGCGACGGGTTGGATGCGGAATTTCGCGCCAAATTCGAAGAAAAAGGGTACGTCCTCCTGTCCTGGGGTGACGTGGGGCCCATGCGCCTTTACTCGAACACCCCCCTGCGCACAAAGGCTGATTTCGCCCAGTTGAAGATGTGGACTTGGGTCGACGACCCGTTTGTCATGAAGCTGTTTCAGCGGCTTGGAATTCCGGGGGTGCCGCTGGGCGTTCCGGACGTGCTGCCGTCGATGCAAACCGGGATGATCAATGCGTGTTACGGATCGCCTCTGGCAGCCGTGGCGCTGCAATGGCATGGCAAGGTGAAATTCGCGACGTCGATGGAGTTCGCACAATCGATTGGCGCCGTATTGCTGACCAAAAAGGCCTTTGAAGGTATGACGGCTGAACAGCGCAGCGTCGTCAGCGAAGAATCTAAGAAACTTTCTCACAATCTGACGACCTTGGTACGGAAGGACAACGACACGGCCTTCGCGAAAATGAAGCAGCAAGGAATCGAAGTTGTGCCCACGCCTCCTGAACTTCTGAAACTGTTTGCAACCGAAGGACGCGCCGCAACGTTGGAACTGGACGGCAAGATTTACGGCAAAGATTTCCGTGAACGCGTCGAAAAGGCCGTAGCCATGCGGCGTGGCAACCGGTGAGACCGACGGGTCCCCTTGCCGAAGGCAACGGCCCGCCAACCCGACCCGGACCATGGCCACCCGCTGATTTTCCAGCACCTGTACGCGCTCTGGCGGCAGTGGCGCGTGGATTGGCCGCGGCCGAAGGCGTTGGCCTCGCCGTGTGTTTACTCGTCCTTGTGGCCTTGGCGGTCTATCAATTTGCCGCCCGGAACCTAAACCTGCACGGTGTGCACGCGGTCCCCCCTCCCCCCATATGGATCGACGGGGTCATCCGACATGCGGTTTTCTTGCTGGGATTTCTTGGCGCGGCCTACGCAGCATTTTCAGGACGACACTTTCGCATTGATGCCTTGACCCGGCTTTTGGGGGTTAGGCCACGGTTGATGATGCGCATTGTGGTTACGCTGGCGGCCGTCGCACTGTGCGCCATCATCATGAAGGCTGGCCTCGCGTTTTGGTACATCACGCGGGACGAAGCAGGAGACGCCAGCTCGCAAGAAGAAATCTTCACGTCTGCCCGAGGTGCAGTGGTCATTCTCGGTGGCGTCGGATTGGTAGCGTTCCATTTCCTGGTTCAAGCCATCGTCGACGCGACCTACGTCATCACGGGCCGCGTGCCCCCAGCAGCCTGGGTTGCCGAGGTCGGACACGGGAACCCATCTGCCAAAACTGGAGAAGCGCCGTAGTGCTTCTGGTCGTGATTTTGGTGGTCGCCCTCGCCCTTGGGGGAATGCCGCTGTTCGCGTTGCTGTCGGGTATAGGACTTTTCGGCCTGCATTACGGTGGAACGCCAATTTCGGGGGGCGTCGCGGACATCTACCGCCTTGCAGGTCCCGAAGCGGTCAGTCTGTCCACCATCCCGCTTTTCACATTCGCCGGATACCTGATGGCCGAATCGCGCACAGCCGAACGGCTGTTACGCATGGCCGAAGCCTTGCTGGGATGGCTGCCTGGAGGCCTTGCGGTCATGACCGTCGTCACCTGCGCCTTCTTCACAACCTTCACCGGCGCGTCGGGTGTCACCATCGTCGCGGTCGGCGGCCTCTTGCTTCCTTCTTTGGAAAAGGCCGGCTACTCACGCCGCTTCAGTCTGCAATGTGTGACCGGATCAGGCGCCGTGGGGTTGCTGTTTCCACCTTCCCTTCCCATCATTGTCTACGGGATCGTATTTGGTCTGACCTACGGAAATTACAACAAGGGTGGGATGGAGCCTTTGCCGGACTTCTCCATCGATCGGTTTCTGTTTGCGGGTGTTGTGCCTGGCCTTGTACTGGTCAGCATCCTCCTGGTTTATTGCATCTTGGCCGGTTTGCGCGCCAAAGTGCCTCGACGGCCACTGGATCTGCCTGGTTTCCTGCGCGCCGCGTGGATAGCAAAATGGGAGCTGCCTATCCCCTTTGCCATAATCGCCGCGCTGAATTTTGGTCTTGCCACTATCCCAGAATCGGCGGCGTTGACGGCTCTTTACGTGTTTATTGTCGAGGTCTTTATCTACAAGGACATCCGGCCCGGGCGAAACTTGGGGCGATTGGCTCGCGATTCGATGACCTTGGTGGGGGCCATTTTTCTCAAAATCGTGGGCGCTACCCTACTGACCGCCTACTTCGTCGACAGCGGCATTCCTCAATCGCTGTTCGAATGGCTGTCAGCTCATGTGCATTCAGCCGCCGGATTTCTATTGGTACTGAACCTGACACTGCTGCTGGTGGGCAGCCTCATGGACGTGTTTTCCGCTATCGTGGTCGTCGTCCCCCTGGTGGTTCCAGCCGCCGCCGCGTTTCACATCGACCCTTACCATTTGGGTGTTGTGTTCTTGCTGAACCTGGAATTGGGCTACTTGCTGCCGCCCGCGGGACTGAACCTTTTCATTTCCGCGTTTCGTTTTCAGCGCCCCATCACCGAAATCTATCGCGCGGTCGTCCCGTTCCTCCTGCTCATGGCAATTGCCCTTGCGCTCGTGACGTGGATCCCTGCCCTCACCGTGGTCCCGGGGGCGCATCACGCGCCTTCGCTATGAACTGAACCGTCTATGCGGGCGTGCTGCCCAAAAGTTGGGATTCGCCCATCAGAAACCGGTCCACCCCTCGGGCGGCGTCGCGGCCTTCAGCAATCGCCCAGACAATCAGGGATTGGCCCCGGGCCATATCACCCGCGCAGAAGACCTTCTTCACGCTGGTTTGTTTGTCCTGGGTCACCCTCACGTTGCCCCGCACGTCCAGATCAACCCCGAGTTCGGTTAACAGCCCCGGCTTTTCAGGGCCCAAGAACCCCATCGCCAACAGCACAAGATCCGCGGGAATCGTCTTCTCCGTACCCGGAACTTCTTCGAATTTGGGGCGCCCATCAGGGCCCTTGACGCTTTTGATCTGCGACAGCACGATGGCCTTGATGGTGCCTGCGCCATCATCAACGAAACGTTTCGTGGAAACGGCATACTGGCGTGGATCTGATCCAAACACAGCCGCCGCTTCTTCCTGCCCGTAGTCCAATTTATATACCTTGGGCCACTGCGGCCAGGGGTTATCGGACGCCCGTTCGTCCGGAGGCTTCGGCATGATCTCAAGCTGAAGGAGGCTTTTACAGCCGTGGCGCAACGACGTGCCCACGCAATCGGTGCCGGTGTCGCCACCACCTATAACAACGACGTGTTTGTCCTTGGCTGAAATGTATTTGCCGTCCTTTAACTGGCTGTCCAGCAGGCTCTTGGTGTTTTCGTGCAGGAACTCCATCGCCAGGTGAATGCCCTTTAGATTCCGGCCTTCAATGGGTAAATCTCGGGCCGCAGTCGCCCCGCCTGCCAACACGACAGCATCAAATTCCGCGGTCAGTTGTTCAGTCGGCAAGGACTTGCCCACATTCGTGTTAACCACGAACTTCACGCCTTCGGCTTCCAGTAGTTTCACACGCCGTTCGACAATGCCTTTTTCCAGCTTCATTTGTGGAATGCCATACATGAGTAGCCCGCCGATGCGGTCCGCACGTTCAAACACCGTGACCGTGTGACCTACGCGGTTCAGTTCAGCGGCAGCGGCCAGACCCGCCGGGCCCGATCCAACGATGGCCACCTTTTTCCCCGTGCGTTTTGCAGGGGGCTGCGGAACGATCCAGCCTTCTGCAAAGCCCCTGTCAACGATGCTGACTTCGATATTCTTAATCGTGACTGGTGGCTCGTTGATGCCCAGCACGCACGACCCTTCGCAGGGGGCCGGACAGACGCGACCCGTAAACTCGGGAAAATTGTTGGTGCGGTGCAAACGATCCAGGGCTTCGCGCCAGCGTCCTTTGAAAACCAGATCATTCCATTCCGGGATGATGTTGTGCAAGGGACAGCCGCTGGCCATCCCCTCGATCAACTTCCCCGTATGGCAAAAAGGAACGCCGCAGTCCATGCACCGCGCCCCTTGCTGGCGCAGAGCATCCTCCGGCATATGTTCGTGGAATTCATTCCACACTTTGATGCGTTCACGCGGATGCCGATCGAGAGGCACCGTGCGACCAAACTCCATAAACCCTGTGGGCTTTCCCATCGTTGTCCCGTTCTTCTCTTCGTGATTGCGAAAGGTTAGTGAAACTGTACGTGCAGCCTATTTGCCGACAGCACGGGCAGCGTCCTTCGTGTTCTGTTCGAAGGCCGCCATTTCGGCTTCTTGCGGGCTTAGCCCCTTGAGCAGCATGGCCTTTTGGGCTTCTAAAACCCGGCGGTAGTCGTTCGGAATGACCCGCACAAACTGCGACTTCCACTGGGCCCAGTTCACCAAGATGGTCTGGGCCCGCGTGCTGCCGGTTAGCTGCGCGTGCCGCCTTATCATGCCCAAGACTTCCTCCGTCTCGGCTGGATCGTCCAAGGTACCTAGACCGACCATTTCCATATTGCAGCGCCGTTCAAAAGATCGATCTTCGTCCAGAACGTATGCCACGCCTCCGGACATACCGGCGGCAAAATTGCGCCCCGTGCTGCCCAAGATGACAACGCGTCCGCCGGTCATGTATTCGCAGCCGTGGTCGCCCACGCCTTCGACCACTGCGTGAACGCCGCTGTTGCGTACGCAAAACCGTTCACCGGCCATGCCCCTCAGATAGGCCTGGCCCGCGGTCGCCCCATAAAGAGCGACGTTGCCAACAATCACGTTGTCCTCGGACACCAAGGTCGATGACTTTGGGGGATAGACGATGACTTTGCCGCCCGACAATCCCTTACCGACATAGTCGTTGGCATCGCCCTGCAGTTCAAACGTTACCCCAGGGGGTACAAAGGCCATGAAACTTTGCCCCGCTGACCCGCGAAACTTCACGTGGATGGTGTCGTCAGGCAGTCCTGCGGCGCCATACCGCCGGGTGACTTCGCTGCCCAACCGCGTGCCTACGGTGCGGTTTACATTCCGTACCGTCAAATCGGCCGTCACTGGTTTTCCGGTTTCCAGCGCCGACCGACAGGCAGGAATCAAAATCTGGTCATCAAATTCGGCTGCAATGCCATGATCTTGCGCCATCCCGCAATGCCGTCCAACGTCGTCGGCAACCTTCGGCTGGAACAACACCGCCGACAGGTCCACCCCGCGTGCCTTCCAGTGGTCAACCGCAGGCTTCATTTCCAGGCATTCGCTGTGTCCGACCATCTCTAGGATCGTGCGGAAGCCCAAGGTCGCCATCAATTCACGGGTTTCTTGCGCGATAAAGCGCATGAAATTCACCACATGCTGAGGGTCGCCCGAAAACTTGGCCCGCAGTTTCGGATCCTGGGTGGCCACACCCACAGGACAGGTATTCAGGTGACAGACGCGCATCAGAATGCAGCCCACCGCCACCAAAGGTGCGGTGGCGAAACCAAATTCTTCTGCCCCCAAAAGCGCGCCAACAACCACGTCACGGCCGGTCTTCAGTTGCCCGTCCACTTCGACCGTGATGCGGCTGCGCAGGTTGTTCAGCAACAAAGTCTGTTGGGTTTCGGCCAGCCCCAGTTCCCAGGGACCACCCGCGTGTTTGATGCTGGTCAGCGGTGAGGCACCCGTGCCGCCGTCATGACCGCTTATCAGCACAACGTCAGCCTTGGCCTTGGTCACACCCGCCGCGACCGTGCCCACCCCGACCTCGGCCACCAGTTTCACGCTGATCCGCGCCTGGTCGTTCGCACATTTAAGGTCGTGGATCAGTTGCGCCAGATCCTCGATGGAATAGATGTCGTGATGCGGGGGCGGCGATATCAAGCCCACGCCCGGTGTCGAATGACGAACCTTCGCGATCCACGGGTACACCTTGGTCCCGGGCAACTGCCCCCCCTCGCCCGGCTTGGCCCCTTGGGCCATCTTGATCTGCAGTTCCTTGGCGCTTGTCAGGTAGGAACTGGTGACGCCGAACCGACCGGACGCCACCTGTTTGATGGCGCTGTTCTTCGAATCCCCATTTTCAAGGGGCTTATAACGCTCTGGATCTTCACCGCCCTCGCCTGTGTTGGATTTACCGCCCAGACGGTTCATCGCGATGGCCAGGGTTTCGTGGGCTTCTTTTGAAATAGACCCGTAGGACATCGCGCCGGTCTTGAACCGTTTCACGATGCTGTCTACCGATTCAACGTCATCAATCGAAATCGCCGGCCGCGTGGGCTTGAATTCCAGCAACCCGCGCAGCGTGGCCACCTTCTTCGACTGATCGTTGATAAGGCGTGCGTACTGTTTGAAGGTTTCGTAATTGCCGGTGCGACACGAGGTCTGGAGCCGGTGAATGCTTTCGGGGTTGAACAGATGGTATTCGCCATCAGCGCGGTACTGGTATTGGCCCCCCGGATCCAGGCCCAGCCGAACCACGGGACGGCTGGGGTACGCGTCTTCGTGTCGCCTGTTGACTTCTTCAGCCAACACGTCAAGGCCGATGCCACCCACCCGGGATGGGGTGCGGGTGAAGTACCGATCAATCACATCTTTTTGCAGGCCAATCGCTTCAAACACCTGCGCGCCGTGATAGCTCTGCACGGTCGAAATACCCATCTTCGACAGCACCTTCACGATCCCTTTGTTCAGGGCCTTCGTGTAGTTCTTCTTCATCTTGATAACGTCGCCGCCCTTGAGGACGCCGTTCTTCGACATATCCGCAATGCTTTCGAAGGCCAGGTACGGGTTCACCGCGCTGGCGCCATATCCAATCAACAAACAGAAATGGTGCACTTCGCGTGGTTCGCCGCTTTCCACGACCAGGCCGACCTGGGTGCGGGTGCCTTCGCGCAACAGATGATGGTGGACCGCGCCACACGCCAGCAGCGCGGGGATCGGGGCTGCGTCCGCACCGTGGTCGCGATCCGACAGCACGATGATGTGATTGCCCGATTTTACCGCCAGGGCGGCCTGACGACACAGTTCGGTCAGCGCCGATTCCAGCCCCTTGCCGCCGTCTTTGGACCGGTACAACATCGACAACGTCGTGGCCTTGAAACCACGACTTGCCACCTGTCCGTCTAAGGCGCGCAACTGTTCTAGTTCTTCGTTGAATAGGATCGGAGTGCGCAGTTCGATCTGCCGCGCTGATTCGGGCTTCGGATCAAACAGGTTGCGTTCAGGCCCAATCGCGGTTTCCACAGCGAAAATGATTTCCTCGCGGATGGCATCAACCGGTGGGTTCGTGACCTGGGCGAACAACTGCTTAAAATAGCTAAACAGTGGCTGGGCCCGGTCTGACAACACCGCAAGCGGCGTGTCCGTGCCCATAGCGCCCATACCTTCGGCGCCGGTTTCAGCCATCGGCTGGATCAGTTTGTACAGATCTTCTGTCGTGTACCCAAACGCCGCCTGCCGCGTTTCAAGGGTTTCGTGATCCGGGGGGATGGCGGGCTTGCCCGGCGGCAAGTCGCTTGTCCGCACGAAATTGTCCTTCACCCACTGGCCGTAGGGATGGGCCGTGGAAATCTCGTTTTTGATCTCATCGTCCGAAACGATGCGCCGCTGGGCGGTGTCCACCAGGAACATGCGTCCGGGTTGAATCCGCCCCTTGGTTGCGATCCGTTCGGGCGCAAGATCAGGCAGCACCCCGGCCTCGGACGCCATGACCACCAGGCCGTCTTTGGTGATGTAGTACCGCAAAGGACGCAGGCCATTGCGATCCAGGACCGTGCCCATCCGAATCCCGTCGGTAAAACAGATGGCCGCGGGGCCATCCCAGGGTTCCATCAACGCCGAATGGTATTCATAGAAATCGCGTTTCACCTGGGACATGGATTCATGTTTGTTCCAGGGCTCTGGCACCATCATCATGACCGCATGGGGCAGGCTACGGCCGCCCAAAACCAACAGTTCGAGGACGTTGTCCAGCATCGACGAATCGCTGCCGGTCTGGTCAATGACGGGTTTTAGTTTCTCAATGTCAGCGCCAAACAGCGGTGATTCCAGCACAGATTCCCGCGCTGACATCCAGTTGACGTTGCCGCGCAGGGTGTTGATCTCGCCGTTGTGGGCGATCACACGATAGGGGTGCGCCCGGTTCCAACTGGGGAAGGTGTTGGTGGAAAACCGTGAATGGACCAACGCCAGCGCCGATTCCACCGCAGGATCCGTCAAGTCCCCGAAAAACGGCCCCAGCTGATCCGACGTCAGCATGCCTTTGTAGACGATGGT
>JAYUUT010000136.1:0-7822 GCA_043754455.1 Myxococcales bacterium
CACCGGCAGCTCTAAATGCGAATCAGTCCGCGTATCGCCGTGCCCCGGAAAGTGTTTCCCGCACCCCAAGACCCCTGCCGATTTCAAGCCCCGCCAATAGGCCAACGCATGTACGGCAACCTGCTCGGGGGTTGTCCCAAAGGCTCGGTTGCCGATGATGGGGTTCGCGGGATTGGTCTGGACGTCTAAGATCGGCGCGAAACTCCATCCGATCCCCAATGCGGCCAATTCGCGGCCCATGGCCCGCCCCACGGCTTCGGTCCGGTCCGGTGCATTTTCCGCCCCCACAGAAAACATATCGGGCCAAACCGTCGATATGGATCTCAGCCGCTGTACAAGGCCACCTTCTTGATCAATGGCCACAGGCAGCGGTGAACCGACCGGGGCCGCATCGCGCAACGTTCGGACCAGTTCGGCCAGCGCCTCAGGCTCCCCGATGTTCGGACGAAACAACATCACCGCCCCAACCTCGGAGTCCCGCACCCGCCTGCGCAAATCAGCCGAAGGGTCCTGCCCGTCAAACCCCACCACCAACAATTGGCCACATTGACGGCGCAGGATCTGGCTTTCCACAGGCCGGATCATAAACGATAAACGGCCCTGCCCTTTTAGAGCCTTTGCCGACTGACGGCAGGCTGTTATAACCGGCCCCAGTTCGCGATGGCCGTATGCGCTATCCATTCCCCCGCATGATCAAGGTAAAGAGCATCGACCACGTGGCCATCGCCGTCACGGACGCCGCCGGCAGCGCGGTCAATTTTGCGCGGCTTTTCGACCTCGTAGCAGATCCGTTAGAACACGTTGCGACACAGAAAACCGACGTTGTTAGCCTGCACCTTGCGGGCGGTGGGGGCGATATTGAATTCGTCAGCCCGGCGGGAAACGACGGCCTTGCCCGATTCCTGGACAAACGCGGGCCCGGGATTCACCACCTCTGCCTTGAAGTCGAAGATCTCGCACTGGCCCTTATCACCTTGAAAAACGCTGGCGTCCCCCTAGTGGACGAACAGCCCCGTAGGGGTGGCCGCGGACGTCTCGTGGGATTTCTTCATCCCAAGGCGACTGGCGGTGTCCTGATTGAACTCAGCCAAAAGCTCGAAGGAGAATCCTGTTGAAACGCGTTCTTCCCCTGTCCGCGCTCGCATTTTGTGTTTCGCTGCCCACCTTCGCCCACGCCCAGTTTGGGGGGCCCGGCGGCATGGCCCCTCCGGGCGGCGGCATGGGAGGCCCCCGCGGTATGAACCCTGGCGGGAAGGACGACGCGCGCGACGAAGGCCCGGCTGAAGAAGCCCCAGAAGACGAACAGGAACAGTCCTCTGATCTGGCACCCCTCGGTGGTTATGCGGGGCAGTCGCGCCGCGCCCGCAAGGTCATCGAAGTAGACGGCTATTTCCGCTTTCGAACGGACTATTTTTACAAGCTGCACCTGAACCAGACCTACGCCCAGTTAGGGGCTGATCGGGTGCCACCTCCGTTTCCGCTGCCGCTTGAATGCGATGTTCTGCCGGAAAACGCTACGGTGGTGCCCCGCCCCTGTGGAACCCGAAGCTTTGGCAGTGGCAACCTGCGCCTGCGGCTTGAACCCACCATCAACATCACGGACCAGGTCCGCGTTCAGACCCAGATCGACGTGCTTGATAACGTCATCGCGGGATCAACGGCTGATTCACTGGCCAACTTCCGCCGCCCTGGTGAACGATCGGGTCGGGCCCCTTTGTCGGCCCTGTACACAACCCAGGATCCACCAGAAATCGGCCAAAACAGCCTTATTTCAAGCGTTCGCGCCAAACGGGCGTGGGGTGAAGTAGAAACTGAATTCGGCACCCTATTCTTCGGACGTATGCCCTGGCATTTCGGCCGGGGCATGTCGTTTAACAACGGCAACTGCCCCGATTGCGACGGGGGAACCTCCGTTGATCGCGTGATGGCCGTGTCGCGCATCTACGGCCACCAACTGTCACTGGCCTACGATTTTGGTGCCCAAGGGTACAACATGGGCCACACCGATATCGGACGCCGCGATCCGAACGGATTGCCTCTTGACCTGGCCCAAAGCGACGACGTGTTCCAGTTGATGGCGTCGATCGTAAAACACGACGACGAACGCCGCTTCCGCGATCGTGCGGCGGCGGGGGAGGTGATGGTGAACTATGGGGCGCAGGTCGTCTTCCGCCAGCAGGACAACGAACTTCAATATTTTTCCGATCCAAAATCCAACGTTGGCAGCAAGGGTACCGATCCCGCAAGCCAGCTTGCCGGCGCAGCCACCGCCCCGGAAATGACCCCCTCCCGGGAACAACTTGCTCTGACCAAGGGTATCAACGCGACCGTCCTTCTCCCCAGCCTCTGGTTCAAAATGGCCTGGAAATCCCTCACCGTCGAAGCCGAGGCCAACGCTGTCCTTGGAAAAATTGGCAACGCTTCGGCGTTGATGGAAAAACCCAATGCCGACAATCCCCGACTCGTTCTTCGGCAACTGGGATGGGTGGTCGCCAGCGACCTAAGGCTGTTGTCCAACACCTTCGTCGTCGGGTTTGAAACCGGAGGCGCCACCGGCGATCAGGCCGAAAATCGGAAGGACTACCTGAACTACCGGTTTCGCACTGTCAAACAGCCCGAAGGGGATCATCGTTTGTCTGACTTCAAGTTTTCGCCCGACTACCACGTCGATCAGATCTTCTTCCGAAGGATCATGGGCACAGTTTCGAACGCCATCTACGTGAAACCGCAGCTTACCTACTGGATGAACCTGGCCGATCCCCGACAGCTTGGCATCAACGCGTCGGCCATCTACAGCCTCGCCCCCGTTCCCGTCTCGACGCCCGGCAACGCAATCTCCTACGGCGCCGAAATTAATCTCGGGCTTCACTATCGCAATCCTGCCGACGGTTTCTACGCGGGCTTCACCTGGGCCGTATTCTGGCCGCTGGGGGCGCTTGACCGCAACAGCGACCTTTGGGGCAGTTACGCGCGGGATGCCGAAGCCTCGCAGGCGGTTCGCACCTACATGGGAATCAAGTTCTAAGCTGAAGTCCGGCTACTTCTTGGCAGGTTCCAAGGACCGCACGCGCTCCTCAGCGTCGCGCCGTGATTTCAGATCATCGGGCGGTCCAAACTGCAGGTACTTTTTGAAGGCCGCAAGCGCGTCGCCGGGCCGCTTTTTCTGGGAGTACAAGATCCCCAGGTCGTAGTAGGACCCCGCATGACGTCCGTCGTATTTGATGGCGGTTTCGTAGCTGGCAATCGCCTCGTCCGTCATCCGCTGGCGGCGGTACAGGGTGGCAAGGTTGAAATGGTACTCGGCATTGCCGGGTTCGATCTCCAGGGCTTTCTTGAAGGCCACGATGGCGCCATCCTTGTCGTCAGTCCGCCCCTTGGCCACCCCCAGATTGGTCCAGGCGATCGCGTCTTTCGGGCGTAAATCAGTCGCGGCTTTTAAGTGCGAAATGGCTTTGGGCAGATCGCCCTTTTGGCGATAGGCAAACCCCAACGAGAGCAACGTCTCGAAATCATCCGCCTTCAGGCCCAGGGCGACCTCCAATTCCCTGATACCCGCATCAACCTTCTTCTGGCGAAGATAGACAGCCCCTAGGTTGGCGTGCGACGCGACGTCCTTGGGCTGTAGTTCGACGGCCTTTTCCAGGGCCACCGACGCCTTTTCGTTGTTCCCCATCGACCGCCACAGATTTCCCAAAGTGAAATATGCCGCCCCGTAATCAGGCCGTGCCTTGATTGCCTTTTCACATTCCGCAACGGCTTCGGCAGCCCGGGCCTGCTGTTTAAGCTGCAGAGCCAAGTTGTAATGCACGGCAGCCTCGTCGGCGAAAGCCACAGGGGTCGCCACGGTCGCGAGTGCCAGGGTCGTAAGCCCGACCACCAGACCCAGGATTCTAACGCGCGTCATAGGGTGAGCATACACCCCTTAGGACGCCCCAGGCGACGCCCCTGTTCGCGTTATTCGTGATGAGGCTCGGCGGCGGGGGCGTGCCCACCACCATGCGCAGCACTAGAATGTTTCAGGGCGGAAGGATCGACCGGCGCGCTGTGGGGCGGCAGGGAGATCTTGTTCCGGAACATGATGTCGCCGAAAATTCCCAACAGCAGCACGACCACAAACAACACTGAACAACCGAATACCATGCGATTGACCCGCCCGCCGTCCCACAGGTGCATAAAGAACAGCACGACCAAAGTGGCCTTCGTGATAGCGATTCCCATCGCTACATAGATGTTGGCCCCGCCAAGGTCCATCCGCCCCGTCCACACGGTCAGGCCGGTGAACATCAACAAGATCAGGTACACCGTGATGTAACGCCCCATCCCGTGATGGGCGTCGTCGCCCTCGTGCTTCGTGTCGGCGTGTTTGCTATCGGCCACGTTCAGCTCCGTCAGATGAGATAAAGGAGGGGGAACAAAAAGATCCAGACAAGGTCAACAAGGTGCCAGTACAGGGCGCCAAGTTCGATGGGGACATAGTAGGCAGCCGAATATTTTCCCATCTTCAGCCGCACCAGCAGCACGATGAGAACCGTCATTCCCACGATGACGTGGAACCCGTGCAGACCCGTTGCAAGAAAATAGACGGTATAGAACAGGTTCGCGCCGTCACCCTGAATGCCTTCAAACGTGTACCACTTGCCCGGCAAGGATCCGACTTCGAATTTGTGCTTGTACTCGAAAAACTTCACCACCAAAAACACGCCCGCCAGTGCAATTGTCAGCAGGATCAGGGCGGCGCCCTTTTTGGGCTGGTTGGCCTTAACCGCGTGATACCCCCACGCAACCGTGAAGCTGGACGTGATGAGAACGATGGTGTTGATAAGCCCCATCGAAAGGTCCAGGTGACGTGAACATTCCTGAAACGTGGCCGGGTACAGGTACCGAAACACGGTGTACGCCGCGAATAGACCGGCGAACAACAGCACTTCGGTGCCTAAGAACAGCCACATACCCAAACGGGCAGCGTAGTCCTGCGTGGGCTGGTCGTCGTAATGATGCGCCCGATACCACGGGGGGTGGTCGGCGTGATGTTTGGTAGCGGTGGTCGAGCTCATCCGAAGTCCTCGTAGGGGTTTCCGACCGGGGTCAGATGACCACGTGCTCCACCTGTTCGCCAGGCTGCTTGTAGGTGTAAGGGTCTTCCGTAACCATGGGTGTCTCGTCGAAGTTGTTCTTCGGCGGTGGCGACGTCGTCTGCCATTCCAGACCGCTGGCGTTCCAGGGGTTGGCCCCCGCAATGCGACCGTTCTTCATGGCGTAAACCAAATTGACAAGAACGATAAGGAAACCTATCGCCTGTAATCCCGCACCTGCGGACGACAGCACGTTCAAAGACCAGAACTTCTCGTCGTACATGAAATATCGTCGGGGGTGGCCAGCGTTGCCCGCCAGGAACTGAGGGATAAACGTCGCGTTGAATCCAAAGATGATGAAACCAGCCGACACGAACCCCCATGCCTCGTTGTACATGCGCCCGAACATCTTGGGGAACCAGTAGTGCAGCCCTGCCAAGAACCCGGTCAACACCGCAGCGACCATGATGAAATGGAAATGTGCGACCACGTAGTAGGTGTCGTGCCAGTGGATGTCCAGGGAAACAGTCGCCAGCGCGATGCCGGTCATGCCACCGAAAACCACGAAATATAGGAAGCTGACGAAATAGACCATCGGGGTGGTGATCTTGATGGACCCCTTGTACATGGTCATCAGCCAGTTAAAGACTTTGATGGCCGTGAACACCCCGACCAGCATCGAAATGAACGCGAAGGCGCCATTGTCGAAGGTCGATTGTCCTGTGACGAACATGTGATGGCCCCAGGCAAAAAAGCCGACGAAGGCGATGCCCAGAGACGAATACGCCACCATGTTGTACCCGAACATGTTCTTTCGGGAGAACGTGGCTACGATCTCGCTCATGACACCCATGGCGGGCAGCACCATGATGTAGACAGCCGGGTGCGAATAGAACCAGAAGAAGTGCTGGAACAACACGGGGTCACCACCCCGGGCAGGGTCGAAGAAACCAAAACCACCGACACGTTCAATGCCAACCAAGACCGTGGTCAGACCAATCACGGGCGTCGCCAGCACCTGAATAATGCTGGTGGCATACGCCGCCCACACGAACAGGGGCATCCGCATGAACGACATCCCCGGAGGTCGCAGCGTATGGACCGTGACGATGAAGTTCAGGCCCGTCAATATTGACGAGAAGCCCAGGATAAAAATACCCAACAGGGCCGGGAACAAAGTCGCCGGTGTGCTGAGGCTGTACGGGGCATAGAAGGTCCACCCAGAATCAACGCCGCCAGCAGAAATGGCGTACAGAAGCAACGAAGCCCCCGCAGCGTACACATACAGCGACAACAGATTCAGGCGTGGGAACGCAACGTCCTTAGCGCCCAACATAAGAGGAATACAGAAGTTGCCGAAAATTCCGGGTATCGCCGGAATCATGAAAAGAAAGATCATGGACACGCCGTGCAGCGTGAACATCCGGTTGTAGGTATTGGGCCCCATGATCGTGGGCCCCGGGGTCAGATGTTCGACCCGAACGGCCATCGCGAAAATGCCGCCCAGCAGAAAACCTATCAAGGTCAGACCCAGATACATCAACGCTATGCGCTTATGATCCAAGGTCAGCAGCCACGACATAATACCGCGGTCCGCATTGATGTAATTCACCGCCGGAATGGTTCGGGCGGGGGTTGCGTCGGCGGACAAGACCGCCTCCGCGCTAACGGGCGTTGACTGGGCCATAAGTCGGCTCCTTCGAGGGCAAGTTCTCGAGGTTGTCGCTTCGCAGCGATTTAATGAATTCCACGATCGCGGCGGTTTCAGGTGCCGACAATTTTCCTCGGAAGCTCGGCATGACCTGTTTGAAGCCCTTCACAACTTTGGCCATAGGATCCATCATGGATTCGGTCAGATAGGCTTCGTCAGCTATCACGGTCGCCCCGGTCTCAAGCGTGGTCTTTCGTTTGTAAAGGTCAACCCAGGTGGTGCCAATGTGCGGTTCAGGATCGATAGAATGGCATTTTAGGCAGCCGTGAACCGACGCCAGCCGCCGTCCGTGGGTGACCAGATCTCCTCGGAACGATTCAACACCAAATTCAGCGCCACCGGAAACATCGACCCTGTCGGACCCCTGTTTGGCTCGATCCATCCACTTGTCGAACTCGGGCCCCGCCAGCACGACCACTTCCCCTACCATCTGCGAATGCCAGGTTCCGCAATATTCGGTGCAGTAGATTCGGTAGCGACCGGGTTTGGTCGCTTCGAACCAGGTTTCACTGTAGCGGCCTGGCACCACGTCCATTTTGACGCGGAATTCTGGAACGAAGAAAGAATGAATGACGTCACGGCTGGTCATCAACAACCGCACCGGGCGGTTCGCCGGAACAGTCAGCGTCGCGTTCATATTGGGACCATCGGGATAGGCGAAATGCCACATCCATTTTTTGGCAGTCACATACACATCTATCGAACCCTTTGGTGGTTGCGACGCCCAGACGTAGTCCTTGTATCCGACGACAACCCAGGCGAGGAAAACCAAAAGCGGAACCGAAACCACCGCCGCTTCAAACTTCAGGCTGGGGGATACATGCGCCGTTGTGGCGTGTTTCTTGGTCTCCCGAAACTTGAACAAGAACACGACCGCCGCACCGCCGACGAATACCGCCGAAAGCATCGTGATGGCGAAAACAACATAATGAAGGCGGTCGATCTTCCAAGCCAGCGTCGAACTCTGCTCCGGAAGGAACAGCATCTGACGAAAAATCTCGTTTATCGTATGCAGCCACTCGTTCATGCGATTCTCCTA
>JAYUUT010000137.1:0-6391 GCA_043754455.1 Myxococcales bacterium
CTGGCAGAAAATTGTTCCTCCGGGTTGGTTCCGGGTTCTACTGCCGTCGAACAAAGGCGCTGTTTTTTCAGCACCGCCCCCTCGACGACCAGGCGGAATCGACCCCGGCGAACCGCTGGCATTGCCACAGGAGCGGCCATTGCGCCCCCGCCTGCCCCGGGAGGACGCATCCCCATCCCCTGTCCCAGGTTTAGATTTCCTAAACCGGATTCGACGGATTCCAGCATCAAGGCGCCACCTGGTTCGGCCTTCACCTGTATCGTGTTCTTGAACTTGCGGCCGGTTAGGCGTTTGTCCATCACAAAACCCGGCGCGTGGACGGTGACTGACGAAAGTTCAAAGATCCCCGGCGTCACCTGTCCACCGCTGGGTGTCGGTGCCGCCTCGGGGCTGACCTCTTCGTCCACCAAAGGCCCATCGCTTGCGACCGTGCCGCAGCTTTCGATGGTGCCCGTGAACGTGGTGAACGCCTCGTCGATCGACCGACCAATCGCCTTTGCTGGCAGGGTGAGGCCCAACAATTTGGCCACCGTGCCTGCGGTGTCCGTCGTCCACATGTCGAATTGCAGTTCGTAGTTCTTTTTTACCCCTGGCCCCACAATGATCCACGGGATGGTGGTGTTCTCAGGGATGTCCTCCGCGTGGTTGAGGCCCGACCCTCCGTGATCGGCTGTCACGATCAACGTGACGTCGTCAGATAAAGATTTTACGACCTGCGCCACAGCGGCGTCAGCGGCACGGACCTGGGCCAGGTACGACGGGCTCATCCACGCCTGGCTGTGGCCCATATCGTCGGTGCCTGGGAAATGCAGCAACGCCACGTTGTACCCGGCCGCCAGTTCGGACAGCGCGCTGCTGGCAACGTCCATGTCGCCGCCCGACGCCCACACAAACACGTCGGCACCACCGGGAGGGGCCAGCGTGAAGAACTTTTCCTTGCCTGACACCAGAATCGATCGCAACCCCGCCTGTTTGGCCAGCGCCAACACTGTGGGCGTCGTGTCTTTCACATACCCCGGGCGGTAGTCGTTCCACAAAATGCCATGTTCAGCGGGCGAAAACCCCGTAATCATCGACGTATGGGAAGGCAGCGTGATGGACGGACGAATCGTTTGTCCCGCCAGCGTGTAGGCGCCTTTTGCCATCAGCCCCATCAACGTCGGGGCGGGGGCCAGCCGTATGGCGTCGGGCCGCAAGCCGTCGACACTGATGACAACGACCTTCGTGTTCTTTTTCGCAAGCGACACCGAAACCCCAGCGTCAGCAGCGGTTTTCTTGTCATCGCTGCAGCCCGCAACGGAAAGACCCAGCAACAGGGACAGCAGTGTAGCGGTGCGGTTCATTTTCGACCTCATGGATTTGTCATCATGTCTGCGGGGGGGAGGATCGGCAGCGTTCCCGGGCCGCCATACGCGATGCCTGGCTGGTGGGTGTAACGGGTCACATCCACGGCGGGCGACCCGTTGGTCAACCGCCGAACCGAGAAGGTCAACAGATCATCGCCATTCATCGCATAAGGAACAATCGATTCGGGGGCCGCGCCCATCACATTCATGTTGAGGGGACAAACGCTGGCGCTGCGATAGCTGCTGCTTTGCAGGGTCCATCGCGACGTGCTGACCTGGCTGCCAAACATCCCGAAGGACACATTCATTTCGACGGTGTACACACCTTCGGCAGTCTTGCTGATCCCTAGAACGGTTCGTGCCGCACCAAACACCGCACCAAACACCGAGGCTGCCACCATTTGAGCCCCGCCGGGACCGGTATACGTTTCAGTGCTAGTTTTCAAATAGACGCCGTCTTTCAAGGGCCCACCCCCAGGAAACGGCCCCGATTCAGCAATTGTGCGGGACATAGGGATCGGCCCCCCAATCGGAAGCATGTTGCACATCATGCGCGCAGGGATAACGAATCCCCCGTCAACCGATGCGACAGCATCAGCAGCAACACTGGCATCAGCAGCAGCAACACCGCCATCAGCGGCTAAGGACACTGCCCCATCCGTACCTTCCGAAGCGTCCGTGCCGGGCGATCCATCGAAAGGCCCACGGCCCGGCATCATCCCCATGCCCCGGGGCCCCGCATCCGAAACCCCCGCATCGGGCAGGGGCGCTTCCACAGCAACCACTTGTTCGCCAACCATAGGAAGGGGAAGAAAGGCCGCGCTGACCGTCACGTTGTCAAACAGGGCAGCACAGGATCGTTTCGCGTCGTGGGAACTGACGACCAGGCCCACGAAGAAATCCGGGGGGAACGGCGACGCAATGGACTTGGTCGTCCAAGTTTTGCCGTCGACGGACCAGGCCGCCAGCAGGTTGAACCCACGCCGTTCGACCCGAACCCAAACCGGCAGCGGTGAATCAAAATTCAACCGCAGCGGCACCGAAATCTGTCCTTGAAACACACGCCCTTGCGCCGCCAGCCCCTTGTCACCTGCAGCCGCCGACAACACGTACGCCGAATCACTGTCCAGCGTGGGGCGCGCCATGACACCAAACGTGGCCCGGGGGCCACAAGCCTCGGCCGAAACCACGCGAGCGCTAAGACCCATATCGCCCGATATTTTTTTATAGACGAAGGCGTGTTCATCGATCGTGCTGGCTGGTTCTATGCCCAAGCCACCGGCCCGAAGGCCAAACTGCCCCGCCCCGGCCGCGTGTCCCACGTCGGCGGCCACAACCGCTTCGGTTTTTCCCGCTACAAGCTTCGCAGCGGTCCATTCCATCGGCAGTGCACCCGTGGGTAACACGATCGGTTTGGCAGCGGGTTGGTCGTCACTGGAACAGGCCACCCCAAGGGCACAGACCAGGACAATCGATAGGCGGGACAATGAATTGCGCATAAGCTGATACGAACCTCCAGATGCGATGAACATAGCCTAGTTCCGGTAAAATGACCCCGGGCGGGCGGGTTCGTTAGGGGCCGACCAAGGGCGACGTTTCAATGAAATCAACCCCCATGACCATTCTGTGGCCGCTGCTGGCCGCGGCCTGCGCCAATAGCCACGCGGTTCGCCCCCTGGGCAGGCACGAGACCGCCGTCACAGCTTCGGTTGGGGGGCCTCTGGTTCAGGCCCTGGGATTGACCATCCCAACGCCGATTGCGACCATCGGCGCCCGGCACGGAATCCGGGACGATTTGTCAGTGGGCGGTTCGTGGGATCTGACGGCGGCCGCCTATGGCGTGGCCCATGTCATCCCCCAGGCAGCCTGGCAAGTCTTCGAATCTGGGTCGGGCCGGGGACCGCGAATCACGCTTCTGGGCGCCGTTCACGTGCTTTCCAACCTCAGCGACACCCGCGTGGCCCCACAGCTAACCCCGATTTCATCTTGGCGGCTGGGGGCTGACCACTTGATCTACGGGGGCGTTGATGCCGCCGCCTTCATCGGACATCCCACACATTTTATCTGGGGGCCGCTTGTGGGCCTTGACCTGCGGCTTGGCCCTCGGCTCGGGTTTGGGGTCGAGCTCAAATGGCTTGCGCCCCAGCACGACGTTGAACCTTTGGCACCCACCTGGATCTCGCCGGGGCATCACGGCTTCCTTGCCGTCCTGCTGGGGTTCTCGTGGGCGTTTGCAGCGGGAAGCGCACGATGACCCAGTTGCCCGGGCTATGCGTCGTCCTAGGCATCGCCGCCGCTGCTTGCCAGCCGCTAAAACTGGATCCGTTTCTATATGATCCCCTGCCCGCGACGTCGTACACGCTATCGAACGCCATCATTCCGGCACACGAAGATCTGTTGATTCCCACCGAGGATGGACAAACCCTTCACGCTGTCTGGGTGGCATCGTCCGGTCGTCGCCCCGACATAACCCTGCTGTATTTCCACGGCCAATCGAACAACATCGGTACCAGCTGGCCGCGGCTAGAACTGCTGTACCGCCTGGGGTTCAACCTGGTGACGCTGGATCCGCGCGGGTACGGCAAATCGACCGGCACACCCAACGAAGCTGGAATCAACCACGACCTGCGGGCGTTTTATGACGTCATTGTCAAACGCCCCGACGTCCAACGCAAAAACCTGATTCACTACGGACGGTCTTTCGGGGGGGCGTGGGCGATCGAACTTTCCATTGCACATCCACCCGCGGTGTTGATCACCGAATCCGCCTTCACCAGTGTGGCCGCATTGATTCGGGATGGGGTGGTTGTCGATTTCCCTCGATCGTTTGTTGCCCGGGACGCCTGGGACAATCTATCGAAGGTAGCCGCCCTGCATACCCCTGCCCTATTTCTGCACGGATCCGCCGACCCCTTCGTACAACCCCGTTACGCCCGCGAACTGGCCACCGCACATCCGGGCCCCCACGAACTGATTCTGGTCCCGGGGGCCGATCACGGGGACGTCCCCCAGCGGATGGGCCTGGACGTGTATTTGGACACCATCCGGCACTTTATCGAAACGACCGTGGGGCCCTAGGACGTCAGATCGCCTGACCAAAGGCGAGCGAGGAATGTTTTCCAGGGCAGAATGTCGATACCGTCTTCGGTGCGACGCGCACGTTCCTCAAGACATACGACGATTCGCCGCACAACGCGCGGATGGTCTTCGACGATCGCGCGCAAACCGACCAAGTGGTCGCTTGTCACACGTTTAGAAGATTTCACCTCAATCGCGACGCGAACGTCATCAAGGATAAAGTCGACTTCAATTCCGCTTGCAAGCCGCCAGTAGGAAATTTCGTCGATGGTGCCCTTGTACTGCACGCACGCGCGAAGTTCATGAAAGATGAACGACTCGAACGCCTTGCCGAACAATTCAGACCCAGGTTCAAGACGGCCACGTTTGGCCAGATGGTTGGTAACCGCGACATCCGCGAAAAAGAATTTTGGCGACTGAATGACTCGACGTTTTGGGCGTCTTGTATACGCGGGCAGATACGATCCCAGAAGAGTGTCCACGAGGATCTGAAAATACTCACGGGCCGTCGGAGCCGAGATCGCACACTCGCGGGCGATGTTGGCGTGGTTGATGAGTTCGCTGTCTGAAATAGCAGCGGTACGCAAAAAATCCGCGAACGTTGGAAGACGGCGCGCGGATCCCTCGGCGGCGATTTCTTCCTTGAGGTAGTCGTTCACGTAGGCCGAGATCAGGCGCGCCGGTGAATCAGACACGTAGTGCCGCGGGAGCAGGCCGTGATTGAGTGCGCGCGAAAGATCGAAATGCGGGCCGATTTCCGCGGAGACGAGGCCGAAAATTTCGTAACGAACCGCCCGGCCACCGAGCAGGTTGGCCTGACCCCGCTTCAGCTTTCGCGCGCTGGATCCACAAAGCGCAAAAACGCGATGGTGGTCTTCGATGGCGCGGTGAACTTCGTCTAACAAGGCCGGTACCTTCTGGACCTCGTCAATGACAATCAATCGCTCAGGTGCTTCGGCCCTCAGGTCGTCGGCCAACACGCCAGGGCGGGTGGCGTATCGCGCAAACGCATCGGTCGACAGAAGATCAATGCGAAGCGCATCGGGGAATCGTGCCTTTAACAGCGTGCTTTTGCCGGATTGGCGCGGACCCCAGAGGAAGAATGACTCGCGCGGCGCGTCGGAAATGGGCAGGAGCCGAGGAAACATAGACTTTCTTTTATCATGATAAAAGAAACTTTCCCCTTCCTCGTTTTCCCCCTCCTCAGTTTCCTGACGTCGGGCGTTTCCCCGTCGCCCTCATGGCCACACATTCGTCGCAGGGGCAGTTCCCTCGCAGCACCCGAAAATCGAAAATCCCCGTGTTGTGGCCGTCAGTCCAGTCAATCTTGATGGCGTACTGTCCTATCAGCTCGATTCCTTTGGCGCGAATGGTGTCGGCCACCGTTGCCGGATCCAAAAGCGGCCTTCCCGAGGTTTCCTCGACACACTGGGCGCAGCGACACAAAAGGCGCAGATCGCGCGCCTTGTAGGCGCTCTGGTGGCCATCGTGCCACTTAATTGTGATTTTCGAACGCAGCAGGCCCACGATCTCTTCTGGCATTGACATGATGGCGCAAGAGTAACCTCGGGCGCACAATCTGCCTTACCATGCGTTTCGATCCCGCCGCGCAATCCGCCCGCGACACCTACAGGCTGCTGATTTCGCTGATCACCCCCCGCCCTATCGCGTGGGTCAGCACCGTGTCGGCGGGGGGGCAACCCAACCTGGCACCGTTTAGCTTCTTCACCGGCATCGGGGCCGCCCCGCCCGCCCTGGCGTTTTCGGTGGTCAACCGCCGTGACGGATCGATCAAAGACACCATTAACAACCTGCGTGCCGTGCCCGAGCTGGTTGTAAACGTGGTGTCCCACGATCATGCGATCCCGATGAACATCAGTTCGGACGAAGTTCCCCCCGAGGTCAACGAGTTCGACCTGGCGGGTCTTCACCCCGCGCCGTCCGAATACATCCGCCCCCCAAGGGTC
>JAYUUT010000138.1:0-1703 GCA_043754455.1 Myxococcales bacterium
TGCCTGATGCCAGTCCCTTGGCCAGGATGAAGATGTCGGGCACGACCCCGAAATGTTCGGCGGCAAATATATGACCTGTGCGTCCCATACCGGATTGCACTTCGTCGAAAACCAACAAGATTCCGTGACGATCGCAGGTCGCCCGAAGGCCACGCAAAAAATCAGGGGAGGGGACGATGTAACCGCCTTCGCCTAGGACCGGTTCCACGACGATTGCTGCAACGTCTTCGGGACTAACAGTTCGGCTCCACAGCTCTGTCTCCAGGCTTTCCAGGTTGCCGTATTCGGCGTGATACACCCCGGGCAACAAGGGCCCGAAGTGTTTGCGGTACTTGCTTTTGGACGCCGTCAACGACAACGACCCCATGCTGCGGCCATGAAAGCCGCCGCGAAAGGCCACCAAATGGGGGCGGCCCGTGTGGTGACGGGCCAGCTTGATGGCGGCCTCGACCGCTTCGGTTCCCGAATTGGTCAAGAAGGTTTGCCACGCAGACGGCGTTTGGCCTGCCGCTGTTTCGAAACGATCTGCGTACCTAGCCAATCGTGTGCATAGGGTTCCATAACCGGGATAGAAAAAATCAGTCCCACAAATGTGAACGAGAACCTGGGCCTGTTCTGCCATGGCCGCCGCCACCTGCGGGTGACAGTGTCCGGTCGAGGCCGCCGCCACGCCTGCTTGCGCATCTAAAAACACGTTTCCGTCCACGTCTTGCACCATGCAGCCGGCGGCGCGTTTGACCATCAAGGGATAGACATGAATCAGCGATGGAGACATGTGCCGCTTGGCTTCGGCGATGTGGGCCTGTGCCACGGGGCCCGGCAGCGGCGTCAGAAGCGAAATGCCCTGTTCCGAAAGGGGAATCGTCGGGTTCATTTTGCGGATTCCTCGTCCGCGCAGATCGTGCGGCTTTGCTCGCGCATGTAGGTAGGCAAGGTGTAGAGCCCCCCAATATTCTTCCCGCTGGACCCAGAGCCCTTCCACCCACCAAACGGCTGCACGCCGGGCCAGGCGCCCGTTGTCGCACCGGCTGCGCGGTTGACATAGACGACGCCCGCTTCGATGCGGTCCAGAAACGCAGCCACTTCGGCGTCATCCTGTGAAAATAGACCCGCTGTGAGGCCAAAGGGCGTGTCGTTCGCACGGCCGAGGGCTTCATCAAGGTTTGCCACGGGCTCTACGCAGACGATGGGGACGAACAGTTCCTCCGTTAAAAGAGCGTGATCCCGTGGGACACCCGTAAGCACGGTGGGGCGAACAAAATGGCCATGGGCCCGATCCCCATCGGATATCCGCGTGCCTCCGGTTTTTATTTCTGCCACTGCGCGCGCCTGTTCCATGAACCGTTCCCAGTCCGCCAGGCTTCGTGCCGTCGCCAGCGGGCCTGCGAATACCCCCCGGCGGCTGGGATCGCCAATTTTTGCGGCTTCGGCCAGCGCTACCAGACGCTGTGTGAACTCCTCTGCGACGGCTTCATGGACAAACACGCGCGAACAGGCCGAACATTTGTGTCCATTCATTCCAAAGGCAGATCGGTGAACACCCGCCGCCGCTTTGGCCAGATCAGCGGTTTTCATAACCAATGCCGGGTTTTTCCCCCCCATCTCGACAATGCACGGCTTGGGAAATTTTTGCGAGAACGACCGAAATATCCCTTCGAAACCCACGGCAAAAGATCCGGTGAAGGTGACGCCCGCCACGTCGG
>JAYUUT010000139.1:0-11753 GCA_043754455.1 Myxococcales bacterium
TTCGTTATCGCCCAGCGCTTGCTTGCGCAGCATGGCCGATCGCATGACGATGCGTTGATTCTTGTGGCGACCGGCTGAGGCGGCGGGGCGAAAGACGGCGCAGGCCCTGCGCCCCCACGTGCAAGATTTACGCATTTAAGTCCTGGCAGCCCTCGCAGCGGCCACAGCCCGACCGGTGGCACGCTCTGTGCTGGAAATCACCGGATGAAGATCATAGTCGCCACCGACTTTTCGCCATCGGCCCAGTCTGCCACCCAGGCGGCCGCGCAGCTTGCGCGCAAGTTGGGCGACACCTTGCTGCTGGTCCGGGTCATTGAACCCCCGACGGTCATGTATCCCGAACTGCAGCCCGCAAACCTGGAAACCATCACCACCGCACTTCAAGAGGCCGCAGAGGCTCAAATGAAAGAGGCGCGGGCCAGTCTTGTGGCCTCCGAGATCCCGGTCGAAGGACGCATCTTGTATGGGGTACCTGAACAGGTGATTTGCGCCCAGGCCGTTGCAGAAAACGCGCGGCTTGTCGTGATGGGCACCCATGGCCGCCACGCGGTCGCGCGGGTCTTGCTTGGCAGCGTCGCGGAAAGAACCGTGCTGGGGGCGTCCTGTCCCGTGCTGGTTGTCCGCGAAGGTGCAAACCCGTTTGCAAAATGGGCGGGTGGCGACCGGCCCTTACGGGTGTTGGCGGGGATTGATGGCAGCCCGGCGACCCACGCGGCCCTGGGCTGGCTGCGACAACTTCGCCAAGGCGGCCCTTGCGATCTGGTCCTCACGCACCACTATTGGCCGCCACAGGAATATGCACGTTTGGGGCTGCGGGGCCCGCGCGATGCCTTCGGAACCGATCCGGAGGTCACCAACATTCTTGAACGCGAGCTTCGTAACCAGCTAGGAGAGCTGGCCGGCATGGGGCAGGTGGTTGTGCGGGCCCGCGCCGCGTGGGGTCGTCCGGGCGAGGCGCTGTCAGAGGAAGCCGAGGCGGATCATGCGGATCTGCTGGTCGTCGGGACACGGCAGCCGCACGGCTGGGATCGCGTGCGCGGTGGTTCCGCCGCGCTGTCCACCCTGCATGCATCGCGAATATCGGTTCTTTGCATTCCTGAACGCACGGGTCGCGATTCGGGCCAAGGTCCTTTGGACGTTTCGGTTCCCGTGATCCGCTGCGTGGTCGCGGCTACTGATTTTTCTGACCTGGGCAACAGCACGGTTTTGCACGCATGCAGCCTGCTGCGCGGGGGGGGCGGGACGGTGGAACTTATCCATGTGCGTGAACGAACGCTGCCCATCCCGATTTACGCCTATGAATCGACTGTGGACGCGTTGAAACCTGAAGAGGTTGCGCAAATGGAGGCCCGACTGCACGCACTCATTCCCAAAGATTGCGAGCCCTTGGGCATCAAAATTCATCTGAACGTGGTCGATGGGGGGTCTGCGGACGAGGCCATCGTCCAGGCCGCTAACAGGCTGGGGGCGGACGCCATTTGTGTGGGATCGCATGGACGTTCGGGGCTGGCCAAGGCCGTCCTCGGTTCGGTCGCGGCGCGGGTCCTTGAGCGTTCGAATCGCCCGGTTTTTATTGTGCGTCATCCTCGGCCCTAAGGATCGGGACAGCGGACGCCGATACAACAGGGTAGGGGGCTTTCAATGTTGCGACTTGTTATTGGTCTTGCGGTGGTTTCGGCGTTGCTGGTTATCATGCTGAAGATGATGGCGTCACCCGATACGGTGATCAGCACCCACGGGGCGGCGGGGGCTGAAATCCGGGCGGTCGCCCCCCGTCAGGCCGCGACCCGGATAAAGAACGATTACAAGTCGATCGAAAATGCCAACCGGGCGGCGATTGAACGCACGCTCGAGGCGGCCCAAGACAAGTAGCTCAGAAGCGCGGCTCGAAGGCTTTTGCGGGCGTCCCGCCTAGGGCAAGAAATCGGATGCCCTGCGGCCCAGGGAGAATCTTGCGCACGACATCGGGGGGCACGCGCACCATCTGCCCTTCGAAAAGGGGCAGCGATTCGTCTCCCATCTTCAAGGTGCCGCTGCCACGCAGGATGACGTAGACTTCTTCCTGTCCGTCCTTGACGTGATCGTGTTCCGGATATCCTGTGCAGCCGGTTTCGATGTCCAGCACGTTCATGCCCCAAGCCCGGACACCCAGTTGTTGTCCGGCACTGCGGTACCGAATGCCAGGGATGGCATGCGGACCCGTGTAGAATTCAAGTTCGTCGATCGTCTTTGAATTGATGTTGGTCATGGGCGCTGGCATTAGCATGGGCGGCGGGCGCCAGCCGGACCTCTACAATATCGCGGTCGTGAACGTATTCCAGATCGATTCGTTCACCGGCCTGCACACTGGGTTTGTCGGGAAAGCACCAGACCCTGCAGGACCAATGGTTGTATTCGCTGACCTTGTTTGGGTTCGTGGATAGGCTGACCGATGCAGACCACTGAACGTCGAAGTAGACCAGAATGCCCAGATTCGTAGCCGCCGAGTTTGCTGTGAACGATGTGGATGAACAGGCTGCGACTTCGAAATCCCGATCAAGTCTGATCCGGGTCAAAAGGCAGGGGTCGGCTACAGTTTGCCAGGTCTTCGCTTCCTGTGGCGGAATCCCGGACAGCCGGTGAATCCCGGCCCCGTACGGGCCAAGACCGTCAAAATTGATGTTGTATAGGTTCCGCCAACGTTCCAGATTCCGCGCCGAAAACGTGTTGCGGGCGACGAACCGAGGCGGCAGTTTGACGGGCAGGCCGTAGACCAGCACCGCACAGGGGATAAGGCGTGCCTCCGGCTTCAGCAGGCGGGTGCGGGCGTCGCGGAACACCTCCAGTAGACTTTCGTCCAAGGGATCCGCGCCCAAGATCTCGCTGACCAAGACGTCCGCGCGTTCAGGCAATTCGACCCGTGACGAATGGCCCCGAATCACGCGTACGATATCGCCAACGTTGTTCGCGGCGACCATCGCTTCTGCCGCGTTTGCGATCTTGCCTTGTTCGATAGCGTACACCCGGCAAGCCCCTGCCTTGGCGGCCGCCACCGCCAGGATGCCGGTCCCACTGCCAATGTCGACCACCACGTCGCCGGGGCGGACCGTTTCACGAATCGCGCGCAAAAGGCCCTGTGTGCGCGTGACATCATCCAGCATGGCCACATGGGCGGACGGTGCGTCGAAGCTGTCGGGATCGTATAGAAGCGGTCCAGGCGTGGCGGGGGGCGGCATCGCGGTCATCCTGGCAGGTGTATCGCCTGCACGCATGAGAATCAGAGAGGGCCGCGGATAACTACCGGCCGCTGCAATCTTTTAGCGACGCAATCCAGTCGCGCACGACGTTCGCCGCGGGATCAATAACCGAGGTGCCCAGGGGGGGCATCCGTTCGACGCCGCTGGCCTTAATCCGGCGCCACACGACCGAGGCCCTGGGATCACCGGGCGCAATGCGAGGCTGTTGCAGGAAATACTGGGTGAGGATGTCGCAGGTCTGGGTTTCCGCCAGAGGCTGTTGGTAGCGAAAATCTAGGGTCATCCCAGGGGGCACCCAGCCGCCGGGTTGGTGGCAGTGGGCGCATTGGCTGTGCAGATAGCTGCGCGCCCGTGCGGCAAGGGGCGCCTTTGTGTCGGCGGGATCTACAAGGATGGCTGCGGCGGGAAGGTGGACACGGCTGCCGGTTTCAAAAAGGCCCAAGGCGACAAAGTGATCAAGCTGATTCATTTTTTTGCCGCCAACCTCGGTCATGCGATCAAGCTGCGCGCTGTTTGGCCCCAGGACGTCCCCTGCCGCCCCGCTGTGGCAATAGGCACATTCGGAGGGTCCGGGAATGCCGTAGGACACAAGGCGTTTTTCTTTTCCATCAAGAACCGGCACCGTCAGATGTGTGGACTTGTCCAAAAGATCCGCATCGGTCCCCTGATCGTTCCATTTGTAAGTACGGTAGGTCCATCCAAACGGATGTCGTTTCATCAGGCGGGTTTCGAGAAGCCGTCGCGTTTCGGGTCGGCCGACAGTCAGATCGAACGCGAATTCCTTCATCAGCACAGATCCGTTCGGCAGATCGAACGAACCTTCGTCATTCACATGAATTTTTCTCCCCGCTGGTAGACCCAGCCAACGACGTTTGTGCGCCCCATCGGTCCACAGCGGGGCGTTTAGGTCGTAGGGAATTAGTCCCGCGGCCTGCGTGTGCCGACCTAGATCTGCGTAACAACCCGTTGCAGACAATTTAGCGGGCCATTCTTCCCCGGTTAGGCAAGGGATGGCAGGGGCAGTGGCCGCCGCTAAGGCAAAAATAAAGGTCAACATGAAACGGGTTCAGTATGCACGAGGCCCTCGCTCGCGACACCCGCAGTGATCCGACTTGTCCGTGCGCGCAGCACGAAGAAGTATTTCTCGAGGCGATTGTCTAAAAATCAACCCACCTGCATAGAAGCTCGTACAGATCTTCGAACCCCCCGTCCTTCACCTGTCCCCGGTCTGTGTGGTCGGGTCCGTTGGACAACAGCTGGAGACCAATCTATGCAGCTCAGCGTTTCACGGCCCGAGGCCCCGCGTTGTACCGATAGCGGCGACATTTTAGGCTTGCTGCGATGGGCAATCTCGCGTCGACGCGGGTTAAGCGTCATTCTTCGCAGTGGCCGACAAATCGACATCAAACCTTTGCAACTAGAAATGACAGAAACGCACGCCAACCTGATTCTGGACGGTGGAACGGACGCGTATAGTCCGTTGCCGCTGAATCAGATAAGCGAATGCTTTGCGTCGAGGTAGCCTGACCTGGCGAATGACCCGACGGGCAATGACGCTGATTTTTCGCGCGCCAGCCCAGGACCTATGGCACGGTAACGCCCCACATGGAGAGATCAGAGGTCTTAGATCGACTCGTTGAAGACGGGGTGATCGATGCCGTGCATTCTCGGCTGATGAGTGGCAAGGAAGCCACGGTCTACGTCGTTGAACGGGGTGGGTTTCTGGGTGCGGCCAAGGTCTACAAATCGCCCGAAGAACGAACCTTCAAGAAAGTTTCCAGTTACACCGAAGGTCGAAACCAGACGCGAAACTCTCGCGACGTGCGTGCCATCAAGAAAAAAAGCGTCTATGGCCGTGGATTGATGGAAGAAGGCTGGCACGGCACCGAATTTCAGGCCCTGCGGGCGGCTTTCGATGCAGGCGTCCGGGTCCCCGAACCATTTTTTCTTTTCGACAACGTGCTGTTGATGGAACTGGTCGTCAACGATCGGGGCGTGCCCGCATCACGTATGGCCGATTTTTCGTTCAGCCCGGAAGAAGCCTGTTGGCTGCACCAGGAGGTTTTCATGCAGGTCATGCGCCTTTTGCAAACCGGGCGGGTGCATGGTGATCTGTCCGCGTACAACATTTTGCTGGCCGCAGCAGGGCCCACGATTATCGATCTGCCCCAGGTTGTGGACGTTTCGAAGAACAGCAACGCCCGCCACATCCTTCGGCGGGATCTTCGGAATGTGACCGAACATCTGGCGCGGTTTGATGCGCGGCTGTTGCGGTTTGCGGATTGTGGCGATTCGCTGTTTCGCCACTACATGGCGGGCAACCTGGGATTGGTCACCGGCCCCGAAGAAGGCGCCCCCCAGTACCGCAGCGGCAGCCGCCGCAGCCGCGACGTCGAACGGGGCCGCGCGGGCCGGGACAAGGGGCCTCGGGGGGCAGCGCCCAACGGACGCCCAACCGGCGGTGCGCCAGATCCCCGCCGACCGCGCCCAAACCGTTAGGGGTGACCCGGGCCGGGTCTCAGAATTCTGAGGGATGACCGCCGGAGAATCTGAATCTTTATGGGGGGATAGCCCCCACTGAGGCGTGGTCCCCGATTTGCTTTGATTGCATGCTGGAACTCCCTTCTCCCGAGGTCACATGCGTCACAACATCCCCGCCGCTTCGCTCGCGATTTTTGCCCTTCTGTTGGGGGGCTGCGGTGGCAGCAGGGCCTTAGATTTTAACCTAGCCGACGCGGGTGGGGCGGAAGGTACGGTCTTAAGTGGTGGCGCTGGTGGCGGTGCCGGTGGCGAATCACGCGGTGGCAGCACGGGCAGTGGTGGCGGCCGCGTCGGGGGTGCAGACGGCGGCGGCACGGGTGGGATGTCCGGCATGGTTCCCAAACCGGATGCTGGCGGCATAGGAGGGGCCTTGGCGTGTGGGCCGGTCTGCCTGATTTTCTGCGAATTCGGAAACGTCAAAGATGCCAACGGGTGCCCGACCTGCAAATGCAACCCCGCGCCCACCTGCAAGCCCGTGTTGTGCAAGCTGGGTTGCCGGGAAGGTTTCAAGAAGGACGCGATGGGCTGTGAGCTTTGTGAGTGCGCGCCCGCGACGTGCGCTGGCGAGTTACGGCCGGCCTGCGACAAGGACGACCGTTGCCGCTGGCTTGAACCCGGCTGCACAGAACCGAAATTGGCGGCTGCGGCCTGTTTCGACAAAAAAGATGTCGATTGCCGCCAAGACAAGGACTGCTCGGGTGGCCGCCAGTGCGTAAAACGTACCATCAACACCTGCCCCCCGGGGGCCCAGTGCCTGACCTGCGCCTCGCCGGCCACCATTTGCCTCTGAGCCTGATTGGGCAGGAGAGGATCCCTATTCCTCGAACTTCTGGGGTGGGACCGTCGTCCTTTGACCCTGCAAAATACAGCACATCGGCGGCTTTTTGGGCCATGCGGCCAACTTGCCGAAAATTTCTGAAATGTCGTGGTCGTACTCCGTGAACGCTTCCACCAGCATACCGTTTTCAAATATTGCGCCAAAAATGCCGCCCAACGTATGATGAAACCAATGCTCCGCTGTTGGGCATTTGTATGAACCGTCTCCTAGGTAGTCTAGGCCTTCTCCAACGTACGGATCTGTTTTCCAATAGGAATGTAAGACCTCAATCGGATTGTCCGTTGCTGAGTCAAACATATCGAGAACAGGGTGCATTTCGTAGATCAGAAATCTACCGCCGGGACGAAGCAGCCTTGCCACGACACCAAAAGCAGACTTCAAATCGGGCATCCACCCCAATGTGCCTGCGCTCATAAAGATTAGGTCGAACGCTTGGTCGAAATCTGAAGATATGTCGTAGAGGTCGGTTCTGACGAATTCGCATTCAACACTCGCCGCGTGGGCGAGTTCGTTTGCCTGGCCGATTGCTTCGTCGCTGATGTCGAACCCAACACAACGCCCAGCACCCATATTCTTTAAGGAGATAATTTCTCTCCCATTGTTCGAGCAGAGCTGGGCAACTGACCTGCCTTCGATCATCAAAGCCCGCAGTCGAGCGGAGACGAGAGAGTCCAACACCGATGCGCAGGGCTGCACAAGAATTTTTGTCCACGTGTCCCCGTTCTGCTGGCGATGGCGAACCGAGATCTCGTTCCAAGCTTCGCGATTTATCTGCGTTACAGATTTCATTGATAAGGCCCTTCGTACTCTCCAGAACACTGGACTCTATAACGTGTCGCAGCGGTCGGTGTCGCGCGGGGCGTTGTCGGGATTTGCCTCTGAGCGTGATTTGCCATGACTGGCCGCGCCATTCTGCCTTCAAATCTGGCGGTTGTGACGTTTCTCCACCTCCTTCGTCGTTAGAGCATGCAAGCTGTGGGCACCACCTTGTTCTCGACCAAGGACGATGAAAGCGAATGGATTGCGGCTTCGCAACGTGGGGACGTCGCGGGGTTCGCAAAACTTGTAGGCCACTACCAGGGCCGCGTGCGCGGCTATGTGGCGGCCTACGTTCGCGACCGTTCTTTGGCCGACGATCTTTGCCAGGATGCGTTCCTTCGGGCGTTTCAGCGCATAGGCAGCTACCGGTGTGACGCACCTTTTGGGGCCTGGCTGCTGGCCATTGCGCGAAACCGAACCTTGGACCACCTGCGCAAGGTGTCCCGACAACAAACCAGCGGCCTCGACCGCGCGTGGGCGACTGTGACCGCTTGGCAAATGGGGGCGGCGGAAGATGCAGCGGCGACATTGGACGAACAGGAACAACAAATCCTGGCGCTGCACCAATGTCTGGATGGCTTGCCGCCGAACAGCGCGCGGCTTTTGGAACTTCATTACGTTGACCAGAAAAAGGCGGTGCAGATTGCACACGATGAACAGCGCGAACCTGGTGCTGTGCGTATGAATTTGCTGCGGGTCCGCCTCGCGGTGCGCAAGTGCATGGAGAGCCGTCTCGCGATGGCACAGCGCTAATGGAAAGCCCAAGCTGATGGAAAGCCCAAACGATGGATTGTGGCTGCGTTTCCTTGACGGGGAGGCGGTCGACCCAGACGAGGTGGCCTCCCTCATGGACCGTGCAGGGACGGATGAACCCCTGCGCGCCCAGTTGCTGAACGACACACGCATCGACGGCTGGATGCGCGGCCTTTTGCGGGACAAACGGGACGGCGGCGTCTGGACGAAAACCATGGTGGCGCGGCTCGCTGCGGAACAGACCCGCGACGAGTTCGTGGCACGGGTAACCACAGGGATCGAGTCTCGCCTGGACCGACGCGTGGCCGCGTGGTTCCGGCGTGGCCGCGTGTGGATCGTCGCCGCGGGGGCAGTCTGTGCCGCCATGGCTGGCCTTTGGTTGGCGCGGTTGCCCCAGCACGGTTCCGTTAATGACCGCCCGGGCGCTTTGACCTCCCACGTTTCCAGGCCCAACGCCCCGATCCCTGGGCCACAGGTGCTGCCGTCGATCCCAGCAGCGGCGGACCCCCGGGTCTTGACGGGACCGCGTGAAACCATCCGTGCCTTCGATTTCGAAGATGGCGTTCAATCGCTGGGCTGGCATTTCGCACCCACGCGGCAGTGTCCGCCCCGCCCTAGCAGCCGTTTTTGCCTGATGGCCCGCAAGGATCCTGATGACAGCCAGTACCCCGACATTGTCGGCGTGCGGATCGAAAACCGCAACGATGGAATCTTTGTTCACGAACCCGGTACTGTGATTGCCTTTGACTACTGGCTGGGCCAGTCCACCGTCCGATCCGGCCCCCGGATCGACGTCTGGTTGTCCGACGACAGCGCGCACTCTGATTACCACTTGGCGGTAGGCGACGCCCAGACCGGGCGATGGGTGCATGTGGAACTGTCGGTGGATGACTTTCGCCCCCATAAACCCAACGGTTCGTCGCCGATGAAACCGGGGAATCGGGTCGGCTTCATGCTGATTCAGACCTCGTGGACCTTCGAGGACGTGCTGTTCGTGGACAATGTCCGCTTCGAACGGCCGTCACGCACGGCCAGCCCGCGACCCTAGGTTCTGAAAAATAGAGGATGCGTGGTAAACGTGCACCACGATGCGACTTGCCAGGCGTGATGTATTTATTGGCGCAGGCGTGGCGCCCATTGTGTGGCCGCGCGCTGGACGTGCCGCGAAACGACCAAAAATCGCGGCGGTGTGTACGGTTTTTTTCAAGCACTCGCACGCCCAGCACATCGTCGGACGTTTCTTAGACGGCTACGGGTGGAACGGCGGCAACCACCACCCGGCCATGGATCTGGTGTCGCTGTACGTCGAACAAATCGGTGCCTCAGATCTCTCGCGTAAAAGGCTTGAGCGATTCCCGGCGGTCCGTTCGTGCAAGACCATCGCCGAAGCGCTGACTCTTGGGGGCAGCAAGCTGGCCGTGGATGGCGTGTTGCTGGTGGGGGAACACGGCGACTATCCGGTCAACGACCGAAAACAGACGATGTATCCACGTTACGAACACTTCATGGAGACTGTGAAGGTGTTCAAACAAAGCGGCCGCGTGGTGCCCGTGTTCTTGGACAAACACCTGTCGTGGAATTGGGATAAGGCCAAGGAAATGTACGATGTCGCCAAGGCGATGCGCATCCCGTTTCAGGCCGGGTCCAGCCTGCCCGTCACCTGGCGAATCCCGTCCGTGGAAATGCCCCCGGACGCAAAGGTCAGCGAAGCCTTGTGTATTGCCTATGGCGGCCCCGACAGCTACGACTTTCACGCGCTGGAAACCAACCAGTGCATGATCGAACGCCGCAAAGGTGGCGAGACGGGAGTCAAATGGGTCGAGGCCTACCGTGGTGAAAAGTTCTGGAAGGCGTGGGACGACGGTCTATGGCCGCAGGATCTTGTCAACGCCTGTTTTTCGCGCAGCCACACCTTGGCCCCTGCGCGGCCTGGGATGGGGCATATGATGCCATCGCCCGCTGATCTGCGGCGGCTGTGCAAAGATCCATACGCCTACCGCAGCCAACATAGTGACGGGTTGGTCAGCAGCGTCCTGATGTTTTCGGGACTGGTGGAGGATTTTAACTTCGCCGCGCGCATTGATGGGCGCAAAGATCCGTTTTCGTTGCAGATGTACCTGCCGATGCCACCCATCCGCTGCAGCCAGGCCAGTTTTTTTAGCCCCTTGGTGAACAACATCGAGACAATGTTTCTGTCTGGCAAGCCCACGTCACCCATTGAACGGACGCTGCTGACGACCGGGCTGACGGCCGCCGGTGTCCAAAGCCTGTCCGAGGGCCAAAAGCGCATCGATACACCCCACCTGGGGATCAACTACGCGGCGCCGCGGGCGTCCAACTTCTGGAGAACGTGACCGTGGCCCCGAAACGCATCGCCGTTCTGACACCCGCCTGGATCCCAGAGTCGCGCGCCCTGGCCTTGGCGGATCGGTTCCTGGTCGGGTATCCGCGGGCGGGAAGCTGGCATCGGCCTGACTTGCGCATTGTGGCCGCGTATGCGCGTGATAGGCCCGATAAAGATCTGGCGGTTGTGCGCGCCCAGGAATTCGACTTCCCGCTGTTTCCCTCGGTGGCCCAGGCTTTGCGCGTAGGTGGCCAAAAACTGGCCGTCGATGGCGTGATGGTGCTGGCGGACGACACTGACGGCGCGCGCGACGAAGTGCTGAAGGCCTGTCTTGCCGTTTTCGAAGAAGAGGGCCGGGGCGTGCCCCTGTTCGTCTCTGGGCCCCTGGGGCAGACCTTCAGCCAAGCCACGTTCGTGGTCGATGTGTCGCGAAAATTGAAATTCCCGCTGCTGTGCGGATCGCCGCTGCCGTTTGCGGTGCGGCTGCCTGCGGTCGATGTCCCTTTTGCGGCCGCCGTTAAGGAAGTCTTGGTCGTAAGCCCGGGCGGATTTGATGGGCAGGGCTACCACGCGCTTGAAGGGGCGCTGTGCCTTGTGGAACGTCGCCGGGGCGGCGAGACGGGCATCAAAGCCGTTCAGGCCTTGGGACCAGCCCGCCTTTGGCAAGCTGGCGAAGACGGCCGCTGGTCAAGGCCGCTGCTGACCGCGGCCCTGTCGCGCAGCGATACGCCACAGGGCAACACCATCGCGGACGGGCGCACACAAGATTTGGTCGGCAATGGCGAGGTCGTTAAACTTTCAGCCGATGCGCGTGCGTGCTTGGTCGAACACAACGACGGCACCCGCACGTCGGTGCTGATCTTGCCCGGGGCCATAAAGGACTTCACCTTCGCCGCGCGGGTCAATGGCGCCGTGATGGCCGGTCAGTTTTTCGTGGGACCGCCGCCAAACGCGACCCAAACCGTCGGATTGTGTCGCCAGGTCGAAGACATGTTCATGTCAGGCAAGGCCACCTTAACTGCCGAACGCACCCGGTTGGCCACCGGAATCCTGGAGGCTGCGCGTGCGTCCACCACTGGCGATTTTGCCCGCGTGCCGACCCCGCAGCTTGCCATCCGCTACCAGTCCCCGCGCGACAGCCTATTCTGCCGCGACTAGTGCACCGTCTTCGAAATAGCGTCAAAGCGGAGGCCGACAAGCCGGGCCGAGCGCAAGGCGCGAC
>JAYUUT010000140.1:0-4798 GCA_043754455.1 Myxococcales bacterium
CCCGTGTCGGTTGAAGCCGTATGGAGAGAAAGCCGCGGGGTCGGTGCTGTCGGCCTGAACACGCGACTGTCCCTGGAACTGCGATCGTCCCAGGTGGTCGAGTTCGCTCCGTGAAAAAAGCTACGGGTCGGCGCGATCAACGAAAGTTCGATCGACTTACAGTTGAACTGCCCGTGACCGTGAGGGCGGCAGGCAACCGGGTCGAAGGTGGAATCCTCCTCGATTCTGAAGATTTTTCTGAAGGTGGCGCGTTCTTGCGGTCTGACCTGCTGTTCGAGATTGGGGAGATCTTACACCTGGAGATTCCGCTGTCGTCGGGCACCACGGTGAAGGCCACTGGCAAGGTTGTGCGGGTGTCGCGCAGCCGGGGCCGTGAAGCCGCACCCGGTATGGGCATTGAATTTACGCGGCTGTCCGCAACTGACAGGCGCGCGCTGCTGGCCAGCCTGCCGTCCCCGCCCGCAGCAACCTAGCCGTCTTTGCACAGGAGCAACCCCGGTGCTGACGGCGGATCTGGACGAACTAGATTTCAACGTCGACGGCGACGACGGGCAGATGGTGCGGCGGCAGTTGGAAAAGGTCGTGCTGTCCCGGGGCGTCTGGGCCACCGTCCTATTCCTCTACCAAGATCGGGATCGCCAAACCGGTGACTGGAAGGCACCCCGCATGTCCATTGTCCGGTTCCAAAAATGGAAGGGCGCCTACCGCAAACACAGCGGTTTTTCAGTGACGGACCAGGAACAGGCAAACGCGTTGCTAGAGGTTTTCGAACGCTGGACCCCGCGCATGCAGGCCCAAACGGACAGCGACGCTGACCAGGACGAGTGAACCGCCGCGGGGCATGTCCGCCCCGCCCCATCCGCAGTCAACTCACGGTCGAGAGTGATCAGATGGCCAGATCCGGCAAGGCGCCCATGCCATCTTTTCCGAACGTCTCGGTCGGCGCACCAAGGAAGTTCAGGACGGACACGAACAGCCGACCCACGGGCTGGTCGTTGAACCGAATATGATTCCCTGTCCGCATCTGACCGCCCGCGCCGCCCGCCAGCAGGATGGGCATGTCGCTGACGTCGTGCTTGTTCCCGTCCGAGACGTCGTTGCCGGTGTACACGAGGGACTGCTTCAACAGATTGGAGTCCCCCTCGGCCGTGTCCTTCAACTTCTGGAGCAGGTCCGCAAATAGCTCCATCTTGGCGCGGGTGACCCGGCCGACAATCTCCGGATCCATGTGAGAGGCCTCGTGATCGTCCGTCAACGTCGGGTTCGTCGCAGACCGCGCCACGCGATCCACATGCCCCAGGTTCACCACGATGATACGGGTGAGATCGCAGGAGAACGCCAGAGCGATAAGCGTTGCGGTGAGCTTCATCTCCTCGGCCTTCGTCATCGCCGTCGTCATCGTCGGCACCGTGAGGCCTGCACACGACTTCGCTCCGGACGCGGCGAAGGCCAACTGCCGGTCGACCTCGTCGAGGGCCGTCAGATGCTGATCCACCCGCCTACGATCCGCTGGCCCCAGGCGCGCGTTCAGCCGGTTCGCGTCCGCACGAACGAGATCCAGGATCCGCCGTTGCCTCGACCCCCCCGACATTGGCATGGGGGCGGGCACCGGAAAAAGCTGCGCCAGGAGCTTCTTCGCGCCCACCACGATCGGGGAGGGTTGACCCGCCGCGATCCACGAGATCCGCCGGCCCATGTTCAGGTCCACCACCAACGAAGGGATTTTTGTCCGCATCCCGATCTTGGTGGCCAACGCCTGATCGATGGAGACGGCACCGCCTATCTGCTTGTCCCCGGTGACCAGCTGAGGCTTGTCGCAGCTGAGCGCGCAGCAGTACGTCGCGTGACTGTTGTTGCCGGTGGCACGGAGGTGAAGACCGGACAGGACGTTGAAGTCCTTTCGCAGCGACTCGAGCGGCTGCAGCGCGAACGGGAGGGCGTAGGCCGGCCCCACCGTGGTCGGCCGCCACACGGAGGCGTGCGTGCCGTTGTAAGGGAAGAAGACCACGAAGCGTTTGGGCAGCTCGGGGAGGGCCGCCCGCGCCCGCGGGGTCATCGCCTGAAGCCATGGCAACGCCAGGGCGGCACCCGAGGTGGTCCGAAGCACGGTGCGGCGGCTCAGCCTGGACGCATTCACGGGCACGATCCGATTTGGCACGTTCCTCCTTGCAAGTTGGCTTGGCTCCCGTTTCTCACGGCGCGGGGATCGATCCAAAGGCGTCGCTGCGGACCAGTTGCAGGACAAGCTGCCTGAAGTCGCCCCCCGCCGCGAAGGCCGTCGCCAAAGCGGCGAGGGCGGGCGCCTCCTGGTCGCTCTCCTGCCTGCCGAACGCGAAGCGGTACAGCTGCCGGGCCACACAGGCCGTCGTCCCCGGCAGCGCACGCACCTTGGTCCCCAGTTCGAGCGCGCCCTTAAATGCCGGTGGCTCGGCACCGATCATCTCGCCCGCGTCGGAGATCGGCTGTCCCTGCTCGTCCGTGGCGCGCCAGGCGCCGATGGCGTCGAAGTGGTCGAGGCCAAAGCCCAGCGGGTCCAGCAGCGTGTGGCAGCCGGAGCACGCCGGTGCGCTCCGGTGCTGTTCCAGACGCTGGCGTTCGGACTGGCCGGCCTGCGCCTTGGGCAGCGCCGGCACCTCGTCGGGGGGCGCGGGAAGCTCCTGGCAGAGGATCCAGCGGCGAAGGAAGGCGCCGCGCTGGATCGCCGACGATCCGTGCGTCTTCGCGTTCAACGCCAGGAGCGCAGGCATGGTGAGGACACCGGCGCGCTCCGACTTGGCGTCTAGCGCCGTCCGTACGAAGGTGGACCCCGGAGGGACCGGAAGTCCCTCGATCGCGGCCAGCCGCGCATCCACGTATGTGTACGGCGCGGTGAAGGCGTCGATGAACCGCGCGCCCGGGGCGAGGTGGTCATCCAGGACACGGAGCAGCTCCTCGTTCATGGACTGCGCCGCGGTCTTGCTCCATCTCGGGAAATCCTTGGTGGGCCTCTCTAGCGTCGGTAACTGGTCGAGGTCGAACCACTCGCTGAAGAAGGTGCGCAGGGTCGCGCCGCCGCGCCGATCTCCCAGCAGGCGGGCCGCCGCAGCGGCGACGCCATCGGGACTGTCCAGCGCCCCGGTGCGGGCCAGCTCGACCAGCGGCGCATCCGGCCCGCTTTGCCAGATGAGGAATGCCAGGCGCGTGGCCATTTCGTAACCGGTCAGCCGACGAACACCCGGACGGCCGGGAATGGCGAGGCCGAGCTCGGCCCGGAAAAGGAAGCTGGGCGACTGCAACATCGCTTCGAGCACCACCGCGAGGCCAGCCCCCGTATCCGTCGACGTGGACTCGGCGTGGGCGGCGTTCACCAGCTCGTCCAGCTCGATGGACGTCAACGGGCGGCGGAAGGCCAGAAGGCCGAAGCGCGTGAGGAATTGCTCGACACACGGGGGGCTCGCCTGCGGATCGCAACCAACGGTCGCCAGACGCCGCTGTGGGGTGCTCATTGCGACCGACACCGCGGCGTGCGCGGCGGCCCCGTACTTGTAGACGTGCAGCGGCGACATCGCCTGCAGCTCGGCGCTGTTAGAGAACCCGGTCGTGCTGGCGTCCGTGGGCAGATCGTCCTCGGAGATCGTGCCGTCCGGCACGCCCAGCAAAGCGCCCACCGCCCGCGTGTATTCGCGGGGACCGAGGCGCCGAACGGGAGGGCGGGCGACGACCGAGACGGCGGGCCCCTCAGGCGTGCGTTGGTCTGGCTTCTTTTCGCCCGTCTCAGCGGGCGACACGGGGCCCGGTATGGACGGGACGTCCCCGGCGACCGTCCCAACGCACCCCGCCACGATCGCCCCCACAGCAAGTAGGGCGAGCACGGCGGTGAGGGGCCCGGGCGCAAAACGCACGGTGAGCTGACGCGCGCCGAGGTCCGCGTAGCTCAGAAATTGCGCTTGAATAAAACCTAAGCGAACGAGATTCTGGCGGGAAAGTTCATAGTTGGCCGAACACACAAGGCAGGAGCCGCGCGCGATGAATCGAAAGGTGACCACCACCTATTTGGAGATGACTTCCTCCGAGGCGCTGAAGCCCGCACGCGCGACGCACGTACCATTCTCCCTCGTCCGGTCCGAAGTTCCCTGCCCGGAGCTGAATCGGTTTTTGTACGTAGCCGTTGGGGCGCGCTGGCTTTGGCATTCGCGGCTTTCGTGGGATTACGCACGATGGATGGCCTATCTCAATCGGCCGGAACTCCAAACGCGGATTGCATACGTCAAGGGGACGCCAGTCGGATATTTCGAGTTGGAACTGCATGTGGACGATTCGGTCGAGATCGTCTATTTAGGTCTGCTCAATCAATTCATTGCAAAGGGGATCGGCGGCTCACTCCTGGCGTCGGCGACAAAGCAGGCTTGGGTGATGAGTTCGAGGCGGGTGTGGGTTCACACGTGCTGCTTCGACCATCCCCAAGCTCTCTCGAACTACCTTGCGCGGGGTTTCCGCGTGTACCGCACGGAAGAGAAGGTGGAGGTGTTGCCGGATGATCCGTTGGAGCTCTGGCCGGGATCAAACCACAAGGCCGGCTAACCAGGCGTTTCCAGGCGTTCCCAGGCGTTGAAGACGACTGGGAACGTTTGCGCTCGCCGCCTCGCGCCACAACGTTTGTAGGTTCCAAGAACGTGTCCTGGCACGGCGGGTAAAGTTTTCTGAACTGAAAACCGATGGAAATTGTCGGTGCGGTACGTCGAACGAAAATCAGGGACCGGTTATGCGGCGTTGGCCTGTTTGCTGCTTGCAGGCACAGGGTGCCTGTACAATTCAAACG
>JAYUUT010000141.1:0-6742 GCA_043754455.1 Myxococcales bacterium
CGGCGCTGGCCCGGCAGGCCGTGCAAAGCCTGACCAAGATCGTCACCTGCGATCTACAAAAGACCGGAGAGGCCGCCTGCGCGCGCGACTTCGTCAAGACCTTCGGTCGCCGCGCCTTCCGCCGCCCGCCGACGGCGGAAGAGGGGGACCGCCTCGCCAAGGTGTATGAGGCGGGTCGCGCGGCTTCGGACTTCAAGACGGGGATCCAGGCCACAATCGAGGTGATGCTGCAGGCACCGCCCTTCCTCTACCGCGCGGAGGTGGGAACACCAACGACCGGGACGCCGGGTGTGGCTGCGCTGAACGGCTGGGAGGTGGCATCACGCCTTTCGTACCTGCTGTGGGGCACCATGCCTGACGACGACCTGTTCCGCGCCGCCGAGGGCGGACAGTTGGCCACGCCCGCGCAGGTTGCCGCACAGGCTCGTCGGCTGCTGGCGGATCCAAGGGCGCGCGATCTGACCCGGCACTTTCAGCGGCAATGGATGAGCCTGGATCAAATTCCGCGTCTCGAGAAGGACAAGGCCATCTACCCGGCGTTCTCAGTGGCGCTGGCGGGTCTGTGGCGGCAAGAGCTGGAATCGTTCTTCGACCAAGTCGTCGACCAGGGTGATGGTGCCCTGACTGCCTTATTCACGTCGTCGTCCACGTTTGGTGACGGCAAACTAGCAGCCTTCTACGGCGCGAAGGCGCCTACTGGTGGCGGGATGCAAAAAATCGAGCTGGATGGGGTGCAACGTGGCGGAGGGATCTTGACCCGCGCCGGGCTGCTCGCGCGGCTGGCAAAGCGCAATCAGAGCTCGCCTGTGCATCGCGGGGTATTCGTGCGTGAAAACCTCTTGTGCCACGAGTTGCCGGCCCCACCCAACAACGTCGAGATCAAGCCGCCCGAGCTCAGTCCCAACCTGACGACGCGCGAACGTTTCTCCCAGCACTCGACCGATCCAACGTGCGGCCCTTGTCACCGTCTCATCGATCCGGTCGGACTCGGATTCGAGAACTACGACGGCATCGGTCAATGGCGGTCGACCGAAAACGGAAAACCCGTCGACGCCAGCGGGAATCTCTTCGACGCGGACGTGCCTGGACCGTTCGTCGGTGCGACCGAACTGGGTCACAAGCTGGCCGGCAGCGGCGAGGCGCGGGCGTGTTACGCGCTCACCTGGTTTCGGTTCGCGTATGGACGTTCAGAGACAGAGGAGGACAGCTGCACCCTGCAGGACCTGGGGCGGCAAGTCGTTGCCACCGGAGGCAATGTGAAGGAGCTACTGGTCACTCTCACGCAGACCGATGCGTTCCGGTTCCGGAAGACCGTGGGAAAGTGAGGTCGGGAATGAGTGCGGGCGAGCATTTCCTCATGACCTGGCTGGTGGCGGGTTTGGTGGCAACCGGCGCCTGCGTGGCAGGCGCCGACAAGGAAAAAAGGGAACCCGTGGCTGGCGGCCGAGGCGGTTCGGCCACGGGCGGGCGCGGTGGCGATGGTGGGACGAGAGCCGCGGACACCTCGGGATCACCGTCCATCCCGGTCGACGCCGCCAAGGATCGTCCCGTCAATGCCGGCGGCTCCGGCGGTGGTGCGGGTGGTGCGATGAACAGTCCAGGTATCGATGCCCGTGCCCCTGCGGACCTCGGAGGCGCGCAACGGACAGTGGACGGATCTGGCACTGCCAGCAGCGGTAGCGGCGCCTTTGCGGAAATATTCGACCAGATCCTCGGCGTGCCCTTCGGCAAATCGCCTTCCAGCTGTGCCGACGGGGACGGCGCCAGTTGCCACAATCCTAGCCACCACATTGGGCTCGACTTCATTAGTATCGACCGGACCTACGACCTCCTGGTGCCCTACTTCGTACAGCCCGGTCTACCCGATTCGTCGCGTCTGCTTCTTGCCATCGAGCACAAACGCGGTGCGAATGGCGAGGATCGAAAGATGCCTAAGGGACGGCCGCAACTTCCGAAAGAGATGATTGACAAGGTGCGCGCCTGGATCAATGCCGGGGCGCCGAGGGGCAAGTGAGCAACGCCATGAAAGCGAGATCGACATGAGGCCAGCAGACAAGGGAGGTGAGATTCGCTTGACCCGCAGCGCGGCGCTGCGTCCGATCGATCGACGCGCGATCCTGCGGGGTGCCGGCGGACTGGCCCTGGCGCTGCCCTGGCTCGAGGGGATGGTCCGGCCTCGGAGGGCTCGGGCGGCGGACGCGCCCAAACGTTTCGTCGTGTTCTTCAGCCCGAACGGAACCATCCGCGACAACTGGCTGCCGACCGGCAGCGAGACCGATTTCAAGCTGGGGCGAATTCTCATGCCTCTTGAGGCACACAAGAAGGACATCGTCGTCATCGACGGTGTCGACCAGATGCAAGGCGGCATGGGCGACAACCACATGCGCGGCATGGGCGGGATGCTGACGGGGACGCCTATCAACAAAGGGCCGTGGTCGCCCAACACCGGCGGCTGGGCGTCGGGGATCTCCGTGGACCAGGAGATCGCCAATCGTGTTGGTGGCGGCACGAAGTTTCGATCACTCGAGCTCGGGGTGCAGTCAGGCATGGGTGGCGTGCCCGGTGACGTGCCGGTCTCGGTCTGGACTCGCATGTGCTACACGGGGGATAACAAGCCGCTGCATCCCGAGAACCGTCCTTCCAGTATCTACAGCCGGGTTTTCGGCGATCTCGACGTCGGGGCGTCAGAGGCCGAGACGATGAAGCTGCGGGCGCAACGGCGTAGCATCATGGATGCCACACGCGATGCCTATACGTCGTTTCTCGCCACCCTGGGGGCCGACGACAAGAAGCGGGTGGACTCGCACCTGTCGGCCATCCGGGAGATCGAGACTGGTCTCAACAGTGGGCGCTCCATCGTCGGCTGCAAGAAACCCGATGCGGCCGGCGATGGTGGCAGCTACGCGGCCACCGGCAAGCTGCAGATGGATCTTATAGTTCGGGCTCTGGCCTGCGATGTCACGCGTGTGGCCAGCTTGCAGTTCTCGCATTCGGTGAGTCCTCTGTCGGTGCCGGGTGTTCAGGGCGGTCACCACGAGCTTTCGCACGCCTCCGACTCGGATGCAGGGGCGAAGGAAACGTTGACGAAGATCAACACCTGGTATGCGGAGCAGTTCGCCTATCTGCTGGGAAAAATGAAGGAGGTGTCGGAGGCGGGCGGGACCCTGCTCGACAACAGCATCGCGATCTGGGTCAATGAGCTGGCCAAGGGCAACAACCATTCGGGTCAGAATGCCTTGTTCGTGCTTGGCGGGCGCGCCGGTGGCGCTCTGAAGACCGGTAGGTTCCTCAGTTACGACTCGTACATGCCCCACAACAACCTGCTGCTGTCGATCCTCAACCTTATGGGTATTCCCGCGACCACCTTTGGCTTTCCGGCGTGGTGCATGGGTCCGCTGCCCCGACTGGCCTAGAGCAGACCAACGGCCCCTACCGTAGACGGACGACCAATGGCAGCACAGTTTCGTTGCGCCACCGTGGCCGGCATCATCGCGCTTGCCGGAATCGCTGCTTCTGGGTGTGCCCTGCCGCGGGTCGATTCAGTGGATAAATCGAGGGACGTGGGGCCGGACAGCTCTTCTTCCGGCGAGGCCGACATGGCATCGCCGTCGCATCCAGACGCCAGCCTACCCCATGTTCGTACCGACGTCGGTCTCGTCACTGACGGTGCCGACACCGGGCCTTTCCCGGTCTCGGAGCCCCTGGGCTCCGCCAAGGGCGTGCCTGAGCCCTGGAAGTACATGGACGTTGGCAATGTGGGGCAGGCCGGCAGCACCGAGCACGCGGGGGGCGTGTTCACCGTGCGCGGGAGCGGTGCTGATATGTGGCACGGTAGCGACGGAATGCATTTTGTCTACCAGCCCATCACTGGGGACTTCGAGATTTCGGCGCGTGTGACCAAGCTTCAGAACACGAACGCGAGTGCTCGTGCTGGCGTCATGTTTCGCGAGACGCTCGAGAGCGGCGCCCGGGGCCTATATGTCGTCCTGCGACCCACGCTGGAAAGCCAGGCGGTCTTTCGCCCGGTTGCCCGGCAGAACTACATTCCACGCCCTGGGCCCTTTGGACCGAATGTACACGTTCCCTACTGGGTAAAGGCGAGCCGCACCGGTGGCACCATCAACGCCTATGTCTCGCCTGACGGCCAGGCCTGGAAGCTCGTGCGCACCGCAGACGTGACCTACAACGACACTCTTTACGTCGGCCTGATCGTGAACGGGCACAACGACAGCGCGCTGTGCACCAGCGTGTTCGACAACGTCGCGCTCACCAAGCTCCCCACCGGGGCCGCTATTGGCACGACTTGTGGAACGGGGTTGCCGTGCAAGACGGAGGGCTCCTGGTGCACATACGTGTGCGGCATGAGCCCCATCCGGGACACGAATTGCACCTGCCGGGAGGGCAGGTATCAGTGTGGGGGCTGCGAGCTATAGCCCTCCCCTAAGTAGACCCGCGCCGGGACGGACATGAAGGTCATCGATGTGGATCGCCCGGGTGTTTAAGACGTGGGATCTTTTCCTGCAACGACAACAAAGCGTCGCGCAGCGCGCGGTGGTCGATGCCTTCCACAAGGCGGCCTGCAGGGGTGACCGCCGCTCACGGCGGTGCGCAGGCGGGTGAGGCCAGAAGGGCGATGTCCTGATTGGCCAGTTCGGCCGCGTACAGGCGGACGTCGACGATGGTGCCGCGGGTGGTGTCGATGACGCTTCCACTGTCCTTGTCAGCTCCGATCAGGAAGGGGCCGTCGTCGGCGACGGCGTTAGAGCCCAACTTGGCCGTTGACCTGATCACGCCATCGACGAACAGGGACAGTTTCCCTGCACGGTACGTGCCTGCAAGGTGGGTCAGTCGGCCGGCCTGCAGGGGGACGGACCCAGTGAAAACGTAGGTCGAGGCGCTGCTGCCCCCGAAGGTCACCAACCCGCCGGGTTCCACCACCAGCTGAAAGGTGTTCATGAATCCGGTCCCCAGCACCTTGGTGAACAGCGAAGCAACGCCGGAAGTCCACGAATACCACAGCGACACCGTCACCCCGTTCGACAGATCCAGCGGACTGCGGGGGCTCTCCAGCCACTGCTGGTCAAAGACCAGACGCCCGGCGACGTAGGTGGGGCAACCAGGTGGCGTGCAACTCATCGGCAGCGCCTGTGTTCCCGCAGAGGGCACGGCGTTGTTGACTAGAGGGGCCTTCAGCGGCCAGGCGAGCACCGGCGCGGGCAACCCGGCGCTACAAAGCAGGGCGGAGGGGTCGGGCCCGGTATCGGGGCTGGTATCGGGAGCATCCACCCAAGGAGCATCGGCCGGCGCAGTGTCGCCCGAGGGGGGGACGTCGACTGCTACCGACCGTGCATCGACCGCGGTGGGTGCATCGACCCGAGTGACCGTGTCGGCGCCGCCGGACAGATCGACGATGCTGGCATCCAGCGTCTGGGCGGGCGACCCGGCGTCGGCTGATGGGGTATCCGTCGGCGACTCCGGAAGTCGGTTGGCTTCGGGGTCCGCGCCGTTCACAGCGTCTCTGTCGAGCCGGGTGGCCACGTCGTTTGCCGAAGCGGCCGTATCGCTTTGCGCGCCGGCGGCATCTCGGAAAGCCATGTCGGCGTCGCCGACACCTCCCACCGGGTATCGCCCATCGTAGCCCATGCGGCCGCAGGCGGCCGCGGTGCACAGCCACAGCAGGCCCGCCACGACTGACTGACTCGGCTTGCGGGCCCCCTGACGCTCGAACATCGCAGAGGTGTAATCGGCTGCACGCGAAGTCAGCATAAGGGCCATTTACAATGCGTTGCGGCCAGGATCGCCTTTGCGCACAAGCTGCCTTCATCGGCCGCTACACACCGGGCAAGGACGCGGCCCCCCCATGGTGGAGGCGAGCGGCCTGTTTTCGATAGTCATGGACAGCCGCGCCGCCTACACGGGTACCGAGCCCTCGATCTGGCCGACCAGCGAGCGGCTGGCCAAGGCGTGGAAGACCTTCATGGAGACCGGCAACTCCGTCGAGCCCTGACAGCGTCCCCCTTCGCCGCGAGGGGGGCGGCCGCCGGATCGCGAACCGTGCAGCGTGCGTTGCCTATTTCGCGCGGCGGGGCGCCTTAGCCATCAGGTCCTGGACCTCCTTGATAAGCCGACCCGTATCGTCCGCGTAAAGCGGCAAGTCGAAGGCCGGAGCCGCAAAGGCCACTTTGCCAGCCGCCGTCGCCGCCTGGGTGGTCAGCGACTTGACGAAGCCGGTCAATTCCCCCGTCTGACAGCCGACCGCCAGGCAGTGATCTTCGTTCTGGTCCGTCTGCAGCGCGGCGCCTTTTTGCAGCAGATCACGCGACATCAGCAGCATCATCCGGATCAGATTGCCTTTGAACTGATTCGTCGCAGGGGCAGGCAGGGTCTTACTGTCGGCCCCGATGGCCGACTGCAGGCCCGCGCTCTGCTGATTCTGGGTCGACAGCAAAGGGGCTATCCAATCGCGGCTTGCGTTGTTGAACTCACCGCCGGTTTTCGGGAACAGCGCGGTCCCGCGCATCTTGCTCCAGTACGCGGTTTGGGTCGCGATGCGGTGGACGTACATGAAGGGCAGGTTGACATCCTTCTGCGTAAAATTTCGAAAGGCCCAGTAGTGCAGCTTGTTGTTCTGCATGCCGTCGCCCGAGATCAGCGTCGGGTCGAGTACCTGGCCCAGTGACATCCACGGGTGGGTCATCCGATCCGAGGTGTTGCTGATGACGACCTTGGCGAGGTCTGCCTC
>JAYUUT010000142.1:0-13576 GCA_043754455.1 Myxococcales bacterium
CCCGAGGATCCAAAGCTTCAGGAGATTGGCCTGCCATCAAATTTCATGGCCACAGCGAAACTGTCATCGGCTCGATGGCCCCTGTGGTTAAAACTGACAGGTGGTGATCGGATGCCACCGGTTCCCGCGCTGCCTCTTTCCGATCGGGACGCCCAAGTCTTAAGCCTGTTTCAGATGAACCCAAAACGCGGGAACCGCGCCGCCAACCACAAACCCACGATCGCCTGGTTCCCTAAGCCCCCATCGTTCTTCATCGGCGATGAGGATCACGAACAGGTTCTTGGGAAGCTGACCTGTGGCACGACCGACGTCATCATTGACCACACCGGCGTGCATCGTCTTCCTGACGGGGTCGCCCCGCCCTGCGCCGGGGCCCTTTACGACGGCCAAGATGTTGCACCTGTGAAGCTTGAGTAGGCGCTGATCACCTGCGGCCGCAAACGGCCCGTCACCGCAGCCCCATTTATCGCCGCCCTAGTGCGCCCATCACGTTCGATCGTTGATCCGTCCACCCGTGCGTACCGCCTGACGCCCGCAACACAGTCCACAACCCGGGCGCCGACGTTCTGTACGCCGCCATGGCTGCCGAGTTTCGGGCCAGGACAACCCATTCCGACGGTAGTTTTCCTGCCGCCAGATCCTTCGTTGACACGTCCAAATCGGCAGCGTGCCACGCAACCAGACCCAAATCGCGTGATGTGGCCGCCAACACCGGGCCAAGTCTGATGTACCGATTCGCCACATTGAATACCAGCAGTCCCTGCGGGTTCAGCCGCGACAGATAAAGCACGATTGCCTCGCGGGTGACCAGATGGACAGGGATGGCGTCCGAAGAAAACGCGTCCAACACAATGACGTCGAACAATTGCCCCCGACCCGACAAAGATTGGCGCGCGTCGCCCAGCACGACGTCGATCCGTGCCGCCGAGTCCCCGAGGTACGTGAACAATGACGGGTCACGGGCGATTCGTTCCACCAGAGGATCCAGTTCAAAAAACGTGATCGACTGTTTAGGGCGTCCGTAGGCCGAAAGCGCACCCGCGCCCAGCCCCACCACAGCTATCGATTCTAGGCCCTGTCCCGACGACAGGAGTTGACCGACCGGACTGCTTCGCGTGTGGTACCCCAGTGGTTCGCCCCGCAATGTTGATCTGCGATCCTGGATTCCGTGGCGGGTGTTTCCATGCAAAAGCACATGCAGGGGCCCCTCGCGGCGGATCCGATGAATGCCATAGAACGTTCGTTCGGCAAACAACGAATTTTTTAGCCCCTGGTTGGCGATAACCCCGGCCACCATCAACGCGGCCACGCCCAATGCCAGTCTGATCCCGTAGGCGGCTGTCGCAATAAAATATAGGGCCACAAGGACGCATGCCCCCACGATCACAGGGATCGCCACCTGCCGTCGTTTGAATTCCAACATCAGCACCAGAACGACCAGCGAAATCCCGCCATCCGCGACCGCCCGAAATCGTGAACGCGCGTGCGATTGTGGGGGGCGACACAAACAGGTCAGCACCAAGGCCAACGGATATTCGGTGGCCGAAGTGAAGATAAACGGGGCGACCACGGCGTTGAACAGCCCTCCCGCAACGCCCCCCACCGCAATCAAGAGAAAATATTGGGTTTGCTGAAGGGCCACGGGCCGCAACAGCGCCAGTTCCCGTAGGCTGATAAAACAAGACACCGCCAGCAACAGTAAATGTCCCGAAAGGGACCAACCCGCGACATCCGCTCCCGCCACCAAGGCCGCCGTGGCAACGACGAACAAGAGGGGAACGTGTACGCCCAGCAACACGCGCTGGCCCAAGGCTGATTTTCGCCGGGCAAACGCTGCCACAAAGGCTGCCAGGTAAATCACCAAGGGGATCACCCAAAACAACGGGACAGCCGCCAGATCTGTGGTCACCCAGGTGGTGAATCCCAGATACAAACTGGTCGGCACAAACGACAGGAAGATCCAACGCGCGCGTGGCATCGGGGATGCTGGCGTCACCGGACTGTCGATGGCCGTAGGGGCCGATCCGCCCCCCCTGGCGCAGGCGAGCACCAACAACACAAACAGCCCGTACCCTGCCGACCAGATAAGCGCCTGATCCGTCAGCGAAAACCAGGGTTCAATGACCAAGGGATACAGCAGAAGGCCCATCAGGCTGCCCGCATTGCTGGCCGCATACAGAAAATAGGGATCACGTCCCCGCAGATCGGCTCCCCGCGCAAACCAGGTCCCCAGCAAGGGGGCCGTGGCCGACAACAACAGCACCAAGGGCCCCACTGTGACCAAAAGCCGCCCAAGCAACCAAAGAATAGGACGCGACGGATCGACAGGGCCAGGCCCGGCTAAAGAAGGCGGCAGGAACACCCCTGCCACCAATAAAAGCGCTAACGGCAGGCCAAAAACCCGCATTCGCGATCGCCCCCGCACAATCAAGTGCGCGTACAAATACCCCGCCAGCACCGCTGCCTGAAAAAACGTCGCGCACACGATCCACACCCCTGGTGCCCCTCCCAGTACGGGCAGGACCTGTCGGGCAAACAGGGGCTGCACCATAAACAACAGCAAGGCCCCCAGCGCAAACGTAGCGGCGAACAAGGTCACCCGACCACGGTACCAAAGCGTCCCCGCCTGTCCACAACGGCCGCGCGGGCGATCGGGTCGGATTCGGCGTAGATTGCCCCCATGTACTACGCAACCATCTGCCAAATGAAGAAGCAATTGATCCAACTGGACAAGATGCTGGAAACCGCCACCGCCCATGCGAAATCAAAATCCTTCGATGCCAACGTCTTCCTGACCCAGCGCCTCGCGCCGGATCAGTTCGCGCTTACGCGTCAGATCCAGATCTGCTGCGACACCGCTAAGTTGGGAGCGTCTCGCGTCAGCGGAAAGGCCGCCCCGTCACAGGCCGACACCGAATCAACCATCGACGAACTGCGCGCGCGCGTGAATGCGACGATTTCGTACCTTAACGGGTTCACGGCGCAAGATTTTGACGGCGCTGACACCCGCGTCGTGACCCAGCCCCGCTGGGAAGGCAAGGTGATGAGCGGCGCTGACTACTTCATGGAACACGCCATTCCCAATTTTTTCTTCCACCTGTCCCATGCCTACGCGATTTTACGCCACAATGGCGTCAATTTGGGCAAGAAGGACTATCTTGGCACGCTAAGCCTTAAGACCCCATAGGGGCTGCGTTCGATTTGCGGCCCGGCTCCAGAGGAGGACCCCCCGAAATGGCTCTCGCTTCTTTCATTCTTTCTCTGGCCGCCGCGGCCGCGCCATCCGCGGCGGCGCCGGTGGAATACAACCGCGATATTCGCCCGATTCTGACCGAAAACTGTTTTCCCTGTCACGGGGCCGATTCGGCGGGTCGCAAGGATGACCTGCGCATTGATCGTTTTGCCGACGCAATTGCCCCACGGGACGGCAGCCGCCCCGCGATCGTCCCTGGCAACGCCGACAAAAGTGAATTGGTTGCCCGCATCGAAGACGCAGCCGATCCGATGCCGCCCGAAAAATCGCATAAGAAACTTTCGGCCAGCCAAAAACTGCTGCTGCGCCGGTGGGTCGCTCAGGGCGCCGTGTACCAGGAGCATTGGTCCTTTCTGAAGCCCCAGCGGCCGCCAATCCCGCAGCCCGCCGCCCAGACCTGGGCCCGGAATCCAATCGATAATTTTGTTCTGGCCAAGCTCGAAGGTGTGAAACTTTCTCCTGCCAAAGAGGCGGATCGCCGCACCTTGGCCCGCCGGGTCAGCCTCGATCTGACGGGCCTACCGCCGTCATCCGCCGACGTCACAGATTTCGTTAACGACAATGCCCCGGACGCCTACGAAAAACTGGTCGATCGGTTGCTGGCTTCGCCCAAATGGGGGGAACACCGGGGCCGGTACTGGCTGGATGCTGCCCGTTACGCCGATTCGCACGGCATTCATTTTGATAACTTCCGCGAGATCTGGGTTTATCGCGACTGGGTGATCAAGGCCTTAAACCGCAACCTGCCCTTCGATCAGTTCAGCCGCGAACAGTTAGCTGGCGATCTATTACCGGGCGCTACCCTGGAACAGAAAATCGCCAGCGGCTTTAACCGCTGCAACATCACCACCAACGAAGGCGGCGCCATCGACGAAGAATACCTGGTGCTGTACGCACGCGATCGCACCGAAACGGCGGCCCAGGTCTGGCTGGGCCTGACTGCCGGTTGCGCGGTTTGCCACGATCACAAATACGATCCGTTTTCGCAGAAAGATTTCTATTCGCTGTCCGCCTTCTTTAACAACACCACCCAAAAGGCCATGGACGGCAATGTGTCGGACACGGCGCCGTCCCTGGTGGTGCCATCACCTGATGATCGAACCCGATGGGATATGGTGTCGCGGAAGGTGGACGACGCGAACGCCCGGCTGTCCAAACAGAGGGATCTGGCGTCAAAAGAATATGCGACCTGGCTGAAGGCTCCTTTTTCAAAACAGTTTCAGCGTGAGGTCCCCACCGACGATCTACTGGTCCACCTCCCGCTGTCGGACAACCAACCCCGCACGTTATTCACCCGAGCCCCGGGGGCAAAACCACTGCTGCCATTTACTTCCGATATTAAATGGCAACCGGGGGTCATCGCGGAATTTGGCTTTACGGTGAAGGCCGCGACCCCGGTTCGGTTGGACGATGGGGGCGATTTTGAACGCGGCCAGGCTTTTTCGTATACAGCCTGGGTCAACCCCAACGACAGCCGTGACGGCGCGATGTTGTCCCGCATGGACCACAAAAATGCAAATCGCGGATGGGATCTGTCACTAGAAAAAGGACGGCCCGGCGCCCAGATCGTTCATAAATGGCCATCCGACGCGCTAAAGGTTGTGGCTAAGAATTCCATACCCAAGGGCCGCTGGGCGCATCTGGCGGTCACTTACGATGGGACGTCGCAGGTCGCGGGCTTAAAACTGTATGTTGATGGAGAAGCACAAGATATAGAGGTCGAAGCGGATTCCCTTCGCAACACCATCCACACGACGGCCCCCCTCAAGCTAGGACAACGACACGAGGGCAGCTTTGCAGAAGACACCGGCCTTCAGGATCTGCGTATCTACGGCCGGGCCCTAGGCGCCGAGGAAATAAGAGGGTTGGCCAATGCCCCGCGTCTGTCGTGGTTACTGGCCCAAAAGCCACCCTTGGACCAGCTGCCCGTCAGCGAGGAAAAGGCCAAGCAGGTTGCGCAAGAGAAAAAGGACGAACTGTTCAGCCGCTGGTTGGTGCTGTTTGACCGTAAATACCAGCAGATCAACGAAGAACTGTCGCTGTACAACGTGGCGCAGGCCGCGATCCGCGTGCGCGGGACCGTGGCGCATGTGATGTCTGAACGGACCATTCCAGCCGAGGCCCACGTGTTGTTTCGCGGCGAATACGACAAACGCCGCGATCGGGTCACCCCCGCAACCCCCGCTGCCCTGCCCGCTATGCCAAAAAATCTGCCCCGGAACCGCCTGGGATTTGCCACCTGGTTGTTCAGCCCGGATCACCCCCTGACCGCACGGGTGACAGTGAACCGCCTGTGGCAAGAGGTGTTCGGAACGGGAATCGTGAAGACCACGGGCGATCTGGGCATCAGCGGTGAACAGCCCTCGAACCCCGCATTGTTGGATTGGCTGGCGGTCGAGTTCCGCGAATCCGGATGGGATCTGAAGAAGTTTTTTCGGTTGATGGTGACCTCATCCACCTACCGACAGGCAGCCCTGGCCACGCCTGAAAAAATCGCCGCCGATCCACTGAACATCTTCCTGTCCCGTGGGCCTCGGTTCCGCATGGATGCAGAAATGGTGCGGGACTACGCGCTATCCGCCAGCGGGTTAATGGTTGACAAGATAGGTGGGCCCAGCGTCAAGCCCTACCAGCCGAATGACGTGTGGGAAGCCGTGGCCATGCCCGGCAGCAACACAGGCATCTACAAACGCGACACAGGGGAAAACCTGTACCGCCGCAGTATGTACACCTTTTGGAAACGGTCAGCGCCTCCGGGATCGATGGATATTTTCAATGCGCCCAACCGTGAAACCTGCACCGTCCGCCGCGAACGAACCAACACCCCGCTGCAGGCGCTGGCGACGCTGAACGACGAACAGATGGTCGAGGCCGCCCGGCGCTTGGCAGAAAACGCCCTCAAGTCCGCCTTGACCCCGGCGCAGCGGTTTGACTTCATGGCCATGCGGGTTCTCGCACGGCCTTTGCTGCCAAAGGAACAGAAGGTACTGACAACCTCGTACGATGCGCTTTTGCAGCACTACCGCCGCAATAAAACCGCGGCCGCCGCATTGGTGGCGGTCGGCGAGTCCAAGGCTGATCCAGGAGCAGACCCCCCAACCCTGGCGGCCTTCACCATGGTCGCCAATGAAATCTTGAACCTAGACGAGGCACTTAACAAATGACCACGACCCGTCGGCAAATGTTGTCACAAGGTGCGGGGATCGCGGGCGCCGCAGCCCTAGGGGCCTTCGGTGCTGCACCCAGGTCGTCCCTGGCCGCGGGGTTGCCCACCCATTTCCCGGCCAAGGCAAAACAGGTCATCTACCTGCATATGGTGGGCGGCCCATCGCAGATCGATCTGTTTGATTACAAACCCGTGATGTCCAATTGGTACGACAAGGACTTGCCCGAATCGATCCGCAAGGGCCAGCGGTTGACCACTATGACGTCCGGGCAGGCCCGGTTTCCCATCGCGCCCTCGATGTTCAAATTCGCGCAGCACGGCTCTAGTGGCATGCATGTCAGCGAACTTCTGCCGTGGACCTCGAAAATGGTCGATGACCTGTGTTTCGTCCGTTCGATGCATACAGATGCCATCAACCACGAGCCCGCCATCACCTTCATCCAGACCGGCAACCAGGTCACAGGACGTCCGTGTTTGGGGGCCTGGGCGTCTTATGCCTTGGGATCCCTGAACACCAAACTGCCGTCGTTCGTGGTCTTGATAGCAAAACCCAGCAACACCGAACAGATCCAAGCCATTTCTGGCCGTCTGTGGTCAGCCGGTTATCTGCCGGGGCAACACGCTGGGGTGTCGTTCCGCAGCGCGGGCGACCCTATTCTGTTCATCAACAACCCACCGGGCGTAGACAACAAGGTGCGACGTCAGTCTCTGGATGGCATCCGGGCCCTAAACCAAATGACCGCCGAAACGTTGGGCGATCCTGAAACGCAGACCCGCATGGAACAGTACGAACTGGCGTACCGCATGCAGGCCAGCGTTCCCGACCTGACCAACCTGGCCGCAGAATCTGCCGCAACCTTCAAACTGTATGGCGATGACGCCAAGAAACCAGGCACCTACGCCAATTCGCTGCTGCTGGCCCGCCGGATGATCGAACGCGGCGTGCGTTTTGTGCAGCTTTATCACAACAACTGGGACCACCATGCCAACGTCGCGGGCCGCCTGCCCTCCCAGTGCAAGGACGCTGATCAGGCAAACTACGCCCTCATTCAAGATCTAAAACAACGCGGGCTGCTGGATTCGACGCTGGTGATCTGGGGCGGTGAATTTGGCCGCACCATCTATTCACAAGGTGGTCTTAGCCAGAAAAACTATGGACGTGATCACCACCCCCGTTGTTTCACGATGTGGATGGCAGGCGGGGGTGCAAAACCCGGCACGATCCACGGTGAAACAGATGATTTTTCGTACAACATCATTAAAGATCCCGTCCACATTCGCGATCTACACGCGACGGTACTTCACATGATGGGGTTTGAACACGAACGGCTAACCTTCCGTTTCCAAGGGCTTGATCAGCGGTTGACGGGGGTCGAACCGGCCCATGTGATCAAACAACTTCTGGCCTGATCACTTCCCAGTATCAGTGACCTTCGCGCCATCGAAAGTGGCCATTTCACGCAGGATTTTCAGGCTGGCCTCGATAATGCCCATGGCCAAAGCCGCGCCCGTGCCCTCGCCCAAACGCATTTCCGCTTCTATGACCGGTTTAAGACCCAACACATCCAGGATCACCCGATGACCAGGTTCCACGGATCGGTGGCTGGCTAATAGATACCCGACGGACGCAGGCGCCATCCGTACAGCCGTCAACGCGGCAGCCGCCGAAATGAACCCATCGACAACAATCGGAACCCGGCGCGCCGCAGCCCCCAACACCACCCCTGCCAGCCCTGCAATCTCGAACCCGCCCAGTTTTGTAACAGCGTCCAGGCCGTTGCGCGACTCCGGCAGATTGGCCGCCAGCCCCCGGCGGATCACCTCGATTTTCTTTACCAGCCCCTGTTCATCAATCCCGGTCCCCCTTCCTGTCACAGATTCGACACCTGCGGGAACCAACGCGGACGTCAAAGCCGACGCCGAGGTGCTGTTGCCAATCCCCATTTCCCCTAGGCCAATCAGCCCGATGCCCTCGTCGGCCAGATCGTTGGCTATCGAAATCCCGGTTTCAAGGGCCTTTATCGCCTGATCCGTCGTCATAGCGGGACCCTTGCAAAAATTCTGCGTCCCGGGCGCGACTTTGCGAACCAGAATCCCCCCTCGCGCGGGCAGATCCGTCGCAACACCCATATCTACCACGACCACCTTGGCCCCTGCATGACGCCCCAGCACACTGATCGCGGCGCCCCCGTCCGCAAAATTCAGCATCATCTGGGCCGTCACTTCGGCGGGATAGGCGCTGACGCCCTCCTGCGCGACCCCATGATCAGCGCCCATCACCACGATTGCTTTTTTCGGCAACGGCGGGGGCACCACATCGCAGGCGGCAGCAAACGCACAGCAGATTTCTTCCAACCGGCCTAGGCTTTTGCGCGGCTTGGTTTTGCCATCCAGCCGCCTTTGTACCTCCCACACCACGCCAGGATCTACAGCGCGGATGCGGGACATCGTTTCATCAAGAAGACTCATCAGGAACGCTCTCCGAATCAGGGGCCTGGTCGGGTGTAGGGAAACTCCCGTCATCCTAATCAAACTGGGCGCGATCCGCATCTACGAAAAATCTGACCCCTGGGGGATCAAACCCCACAAGGCCCCTGTCGCAACCCCGCTTGGCTCATGTAAGACTTGGCGCATCTTGCTTCGCCTTTCAATTTTCGCGGTGGCCATCATCGCCACATTCGCAACGCCCGGGTTCGCCCAGGCCCAGCTTCGGGTGCGCGTGACCCTGCAGCCGGAATGTTTTCGCAACTCGGCCCAGGGGGAATGTGAACGTTTCCGCGCTTCGGGCCGCCCGGACCTTCCCCCGCAGATCGCCATTTGGATTGCCAAGCCCGACGGCAGTTTCGTCGATACCCTGATGGTCACGAATCTGGTCGGACTTTTGGGCATCGGCAATCGGCCCGGAACCTGGCGACACGCGTCCAATTATCGATTCCCTTACGGCAAGCGCATCATGGCGTTGCCGGTCTGGGCCCATCAGCGGGGAAAACTGTACGACAACCTCATCATCCAGGATTTCAAACAAAGCGACCGCGAAAACATGGAGTTGTGGTTGGGGTTCCACGAACTGGTGTCATCGCGCGAACCATACTTCTGCCGCCCCCTTAGCCAGCAAGAAGGAGCGGCCGCGGTCGACGCCGTGTCCTGCCCCAGCCCCAATTTCAACAGCGCCAAAGGCCGCGCCGTACGCGCCGGGGACACCCGCAGCGGGGACACCGATCCACCGCCGCTCAAAACGTATTACCCACCCCGCAACGACATCAAAACCGTTTCACGCCAGGATTGTGATGACAGCGGCCAGCAGTCAAATATGAACTGCCTCGCGGCGGTGCGTGGATTTGCAGATGTCAACGACCTAGACGCCGTCGCCACCGCCACACCCCCGTATGGCCGCACGTTCACAAAATCCTGGACCGTGCCCACCGATCTTCCAGATGGCGACTATATGATTTGGGTCGAGGTGGGCAAAGAATTCGACAACAACTCAAGCTTCAACTTCGTAAGCCTCACCGATCCTCAACTGTCCGACGCTGGCCTGAAGAACAACATCGGTCAGCCCGCTGTGGTTTACAGTGTGCCCATTCGCATTGATCGCAAACAAGGTTTTCAGGGCAGCGCATCGGATATCACAGGATACGGCGCCTGGGATGGCAAGACTGGGATCTTGAATCCCCCCGACAACAAGATAGGCAACCTTCCCGGGTCGGGCCGGGGACGGCTGTTGCTGATTTCGCAGCCCTCGATTGTCGTGGGGGATCCGCCGCTGTCGGGTCACGTCCTGGTCAGCACGACAGCCCCCCCGCCCATCAAACCGTCGCCGCCCATTGACGCCCAAGCCGCGATGGATACGGCGCCCGACGCCATACCGGTCGACGCACCGGCCCCTCCGGATGCTGTGGCTGGTGCCGTCGCAATCCCCGTGTGCGCTGTCAACAGCGCCGAAGTGCAGGGCTTGTCAGCGCCCAAGGACGCCGTAGCCGCCGAATCCGCGCGGGTGTCGTTCCAGGAACCATTCGCCCTGACCGATGTCGACGAATACGAAATTCGTTTCTGGGAAGGTGACGATCAAACCGACACCGCCTATAAGTCCGGCCTGCCCACAAGCCCCGAACCCCGGGGACAACCCGGGGGCAATCGCAGCGTGGCGCTAAAACCCCTGCAAAACCTTACCACATACACCATGGGCATCCGCCCCACGGGTGCCTGCGGTGATGGGGTTATCAAATACTTCACCTTCACCACGCCCGTTAAGACCTTCGTTCAACTGTCCGGTTGTTTTATCGCGACCGCGGCGTACGGAACTTCGATGGCCGTCGAAGTCGAGGCGCTGCGCCGGGCCCGCAACCTGTCCCGCGATGCCAGTTCCTTTATCACCACCATCGTGGATCTGTACGAACGATCCAGCCCCCCCATCGCGTCCCTGGTGCGCGACAATGACAGCCTACGCGCCTTGGCCCGCGTGGCCCTTGCACCCATTGTACGCGCCGTTCAGGCAGCAGAATCCCTGACACGTCACTGACCATGCGCCTTGCAACATTGCGCGAAGGGGGACGGGATGGGACCCTGGTGGTTATCGACCACGCGGGCAAGACCTACGCCCGGGCGACGGGCCTGGCACCAACCCTACAGTCGGCCTTGGATGATTGGGCACGCTGCGAAGAAAGTTTGCGGGATCTTGCGAGCCGGCTTGATGCCGGAAGCGTCGTCGGCACGCCCATCGATCCAACCATGTTTGCCGCCCCGCTGCCCCGGGCCTATGAATGGCTAGACGGATCGGCTTTTTTGGAACATGTACGGCTGGCCCGACAGGCACGAAGCGCACCAATCCCTGACGATCTTGAAACAAATCCCCTGATGTACCAGGGCGGCTCGGGTGGTTTTTGCGGCCCGCACGATCGCCTGCCCTTCATTGATCCAACATGGGGCCTGGATTTCGAAGCCGAGTTAGCCGCCATTGTTAGCGACGTGCCCCGGGGCGCCACAGCCACAAACGTCCCATTGTTCACGTTGTGCAACGACGTAACCCTGCGTGCGTTGATCCCCGCCGAGTTAGCCAAAGGGTTCGGGTTCATTCACGCCAAACCCGCTACCGCGTTTGCGCCATTTGCGATAACTCCTGATGAAATGGGCGCTGCATTTTTCGATGGCCGCGTTCATTTGCGGGTTCGTTCGACGCTAAACGGCGTCCTGGTAGGCGATCCCGACGCGGGACAGATGCACTTTTCTTTCTTTGATCTCATCGCACACGCCGCCCGCACCCGGGCCCTGACGGCAGGCACAATCATCGGATCAGGAACCGTGTCCAATGCCGATCCCGCGCGCGGCGTGTCCTGCCTGGTTGAACGACGGATGCGGGAAATCCTAACCTTTGGCGCGCCCCGCACTCCCTATTTGCAACCTGGCGATACGGTCCAGATCCAGGTTCACGATCTTACGGGACGCGATCTGTTTGGTGAAATCCGCCAAATCGTTGGCTAACAGGGAAAAGACGACCCAACCGAACGCGTTAGTTGTGGCCCTTGCCTTCCGGGTGTTACGATCAGCAGATCGCTGCCATGAGCACAATCGCCTCCAGGCCCAACCGCTGGTACGCGCCTACCCTGCTGTACCTGACGTTTTTTTGCATCATGAGCCCCGCCTGCGTTGACCTGTCACGCCCCTCCGGCTTGGACGAAATACCGCCCAGCCCCAAAGAGGAAGACGACCTTAGCGAAGCCGGTGTTCCCTCCAGCCAGCTCCCCAGGGACACAGCCGCCGTTGCCAATTCGGCCATGGACGCTGGATTCAAGGTGGATCTGCCGTCACGCCCCGAGCCCGACGCAGGGATGGCAGTGATCGCCGATCTTCGCCCCGCATTCGACACCGTCGTGGTCGTCGACCAGGCCCCGACCCCCGATCGGGCCGACCCAAGGGATCTCTTGGTTGTCGGACCAGTCGATGCGCCGGGCCTGGACGCGCCGGCGGACCTCGCGGCGGACCTCGCGGCGGACCTCAACCCCCTATTTCCGCCCGACATGGGACCACTGACCCCGCTGACCCAAGGCACAGCGTGCAGTACGGGCTCCCAGTGCAGCTCGGGTTTTTGCACCGATGGCGTTTGCTGCGAACGTGCCTGCAACGGATCGTGCGAATTGTGTAGTGCCGGGCTGGGCCAGTGTGTCGCTGTGCCGGCGGGAACCGATCCTGCTAACGAATGTCTCGACACTGTTCCAGCAACCTGCGGAACCACAGGGCAATGCAACGGCTCGCGGGCCTGTGCGTTCCATCCCGCGGGGACTTCCTGCGGGGCCGCGGCCCTCTGCACGAACGGTCAGTCAACAGCGGCAACCACCTGCAATGGAACCGGCCAGTGCTTGCCCGCAGTCACGGGACCGTGCGGTGCCTACGATTGCGCAGCCACCGCGTGCCGGACGTCATGTTTGACGGCGACGGATTGCGCTTTGGGGAATGCCTGCGCGAAAAACGTTTCACAATGCCAACCGTTGTCCGGATTGGCGTTGTGGTGGAAATTTGATGAGACCACCGGTACGACCGCATCGGATTCATCGGGCAGCGGAAACGCGGGAGCCTGGGTAAACGGCCCGACGCCTTCGACGGACGTCCCAGTCGCTCTGTCGAGAAGCAGCCAACGAAGTTTGACTTTCTCGCTGGGAGGCGTGCATTCCGTTGAGCGGCCGCTTAATGGCAGCTTGAAACCCGCCACAATCACCATCAGCGCATGGTTCAAAACCACGTCGACGGCTCCCCAAGGCGAGATTATCAGCGCAGGCGATTCCTACATGTTACGTGTCCGGTCGGATAGCTTGGAACTCATAAAGAGGGTTCCGACCATGTGGCGCACGGCGCGTTTTAACGGGACTGACCATCTCAACAATACGTGGCATCATTTTGCGGGTGTCATTTCTGCCACCAGTATGCGTCTGTACTACGACGGTATTCTGAGGGCTGAAACGCCCGACACCGACCAACTGACCTACGACTTGGGCACGAAGTTTGTGATTGGCCGCCACGGAAACAATTCACCAGATTTCGATTTTATTGGGCAGATTGACGACCCAAGGATCTACGACAGACCCCTGTCAGATGACGAGATCTCGGCACTATTCCTAGGCAGGTAAAATCGGGAAGCCTAGTGCACCGTCTTCGAAATAGCGTCA
>JAYUUT010000143.1:0-23443 GCA_043754455.1 Myxococcales bacterium
CGAATGGTTTCCATCCTTCCATTCGCCCCAGACAATGGCAGAGACCCCCAGAAGCGTGCCAATAACAAAGATCAAGGGCAAAACCGGGTAAAGGGGCACGCGGAAGGGTCGGGGCGTGTCGGCCATTTTTTTCCGCAGCACGAACACCGCACCTACGGCGAACACCAGCGCGAACCATTCGACCACCACGAAATAGGTAGTCAGTTTGTCGAAATCGCGCAAGACCAACACCAGCAACACAGCGACAATTGCCTGCAAGGTGATGGCCACGTCCGGCGTGGACCGTGTGGGGTGACGGTGCCCCAAAATGCCGAAGATCAACCCATCGCGCGCCATTGCGTAGGTGACACGGGGCTTGGCCAGGATGTTGCCGTTCAGCGCCCCAAGGACGCTGCCCACGATGGACAGGCCAATGATCGTCGCCCCCGCCGGCCCCAGGACTTCGCGCATCACCCGGGCAGCAATACCGGTTTTCTCCAGCGCCATGGCGTCAACGGGAAGCACGTACAAATAGGCCACGTTGGCGCCTAGGTACAGCAGCACAATCACCAACATTCCCGCCACGATGATCCGTGTGAGCAGGCGTTCGGGGGCCACCACCTCGCCGGCGACCATGCTGACGGCTATCCACCCGTCGTAGGCCCAAATGACAGACGCCACGGCACGGGCAAACGCCGCACGATCCACCACAACGCCCGGACGGGATGTCAGATGCGCCCAGGATCCGTGCGCGAAACCAAAAGCCGCCACCAAAATGGCGACAAGCGCCGCCACCTTGATCACCGTCAATACCGCGCCGAGGGCCGCGCCAGCTTTGGTGCCAAACAAATTGATGGCCGATACCAAAACGATGATGCCTGCGGCCACGCATGGCACAAGAGCCGTGGGCAGGGCCTGCGGCGGTATGTTCAGGGCCGCCAGGAGAAAATCCACCGACACCGTCGCAAGGGAGGCAATGGCGGCAGGGGCGGTGACAAGTGTGTAGAGCCACCCAAAAACGAAGGCAGCTGGATCTCCATAAGAAAGCCGCAGATAAACGTAGATCCCGCCGGTTCGCGGCAACATCGAAGAAAGCTCTGCCAAGGTCAGGGCCCCGCACAAGCTAACGATCCCGAACAGGGTCCACAGGCCCAGGATCAAAACCGGCGACGGAACCAACCCCGCGATGGTCGGGGGCTTGCGAAATATTCCGCTGCCGATGGTCAGGCCGATGATAAGCGCGGTTCCGCCCCAGAAACCAATCACGCGCCCCAGATCACCCCCGGGGGTCGCGCCTGTGGAAGCTTTCTTGTCCAAGAGCGTTACCCTAGGGGAGAACGGCGTACCTGAACCTCAATCCCGACGGCGTCCCGCACCAAAGATTCAATCAACGCGAACAGTTCAAGTCCCTGCCCCCGATCGTCCATCCATGCCCCTGTATCCCGTTGGCGATCAAGATGCCAGCCCCGATCACGGAACGCCACCCAGATCTGTTGCACGGGGGGCTGAGGCGAAACGATCAGGCGTTTGCCCGCCATCGTGATCGTCAGCGTTCCCTGAAGGTACTGGCAATCAGCCTTGTCCGGATCGACGTCGGTGAACGCACGGTCGATTTGTGCGAACGCGTCGTCAACCAGTTTACGATAGATCTTATCCTCGACCATGTCCGTCATTTAGCATCCCCCGCTTTGAACCCGCTTGCCCCCCATGCCCGTATGGGGCATCTTTGTCACCCCCCCTCATTATTATCTAATGAAATTAGGAGTGCCCATGTCGCGGCTGCCGGGTCGTTTGCTTCAGGTGGTGATAGCCGTTGCTTGGGCGCAGGCCTGTACGCCCCAGACGGGGGGAGACGACGAGCCAGCAGCTGTCCAAGCAGCCGGAGGCGCCCGAGCCCAAGGCGGACGCGGGGGCACAACGGGCATGACATCCGGCGGCATGGGCGGAACGACAATGGGATCGGGCGGTGGGGGCGCCGCTTCAGCGACGGGCGGGGCCAAGGGCGCTCCGCCAACCGGCGGCAACTCGGAAGATGCGCCTCGTTCATCGACGGCGTCAGATGGGGGGACCTCAGCCGCCATGACACCGGACGCCCTCACCGTCCCCCTAGGTGTGCTGCCCGTCGTTTGGATCGACGTTCCGGGAAAAACCCCCGAGACCCTGCCGCAGCCTAACGCCGAAAAAGTTAACGGGACCTTCAAGGTCATCGAAGATCACGATGGCACCCACAACAATATCGAGCTGCGGCCCCCGTCCCTGATGGTCCCGATTGGGATCACGCTGCGGGGCTCCAGTTCATCGGGGTTCGCACAAAAATCGTTCTCGGTCGAATTTCGCGACGCCGCGGGGCAGGAGAGAAAACTATCCACCTTAGGCATGCCCGCCAATGCCGACTGGGCCGTCGTCGCGTGCTGGACCGACAAGACCTGCATGCGAAACGCCCTGGCCTATTCGATAGGCCAAAGGTTCGGCCGCTGGAACCCGCGGTTCCGCTTCGTTGAAGTTTTCTTCAACAAACAGTACTTGGGACTGTACCAGTTCATTGAACCACCCCGCGCTGACAAGACCCGCGTGCCGATCCCCAAGCCTACGGCCGATATGACAGCCGGGGATGCATTTACCGGGGGGTACATCATCAGACGAGAAGCCGGCGGCAAAGGATCGACATCAGAAGGGGGCAAGTCATATCCCCGGGATTGGTTGTCAAAAACTACGGCCCCTGGCACATACCCCCACCAAGTTTATTACACGTATCATTACCCCAAAGAAACCGTCATCACGGCAGCGCAAAAAACCTATATCCAGGGACACATCGCGAATTTCGAAACCATGATGAAGGCGGACGACTTCGCCAAAAATTACCCCACCTGGATCGACACCACATCGTGGGCCGATTTCACGATCGTGAACGAACTGACCAACAACGTCGATGGATACTGGAAAAGTTTCTACGTCGCAAAACTTCCCGATGAGGCGGGGGTCCGGGGCAAGATGCTCGCCACCCCGATATGGGATTTTAATCTGGGATTTGGAAATGCCGACTATCGGGAAGGATGGAAAACCGACGTGATGAACCTGAAGGTTCTGACCACCTTCGGTGGCGAATGCGCCGGGCCCGTGCCCCAGGGGCCACCCATGTGCGACGGCGTGTGCTGTCAGGCCGACAAGACCAAGAACACGTGCAAGACCAAATGCTGGACGATGCCTATCGTTCCGTTTTATTGGGAACGGCTGCGGGCTGATCCAGCGTTCCAGAACAGCCTGAAATGCCGCTGGAAAGACCTAAGGAAAAAGGGTGAAGGGCTGGATATGGCGGTGATTGATGCCTCGATCGCCGACTGGAAGGCCCAGCTAGAGAAGTTCGCGATTCCCCGGCACTTCGCAAAATGGGCCGAATTGCAAAAATACACCTGGCCGAATCCCTATGTGGTCGATCCCAGCAGCGCACCCGTCGCCGGGGCTTCAGTTCAACAATTCTTCGATAAAGAAGTGAAGTGGTTTCGCGACTGGGTCGAAAAGCGGGCCAAGTGGATGGACGCCAACCTGCCCGGAACCTGCGCCAACTGAGCTAGCCCCTTAGCTAGGGGCGCGCCACCGAACCCAGCACGTCGTCGCGCACCTGCACCAGGATCTCCTGTTTTCCCATGACCGGTCGGGGCGACGGGGCGACTGTTCGTTCGGCCAGTCGGTAGCCTTCGGCGCGTCGGGTTTGTTTGCCCGGGCGCAAGGTATCCAGGGCCGCAGCGGGCAGATGGGGCAGCAGGCGCCCCCGCAGGGACGCCCCGTCATCGGGCAGGCTGACACTGACCACGATGCTGGATGCGGTATAGGCATGGCGCATATTTTCGACAAAATCAGCCAGGTTTTCGGGGCGCGGAAGGTCGGGGCGGACCATCGTCCCGGACGCCACTTCGATGCGCACCGTCTGTCCCGCCAGTCGTTCAGGGATGCGAATCTTCACGATGTCTTCGTATTCACGCCCAGCGTACGGACGAAGACTGACCTTGATCGGAAGTTCGGCACCTGCCCGCACGTCATCCCCAGGCAGGGCGATACCGATGATTTCTGCCTGATCTTTCCTATATTCCACGCGGACGTCAAACGACACGCTGTCCAGCCGCACGGGTTCAAATGGGTTGGAAAACAGATCCCCTAGCGCCCGCAGACCCCGTACCGACATCAGCGCCCGGGGGGACACGCCTTCAGTAGAAAACACAGTGTCGCGAATTTCGATGGGCGGCAGCCCGTGAACGTTCAAATGTGAAACCACATGAACCGCCATTTCGGTAACGTCCGGTTCGGCGTCAGCAATGGCAGACATCAGAATCGCCCCGGTCAGCCGCGGCAACAGGGATCGTGACCGCGCCACCTCGGCCCGAAACACGCGGGCGGCAACGCCGGGCGCGCTGACTGACACGGCAACTGGCATCATGGTCGCGCGCAACCCCAGATCGCCAATGATGCACGAAGGTCGGTCCTGAACCAGGGCGCCTACCTCCATAAGCGGCGAAGCCAGTTTGAACGACGACGCCTGGCTATTGACGAAAGCGTGAACCTCGCCGGTCACCATCGGTAGACTGACCTCGCCTGATCCGAACATGGGATGTCCAAACGCCAGCACGGTTTTGCCTGATATCCAGGTGACGGTTCCCATGGCGGTGGCGCTCATGTCGCCTTTGATCAGTTGCACGCCCACCGTTGCCCCGGGCATCAGGCTGCCCGCGTTGGTGATGACCCCGCGCGACCCCGCCCCGCCTCCCGCCCGCATGGGAACCAGGCCAAACGGCCGCAGGTCATCGGAAAGGACCTCCATCGCGGGCCCGGACAGCCCCGTCACCGACAGAGGAACGCTGACCTGACGCAACTGGGACGCCCCCTTGTCCGTCGGGGCGGCGCTCAGTTCCACGCCGCTCCCGCCTGGGGCGGCGACGACTTCGCCCAGATCCATACGGTCCCGGGTCACCCGGCGGGGACGGGCCCTTTCGGCCAGCATGGCCTCAATCGGGGTGACCCCCGCCAACGGCTCCTTGGAAAAACTCCAGGCGTAGGCCACGGCGCCGACTAGTTTGCCGCCGATATAGACGGGACTGCCGCTCATTCCGGCAGCGATGCCCGAAAATTCCACCCGGGGATCCATCGCCCGCATCAAGATAATGTCCTGTTTGGGGCCGAAATTCCGCACCACCGAAACCACCTTCATCTTAAAAGGCTCGGGCTTCGTACCAGAAAATACGGTCAAGGCTTCCCCCTCCATGCCGGGGCGGACGTCGGACAGTGGCATCAAGACCGGCGGCGGACCCGATGGCATTTGGGGTGCCAATGGGGGCGGCGCGGCCCGCACAGGGCCCACAGCCGAGACAATCGCCACAAGCGCGACACACGAAAAAACGACGGGAGACGGCATCACGGATAAGATTATACGACCCATAAAACGCTTCGGCCGTCCTCTTTGCTGGCGTGGCTAAAGGGGGCCTGCCTACAGGGGATTCCACGCCTTTTCAAACCCGAAACCCACGAAGTGCCTGTCGTTCGCCGTGGCAAAATGGGTGACCCCGTGGTGGCGCAGGGTAAGGGCTAGACGGGCGTCGATAATGTGGCGAAAGCCGGATGTCATTTTTGCGGCCCACTTCCACAGGGCCGGGGCCACGTCGGGTTCGTAATCGGCATGTTCCCATGCGGGGTTTGAACGGAGTGCGTCGCAAAAAGCCGCGGCTTCCCTGGCTGACTTGGCTTTTTTGAAAACGGCCGGGTTACGTAGCTGCATGTAAATCTCAATCAGCACGAGGTCACAAACCAGGAACCGCTGCTGGCCAGATCCTTCGTTGGCGAAAAACTTCTGCGCGGCCCGGTGGTGCGGAGATTCAGGATTGGCTGCGTAGAGGAACAGATTGGTGTCGGCCGAAAAAATCACGGGTTGGTGCGCCTGTGAATGGCGTCTGTCTCAGGGCGAAAGCTGGCGGGGTCAGTGATGAAGTTCCCCCCGCAATCAAGCGTTGGAAAACGCCATGTCGTCCGGCCCGGCTCGGGCGTAGGGAAGCGAGCGACAAAGTGTTCGGCAGCTTTGCGCATGACTTCGGCAAGCGACCAATCTTGCTGTTCGGCGATGGCCTTGAGTCGATGATACAGCGGGTCAGGGAATTGGATCTGGGTCCGCGTCATGATGCTATTTTAGCATTGCTATCAAAGTGACATCAACCGCGGGTTTATGACCCTGGCGCAACACACGAAAAAACGACGGGAGACGGCATCGCGGATAAGATTGTCGACCCATGAAACGCTTCGGTGCAGTCGTCATTGGTGGCAGCGGCTATGGCGGGGCCGAAATCATCCGTCGCTTGCTATTTCACCCCGAGGTGGACCTGCGCCGCGTTATCAGCGTCGATCACGTGGGCGAATTGATTGGCTCGGTTCATCTGTCGCTGACGGGGCGCACCCCCTTGCGTTTCGAAAATGTCCCCCCCGAAGAAGCCGCGGTTGGATGCGACGTGGCCCTATTGGGGCTGCCCCACAAGGTCAGCGCCAAAGTGGCCCCAGGGCTGCTGGCTACGGGCGTGAAGGTGGTCGACATGTCCGGGGATTTCCGCCTGACCGATGCTGACGTCTACGAACGGTTCTACGGTGCGCGGCACCCCCATCCTGAACTTTTGGGCACCTTCGTCTATGGATTGCCCGAACTGAACCGGGACGCCATCCGCAAGGCCCAGGCCGTGGCGTCCCCAGGTTGTTTCGCCACGACAATCGAACTCGGGTTGTTGCCGTTGGCACGCGCCGGTCTTCTGACGGGTCCGATTCACGTCATGGGCATTACCGGGTCGTCGGGCAGTGGCGTGGCCCCAGGACCGGGGACACATCACCCCGTGCGGGCGGTGAATTTGAAAAGCTACAAAATCCTCGACCACCAACACACCCCCGAGATAAGCGAAACCCTGACCGCAGCAGGGGCGCGCGGATTCGACCTGCGTTTTGTACCGGTATCAGCGCCACTAAGCCGCGGCATCCTGGCGACCGCGTTTGTCGAAGTGCCCCGCAGCGAAACCCGTGAATCCGTGGCGGCCCGATACATTGAGGCCTACCAAAACGAACCTTTTGTGCGTTTTTTGCAAGATCGCCCCCCCGAAGTGGCCGCCGTCGCGGGATCAAATTTTGCCGAGGTGGGGTTCACCTTGAGCGAACCGTCTGGCGAAACCCGCACCCTGGCCGTGCAGGCCGCCACCGACAACTTGATCAAGGGCGGCGCCGGCCAAGCGATTCAAAATATGAACCTGATGTTGGGTTTGCCCGAAACCTTATCACTAGAGGATCCCGGACCTTGGCCATGAACAACAACAACAACGATATGGACGCCCCCACCCGCCCCCACCGCACCGTCGTCATCAAACTGGGCGGCGACGTTCTGGAAGATCCCCGGCGAACTGAGGTCGCCCGATCGCTGGCGGCGGCTGTTCGAGAAGGGTCGCGGCGCTTCGTGGTCGTCCACGGCGGCGGCGCGCAGGTCACGGCCCTGTCAGGTCGTTTGGGCCTGGAGACCCGTATGGTGGCGGGGCGCCGCGTGACGGACGCGGCCACGATTGATGTGCTGCAAATGGTGCTGGCAGGAAAACTGAACGTGGATCTATGCGCAGGGTTGCAGCGCGTGGGTGTCAAATGTGTTGGCCTTCACGCCGGCAGCGGGATGATCCGCGCCCGCAGGCGCCCCCCCGGCGTCTTGTCAGGCGCCGGACCGGATCCCGTCGATCTGGGACTGGTTGGTGATGTCATAGGATTTGATTTGGAAGTTCTTGAGCTTCTGTGGGCCGCCGCGCGGGTGCCCGTTCTGTCCTGCCTGGGCCTATCCGCCGAAGGCGCCGTGTTAAATATCAACGCAGATCTGGCAGCCAGTCAGTTGGCGGCTGTGCTACGGGCAGAATCCCTGCTAGCCGTCACCGCGGTCGGTGGCGTCCGCCGCGACAAGGACGATCCCACAACCCGCATCGGCCGCATGACTGTCGCTGAGGCCAAGGCGGCCATAACATCTGGGGTCGTGCAAGGCGGGATGATTCCCAAACTGGAAGAGGCCTTCGTGCCCCTGGCAGCGGGTGTCGGCAGCGTGCAGATTCTAGGCCCCGGCGAAATCGCCAGCGGCCTGCGCGCGCCAGGAACGGCAGGGACTGTCCTGGTGCCCTGACGGGACGGCCACAAAAAACTAGAATTCCAGGCCGCGCGCCGTGAGCGCAAACGCCCGCGGCTTGCCCCGTGGCGCGGGCGGCGCCTCAGAAAAAGATCGGCCTGTGCTGCTGGCTACGGTCGTATGCGTGGTGAGGACGAGGCATAGGCCTACAATTCCAGCCACGAGCCCGCCCAGCATTATCGATGCTCCGATGGTGTCATTTCTATCTGAAGAGATTCCACTCCTATAAAGAGCAACGAAAGGGCCGACGTAAACAGTGGCGATACCCCCAAGTATCAGGACCGCGCCACCCGTACGTCGGCCTGATGATCCCGGCTCGACATCCAGGGTCACCTTTGGTCGATCGGTGGGCAACGAGAATTGAGATGTCGATACAATGTTATCGCCCTTGATGACATAGGCGCGATCGGTCGGAAGCACCACCCGGCACGGGGCCAGACAGACAGGAACGGTGCCTCCGCCCGCAACAACCTGTTCGAGACGCACGTCCGGATCGGGGGATTTCAATTCGACGAAGACGCCCGGTTGCAACACCATGAGCGACGGTGCGGAATACCCCGGTGCGGGGTACCCCGGAGGCAACGGCAGGGGCGACGGCGACGGCAACGGCAACGGCAACGGCAACGGCAACGGCAACGGCAACGGGGCGGCGGACCCAGGCGCAGGCGGACCCGAAGCTTCGGGCGGCGGCGGGGAATAGGGTGCAGGCAGGGCGGGTGCGGGTGGTGGTGAATAGGCGGCTTCCGGGCCGGGTGCGGGGACCTGCGCGCGGGCAGCAACGGACTGTAACAAAAACTGCAGCGCCACCCCCAACGCGATCAAAGCGTGGTGGTCGTGTGTAGCTAAACCGGGCTTGGACCGCATGTGGTCATTGTAACGCAAACAAACTGGGGGCACACCACCGCTCGAAACGCAGGAGCATGGCCGAGGGCGGACGCGGGAGCAAGCGGCCCCCCATGAAGGCCCAGTGGCATGGACCACTAAGCGTGGAGGTACTTCACAAACACGAGAAGCGTGGTGAAAATCAGGCTAGGGGATTTCGATAGACGTCATCAACCGCGATGGCGGCCCCTAGCGACTCAAGCTTCAACCACTGCCCCTCCCCTGCATCGGTCAGCACCCAGGAGTCGCCCTGTCTCGTAAACACCTCAACCCGCGCCACTGACTGCGAAACCAGAACGTAGTGCTGCAAGCTGGGCAAACGCCGGTAGTGGGCGAACTTGTCGCCACGGTCGCTCGCCTCGGTGGAATCGGACAGGATTTCTACAATGACGGTCGGGTTCGTAATGGCATCGGGATCATCGCTCGCGTTTTGTACCTGACCGCAAACAACGCTAATATCGGGGTAGGTGGAACGGCCAGTAGCGGAGATCCTGACCCGCGCGTCTGAATTGAAAGTGACACAAGGACGCCCGCGCAATGAACTCTGAATCAGCGAAGCGAGGTTCACGCCCAAACGGCTGTGTTCCAGCGACCCACCTGCCATGGCGTACGCGACACCATTGACGAACTCGTGTTTGATTTCGCTCACCCGTTCCCGGGCCAGGTACTCTGCGTACGAGATTACAGTATGGCGATGTGCCTCGATCATGAGCCAAGGGTACCACGGTCACAAAGGTGTGGGTATCAGCGCGCGGCCCCACAGCGCGTAGGCCATCACGATGATCCCAACCAGCGCCGCCAGCGCCAGGCTGTGTTTGAATACCGCGCGAAAAATAGCGGCTTCATTGCCGACCTGGCGGGTGGCCGCGCCTGACACGACTATCGATTGGGCGTCGATCATTTTCCCCATGACCCCACCCGCTGAATTTGCGGACGCCATTAGGACGCCAGGTAATCCTAGTTGTTCGGCGGTGACCTTCTGCAGATTTCCAAACAAGGCGTTTGATCCCGCGTCCGTGCCCGTCAGGGCCACCCCCAGCCACCCCAGCAGTGTGCCGAAAAACGGGTAAAGCGATCCCGTGCGGGTCAGCGACAACCCCAGCACTGTGTCCATCCCCGAATACCGGGTGACAAACGCCAGCGCCACCATCGCAGCGATGGCCACGAACGAGGGCAACAATTCACGAAACGTCTGTGCGAACAGGGTCCAAAGGCGCCGCCACGATAAACCCGCCAAAACCCCAGCGGCCAGCGCCGCCACGACGACAACCGTTCCTGGCATAGTCAATACGTTCAAATCTATGATCGCTGACTCGGCCTCAGGACGCAGCACCACGGGCGGCATTCTCATGACGGCGTGGTGAAGACCGGGCACGGCCAACCGAAGCTGCGGCCACATCAGGTGCGTCTGAACCGAAGGCCATCCCGTCAACAAGATAAACACGGACGCCAACAGGAAGGGGGACCATCCTTCCACGATCTGCCGATGCGACAGGCCCGATGGCGTGGGGGCCACGATGTGCCGTGGACGCCACCATTTCAAAAACACGATAAGAACCCCCAACGAAAACAAAGCCGCGACAATGTCGACCAACCCGTTGGCTTGATAGTTCGACCAATAGAACTGCATGGCGGCGAACGACACGCCCGCGACAAGGGCGGCGGGCAGGACCGGACGGGTGTTCTTCCACCCCACAAACATCAGCAACAGCCAGATGGGCAGAATGGCAGACAGCGGCGCCAAAATACGCCCAGTCATTGCGGACAAGGACGCCTCGGGCAGTCCCGTCACGCCTGCCAGGACACGCAACGGGGTACCCACAGCCCCCCAGGCAACCGGGGCGGTGTTGGCAACCAAACACAAAGTTGCCGCCGCAAACGGCGCAAATCCCAGCCCAATCAGAAAGGCACCCGCAATGGCGACCGGGGCTCCCCCACCGCCAGTCCCTTCCAAAAAGGCGCCAAAACAAAAAGCCACCAGAATGACCTGCAACCGGGGATCGGCTGCCAGTCCCGCTATGGATCGCTTCATGACCTCGAACCGGCCGGCAGCGCAGGCAACGTTGTACAAAAACAACGATCCGAAAACGATGTACCCGACCCGCGTGAGGCCAAAGATGACGCCACTGCCGACGGCGCCCATAAGCGGGACGATCGGCATTCGGAACGCCCACAAAGCAAGTGCCGCGGCTAGCGCAAACCCTGCAAGCGACGCTTTCCAGATCCGCGCTTTGAAAACCAGCAACACAGAAAAAAGGACAACCACCGGCAGCGCAGCAGCCATGGTCCCAAGAATCGGCAGACCCGGGTTGCCCGGGCCTGTCAGTTCAGCGAAAGGATCGTACGACTGAAAAAACAACGAGACCAGCATCTACCCCGTTTAGCGTCGGCTTCGCCAGGGGCTTTTGCCGCCACCGCCGGAGGGCGCCATCGGAGCAGGTGAACCACCGCCGCCACCGCCGCCACGCCAACCACCACCTCCACCAGCGGGCGCCGCGTAGCCAGGGGCGTAGCCGCGCCCTGGCCCATACCCTCCATACCCATGTCCATATCCGTAATAGGAACGCCCCATATAACCCGGGCCCCAATAGCCATTCCACCCCGGATACCACCACCAGCCCATGCCGACGCCCACATAAACCTGGCTGTGCGGGGCATAAGCATAACCGTACGCCGGTGCGTCTCGGCCCGAAGCGCGGTCAAAAACGGCGGCTGAAGTTACAGCCACGCTGCCACGCTGAACACGCCACTGCACAGAAACACGCGGCGGATCGTGATCCTCAGGTAAGGGATAGTACAATTCCAGTTGCCCCTGCTGTCCCGCTGCCAGGTTCAAAACCGGGGACGATCCTTTGGGGTTCGTTTCCGCGAAGGCAACGGCCGCGCGCCCGAGACCATCGTAAACCGCAACCTGATCCATCGGCGTCACAGACCAGCGTTGATCATCAGATCGGTTCTGAACCAACAATCTGATGTGCAAGAACATCGCCCCATCGCCGGTTGCCAGACGTTCACCGCCCAGTGACATGACCTGAATCGTCCCCTTCGGATCCTGCTGGGGAACGTTGAACACTGCAGGCGGCGCCGCTGCAGATGGTTGATAGGTGGTGGGCCTGTGGGCGCATGCGACCCCCATCGACCCCAGGACAAAAAATAAGACGATGCGCGATTTACCCATGGCACGTTCTCCTAAAACAGAGAAAATACGAGTTGAGGTCCGGCCGTGTACCACCATTCTCGATCGCGAGAGAAGTGCGCGGCTGATGCAGCCACCTCGACGGCCAGCGCGGTATGAGAGGCCGTCAGGAACTCGAAACCGACCGCTCCGCCGAAGGATGTGCCATCCCCACCAGAGGTGCTTCCGCTATCTGAGTCCTCCCCTATGCTGCTGAATCCAACCGTGCCCCGCAGATAGAGTTGCTCTTGGATGTGGGCTTGGACGCCGAGAGAAAAAATACGCAGCCACAAACTTGAATTTTTCCTAGTATCCGGGGTCATGGTGCTGAGCACCGCAAATTCTAGACCCACAGTCAGCTGCACATTCGGAGCCAGGCCGAACCCTAGGCGGGGGACGCTAAAGTTCGGACCGACCCCCCTCTCACCAGGGCCCTTGATCACGCCGGGGCCAATCGAAGCGCTCAAGCTAAAGGGGCGGTACACCCCCCGGGGCGGCGGTGGGGGCTGATATCCCGGTTGCGCTTGCCAAGGTTGACCAGAATAGTTGGGCGGCCCCGGAGGCTGGCCATACCCTGTGGGGGGTGGTCCATAGCCTGAGGGGGACACAGGCGGCATCCCATTGGGTTGGGGCGGCGGGGGATAGGCACCGGGGGGCGGCGGTGGGATCTGGGGCGATGCTGTTTGGAGCGGCGCCGGGGCGTTGAACTGGGCGTCCGAATCCACAGCAGGCGGGGGGGCGGTCACCGGTGGTTTGGGCGGCTCCTGCGCGCGGGCCACAGATGCATAGGAAACGATCCCACCCAAAGCTAAGGAAGGAATCAGGGTTCGACCCTGTGCAACAAAGCGAAGGAATCCCTGAGAGCAGAGCATGACGGACCTCCCCCATGATCTGACGCCGATTGATCGGTTTGGCAAGGCCCAGGGCTCCACGGTGGCACGACAAGGTCGGTAAAATTGAGGGTTTCAGTCGTTTTCCGAGCGCTGCTGCGCAAACGGCCACGACGTGGGGCTATCCTGCCCGGGTGGCATCGTCTTTCGACATCAATGACCCCGATCAGTTGAACGCGTACCTGCGCGATCGGGGCCATATTCCGGCCTTAGAAACCCCGTCCCATCGCGTCCTGACCGGGGGCGTGTCGAACCGCACGGTCTTGGTTGAACGTCCGTCGGGGGAAGCCTGGGTTCTCAAACAGGCGCTGCATAAACTGAACGTCGCGGTCGATTGGTTTGCCGATCCGGCACGGGTTCACCGGGAAGCCGCCGGATTGCGCTGGCTTGCGCAGGTGTTGCCTGCGGGGACAGTCCCAGAATTCGTATTCGAGGACAAGACCGCTCACATTCTGGCCATGTCCGCTGTGCCACAGCCGCATGACAACTGGAAAGATCTATTATTGCGGGGGCAGGTGGACGAAGATGCGGTTCGGTCTTTTGGAAGATGTTTGGGGATGGTGCACCGATCGGGACGAAACGATCCCCACGCGCAAGGTTTTTTTTCCGATCGATCATTTTTCGAGGCTTTGCGGCTTGAACCGTATTATCTGTTTGCCGCCGAATCCCTGACGGGGGAATCTGCCGATTTTCTACGCAATCTAGTGGTCGAAACCCGGGCGGTTGCTGACACAGTCGTGCACGGCGATTACTCCCCAAAAAATGTTTTGATATGGGATTCACGGTTGGTCCTCCTCGACCATGAAGTCATCCATTTCGGGGACGGGGCCTTTGACGTCGGATTTGCCCTGACCCATCTGCTGTCAAAAGCCCATCATATGAAGGCCTACCAATCACAGTTCGTCACGGCGGCAAGGATGTTCTGGTCTGAATATGTGAACGCAGCCACACCCCCTTCATCAACGTTTGAGGCTAGGGCCGTCCGTCACACGCTGGCCTGTCTCTTGGCGCGCGTTATCGGTCGATCACCCCTTGAATATCTGTCGACGGAGGCGCGGATTCGTCAAAAAGCTGTCACACAACAACTGATCCACCAACCCCCGCAGACAATCGGCGAATTGATTAGTCGTTTTGCGGCAGCAATCGCGGATTGAATCAGACCAATACGCCAGACAGATCGTCCCCGTAGGTGGGATCAGAAAACGCGTCGGCGGAAAATCCAAAACCAGAAACCAGCGAACGCAAAAGGCGCACATGGGGCATGAGTTTTCTGAATTTGTCGCCCCGAGGCCCACGAAGGACCTGCCCTGGTTTGATGACACCCGCACCTCCGGCGACCAACCAAGGAACATCGCCAATGTAGTGTGAAGCCCCGTCGCCCATGTTATTCGCGAACAGAACGACGGTGTGGTCGAGCAACGTTCCGTCTCCTTCCTTCACAGCGTCGAGGCGCGCCAGCGTCTCGGCAAACCGTGCATGGAACCAGCGGTCTATCAGCAGCTTCCTTTCCACTGCCGCGCGACTGCCGGGGGCCTCGTGGGCCACGGTGTGTTCGTTGATGAACGGACCCGCCGCAGCGCCGTCATTGAGCACAATCTCACCAGGGGCCGGAAAGGCAAAGTCCCATGGGCCTTCCCAGTGAATAACAGCCGTGCGCACAAGGTCGCAGCTAAAGGCGGCCGCTGTCAGGTCGGTCAATTGCGAGAGGGTTTTTGAGATGACACGGACTTTGCCATTGAGATCGGACCCTACGGAAGCAGCAGGGGGAGCAACACAGCCGCTTTTGCCCGAAGCGGTCAGTTGTCGATCCAATTCTTGAACAGCAGCCAGATGTGCCTCCAATTTGGCACGATCGTCGGCACTTGCGGCTCGACCGATGCGAGAAAGATTGCGTGATAGATAGTCAAGCACGCTTTTGCCCGCTTGGCGGCGGCGCGCTGCCTCCTCGGGGGTCACACCCACGCCCGACGGATCGACAAACAACGTTTCGAATAACTTCGTGGTGTCGTGTTCAGGAATGGGCGCGTTGTACTTATTGGCGATAGGTGGTCCAAATACTGAAGCGGAGCCGCCGTTGCCCTTGCCGGGCGAAACGCGGGTCACCAAGGAGCGAAACCTGGTGACGATGCCTGTGGCGCGCAGTTGATTGGCGATGTACTGGTCAATCGAGGGCCCCGCAGCGGTGTTTTTTACGCCGTCCCAGGTGCCTTCGAACGGCACCCCTTTTTTTCCCGTAAGGAGCCAGGGCGTAGACTGGTGGCCACTCGAGCTGCCAGAATCGAGTTGAGTTTGAAAAATGAGACCACCGAACATAGACAGACGGGACGCAAACGGAATCAGCGGGGCAAGCTGAGGGTGGGCCTTGTCAATAACCAGGGCGCCATCTGGTTTTGTAAGCGGCGGAAAAAATGTGTCCCCGCCAATTACGCCGTCGGGCCATACAATGACCAGAAGCCTCAACGGATACGATCCAGCGGCAGCGCGCGCATCCGTCGCCTCTAAAAGAGGAAGAAATGCCGAAGTGCCAGCTAGGCCCGAAAGGCCCCCAAGCACCCGGCGACGTGACAGCGATGGCAAATGCTTCATGGTTGCAGATCCCCTACTTGTCGACGGAACTACGGTCCCGAAGGGTAAATGAGTTGGACTTAACGATGGCAACTTGCAGCTCTCGTAAATCGAACCCGGTTTTAGAGAAGCCAGCGTCCAAGGCCCCCAGGGTGGCTTCATCCCCCGTACCCTCGGGACGTCCAAGCGCGTATCGAAACCACTGCCGAACAGCGCAGCGCTGCAGTTCAGGACTACCGTTTAGAACGCTGACAAATTCTCGCAGATTGCCGTAGCTGCGATTGCCGTTGTCAACCGCCACGAGGGTACCGCTTGAATCAACCATTTTGTCTCCCTCCAGGGGCCGCCACCGGCCAACAGCGTCGTACGCTGAGAACGCGTACCCCCCCGGTTCCAGCAGTTCGTGGCATCCCTTGCAAACCGGATCGCTTTTGTGCTGATCCAACCGTTCGCGCAGGGTGACCCCCGTGATCGCAGCCGGCAAGCTAGGGACCACCGCTGGTTGTGCAGGAAGCTGTTGACACAAGAAACGCTGCCGAATCAGAGCGCCACGTTTGATGGGCGATGGCTCCGTGGACCCCGCAGTGACGGTCATCACCGCCCCCATGGTTAGAAGGCCCGCCCGATCACCGGGCAGGGTTGCTTTGCGCGCAATAGCACCAGAAATACCAGAAACTCCGTAATGTTTAGCAAGCGATTCGTCAACGAACGAATGTGACGCCCCCAAGAGCTGCCCCATCGCTACAGGCCCCGATCCGCTCCACAGATCCTTGACGAACGATGTCACCTCCGCCTGCATGCTGTCCCGCAAAGACGACGGAAAGATTCCCAATGTCTTTTCGTTTTTTGACACATGGGCAACGTCGTCAATCTGCAATAGTTGTCGATATAGATCGGGGGCAACGTCCTTTGCTCCTGGGAGACCAAGCATTCGACGCGTCTGCCGTTCCAGTTCCACAAGATCGGTCAGGCGACCTTCGTTTGCAGCCACACGCAAGGCTTCATCAGGCGATGTACGCAAAAGGAAATAGGAAAGACGCGAAGCAAGCTGGTGTTCAGATAGCGGCACCACGTCCCCACGGGCGGGTGGCTGGGTCGTCGATTCAAGGCCGTGATACAGGAACTGAGGTGTCTGGAGCACCGCAACCACAAGATCTCCTAGAGTTTCGACGTAAGTAGAATGTGCCGGCCGAAGCTGCGGCCACAACGCCACCAATTCGTCAATTTCTGAAGGGGTGCCGGGGCGTCTGAACGCACGTCCAATGAAGGGCGTCAGGAACGCCCGTGCGCAGGCCGTCTCGTTGGTGCCCACACAGCCTGGCAGCGCAGCCATCGGCATCGCTTTGAGTGCCTGTCGGGCTTTTTCCCCTAGCCGCATCACCTCAGAGACGCCGAAGAGGCCGGGAAGGGAAAACCCCGTGACGCCCACCTCTTCGCTAGGCATTCCGTTGGCAAGCGCCGCCCTCTGCGATTCGGGAAGGCCCAAAAGGTCCACAACCGTGTTCACCCATTCCACGTTGCCAAGCCGCCGCAGCGGCAGAGGGCCTGCCCCCACCTTGAGGGGGTACGTCTTGTCGGCATCCTGGATGGGCCCGGAATTATCGGACGAAGGCGACATGCGCGCGCTGACCACGGCGGGGCGGGCGCCGGGGATTGGTTCAACGAAATGCCCCTCATCATCGATCGCGCCAACGCAACTGGCCACGCACACAAGCGACGCGAAGAACCCGGCTTGACACACAATTTTTTTCAAGGGTTTGAGGCGCAGTGCCGTAACGAAGACCCACGGGCTCACAAAAACGACTTCGGCTCCAAAGAAGCAGCCCTTCGATTTATGATCCCCTTTGCGAGCCAGAGGAAACTGCGCCCCAATGCAAGGCGGTTTCAGCCGGGTCGCCCCGGCCCTGGCACGGCTGATACAATGTTCGTCTGTGCCCGATGTCCCGCCCTGGCGCGCAAACGCCGCATCAGCCTTGCCCCACCCGTCCGCTGATGGGGTAGGCAGCGACCAGGCGTTGGCCCAAGCGCTGATAGGGGGCCACCCCGACGCCCCCACGGTCGCGTGGAATCGATTTTCAGGGATGGTCTATGGCACTTTGGAACGGGCCGTCGGGGACAACGACGTTGACGATCTAGCGCAGGAAGTTTTTTTGCGCCTGTTTCGACGAATCCATACCCTGCAAGATCCGACAGCCCTTCGAAGTTTTGTGTATTCCATCTGCGTGCGGGTCGTCCACGGGGAACTACGCCGACGTTGGGTTCGTCGGATCATGCGGCTCGCGCCCACCTCTGAGCTGCCCGAGGCCCCCGTTGCACACGCTGATCATGAAGGGCGCGAGGCTGTCCGGCGGCTTTATCAACTGCTAGATAGATTAACGCCCCGCGATCGGCTGATCTACGGACTGCGGGCGTTCGAACAGTTGACAGTAGGTGAGGTCGCGGCTGCGGTGGGTGCGTCTGAGGCAACCGTAAAACGACGCTCGGCTCATGCAGGGGCACGGATGGCCGCCTGGATTGCGCGGGATCCCGTGCTGCAACCCTATGCAGATTCACCCCCTGTGGTTGGAACCGGACGCGAAGGGAACGATCTTGAAGCCTGATCCCTGGGACAAGAAGCCCTTTTCGTTTCCTCCCAGACTGCGGGAGTTGGCCCAGCAGCATCTGGGGCAGCCGTCCCCCGATAGGATTGCGCAAGGGCGGCGGCGCCTTCAATCCACCATGAAACGCCGCCCTCGTCGTCATTTATGGGTCTTTGCGTTCGGCCTGACGGCGCTGCTAGCGACTTGGATTTCGCGACGCCAAAGCGACACGCCACCTATTTCCTATCAAGTCGAACATGGCCGCGTCGATCGCGATGGAAGGCTTTTGATGTCGACCGCTTCGAATGCCATCGTGATTTCGTTTGCGGCGACAAAGACGCGCGTAAAAGTGGCCCCTTTTGCCCACGCCCGCATGACAACGGGCCCGGGTCTAGCTCTTGATGACGGGAATATGGATATCGCCATCGAACCATCTTCGACCCACGCGTTCGTTGTGGAAGCAGGTCCATTTTCGGTTTCTTTGTCTCAAGGCACAGCGCGCGTGCAATGGACCGCCTTCATCCTGATTGTCGATGTCACAGGGGGCTTTGGGATTGTGCGGGGGCCACTTTTGCCGCGACGCCAGTTGTCGGCCGGAACGCGACTTGTCGTGGATCTTCCCCGATATGCGGTAACAATGACGCCCCCGCAGCTGGCCAACCTGGCAGCACCTTTGCCCGTCACGTCGGCGTCGACCATTGCAGCCGTTACCGTTAAGGTGGATTTTGGCCATTCCACGGGGGCACCCCAGCCAGGGTGGGTATTTGGCTTGAACACCGTGGGGCTTTTAAATTCTCGGGTGGGTGCCCCAGATCGCAACCGCCGCTACCTGACGCCGCTGTCAGCCCTACACTTGTCCTTCATACGATTAGGCGTGGAGGTCACAGATTCCGCAACCCATGATCGCGGGTGGGTGCAAAACCCCGACACGGCGGATTATCGTTGGGACAGAAAGAAAATCGCCCGCACGTTTGAGGAAGGCCTTTCGTCGCGCCCTTTGACGATGGTCAACATTCCCGTGTGGCCCGCGTACTTAGGCGATCAAGGCAAACCCCTTGATCCTTCCCAAGAACCTGCGTTCATCACCTTCTGCGCCGACCTTGTTCGGGTCCTGAATACAGAACTGGGACAGAAAATTGAATTGTTCGAAGTGTTCGACGAACTAGAAGGGGCGTATCAGGATCAAGGAGAGCGACAGGGGGCGCTGTTTGTGAAAATTGCCCGGGCCATGAAGTCGATCGATCCAAGTATCAAGGTTGGGGGCCCGGGGTTTACCCACCCATGGCACAAAAGCGTCGTGCCTTTCATCAAGACGGCAGCCCCAGAGTTAGGATTTTTTTCGTACCATTTTTGGGGCGCACACGATCTCGGCGCGACGCCAACGGGTCTATTTGACGCCGCCGAAAGTTTTGGTGCCCCAGGCGTTCACCTGAAAAATCTGCTGGCCCGGCACGTGCCACATCCCGTGGATCTTTTCCTTACCCGATATAACGTGACCTGGCGCGCACCCAACGCCTACATGGAAGGACCCGTGGGGGCCGTGTTCGATGCTTTGGCCATGTCCGCCTTGGCCCAAAGCCCGCTTACCGGCGCAGCCGCTTGGTGCGACTACGATGGATGGTACGGCAAGTTCGACCAGGATTTCGCCCTGCGGCCATCGGCCCATGTGGCACGCATTTTCAACGACGCGTTCGTAGGGACACCGACCTTCGCCACCTCTGATGCACCCCAGACCATCGCGGCGTTCGCGGTTGCATCGGATCGCAAACGCAGCATCTTGTTGACCAACCGTGGGAATTCCCCCGTGACACTGGTGCTGCTTGTGGACACGCCGCTGACCGCGGTAACGTTATCGACCGTGACCCAGGACGGCCTCCATGAAGATCCCCTTCCCCTTGGCCTTCCCGCGACGCTCACGCTTCCGCCCGTTTCTGTCACCGTGATTCGCGGTGACGCTAACTAACGATTCACGGCCTTTTTGAGACTTGCCTCTTCACGTGGCATTCTGTGCCGATGTTTCCTCACCCGATTCGTCGATGGTTCCTGTTTCTGCTCTTGGCTCTCGCTCCGATAGCCTCGCGGGCTGCTTTTTCGGCTGTGGCGCCGGGAAAAACGCCGCTGCAAGTGCGGGAGGGCAAACGTCCTGTCCGGGACGCGGGCATAGGGGCGGCGCTTAAACCCGACGGGGACAAGGTGCGAATCGACAGGGTCGCGCCCGGGCTAGGGGCTGATCTGGCCCGGCTAAAATCCGGTGATGAGATCGTCGCGGTTGATGGAAAGATGGCCCAAAAACGTGATCTTGTCGAAGTGGTCACATGGATACGCGGCGAAACCGACACACGCGTGATCCTCTCGGTGAAGCGAAACGGGGCCTCCAAGGTCGAAGAGATCCCCATCGTGCGCCGCTCCCTCAAGGACGCCCGGATGCCGGCCCCTTTGCAGGCCGCGAAATCTCAAACAGCCTCCAAGGCCACGCCCAAGATCGCGACCGCCACGAGGACCGAAAAACCAAATCCCCTGGGCACCGTAGCCCCGCTCATCACGGTAGACAAATGGATCAACCGCGCCCCAAAGCTGGGTAAGGATCTGGGCGGCAAAGTCCTGCTCATCGATTTTTGGGCCACGTGGTGTGGACCCTGTCGCCAAACCATGCCCGCCCTGGCGCAACTGGCGCGCGAAATGGAAGGCCAGGGGCTGACCGTGGTGGGTATTTCCATTGACGAAGATCTGGCTCCGGTCGAAGCCGCCCTGCGGGACAACCCCCTGCCCTACGCTGTGGGATGGGCCATGGCCGATGAATTGGATCGCTATGGCCAGACCGGCATCCCCGCCCTGGTGCTGGTAGGCCCCGACGGAATCATCCGTATGATCCACAACGGCGCGCCTATCCCCGTGGACGAAATCAAAGCCAAGGTCGCGGCGCTTCTTCACTGATTCAAGGGCAGCAACCCCGTCCCGAGGTATCGTGTCGTGACATGCCCACGATCGAATATCTGTCCGCCCAAGAAATTTTGGACAGCCGCGGCCGTCCCACCGTGTCTGCGACCTGCACGTTGCACGACGGCACGACCGCAAGCGCTTCGGTGCCATCGGGCGCGTCCACGGGTCGGGCCGAGGCCTTCGAGCTGCGCGATGGCGATCCCACCCGCTATGCGGGCCTCGGGTGTCGAACCGCTGTTCAGAACATAAATGGCGAGATCCGCGCCGCGGTTTGCGGTGCCAACCCCCCCGATCTTGACCAAGGCCAATTGGATTCGTTTTTGATAACGCTGGATGGGACGCCGGACAAACGCCGACTGGGCGCCAACGCCATCTTGGCCGTGTCTCTGGCCTTTGCGCGGGCTCATGCGGCGACCCTCCAACGACCTCTTTTTCAGCACCTGGCGACGCTTTGTGGGGCAGCGGCCCCGAGCCGAATGCCCCGTCCCACCATCAACTTGTGGAGCGGCGGCAAACACGCCGGCGGGCAAGTGGCCATACAGGATGTGCTCCTTGTCCCCACCCAAGCAACGGTCGACGAATGTCTTTGCGCCACTTTTGCGGTTTATCAGGCAGCCACACGCCTGGTGACCAGCAAATACGGGCAGCGCCCCTTGCGTGCCGACGAAGGGGGACTGGCCCCTCCATTTCCCGATGCCACCACCATGATCGAAGACGCAATGACCGCGATCAAGGACGCGGGGCTGACCCCCGGGCGCGACATGGCGCTGGCCATCGACGTCGCCGCCAGCCATTTTTTCGACCAAGGCGTCTACCACTTGGATGGCCAGGCCCTAACCCCCCCACAAATGATTGATCGCCTGCATGACTGGGTTCGGGCCTATCCCCTGGTCAGTGTCGAAGACGGCCTAGCCGAGGACGACTGGACCCACTGGCCCCTGCTGGTGCAGCGGCTTGGCGGACAGGCACTGGTCATGGGTGACGATTTTTTGTGCACCAATCCGGCACGCATCGCCCAAGCGGCAACCGCGCGCGCCGCCGACGCCTTATTGTTGAAGGTCAATCAAATCGGAACCCTGACCGAAGCCAGCCAATCTTTTTCGTTAGCGAGGGACGCGGGATGGGCCGTCACCGTCAGCGCCCGCAGTGGCGAAACCGAGGACGATTGGCTGGCCGATCTGGCCGTGGGCTTTGGCGGCGACCAAATTAAAGTCGGTTCCATCACGCAATCCGAACGCCTCGCGAAATACAACCGCCTGCTGGCCATCGAACGGGCGGGCTCCCTCCCCGTCAATCCCTGGCCTCACACGGCGATGCGCCGGACTTACTCGTTTTGATTCAGCCCATAGGCCCCCAAAGCACCCGGCCCCAGCACAACTGCATCAGAGCATCAGCCGCACCCAGTTCTAGGGCACCGTCTTCGAAATAGCGTCAAAGCGGAGGCCGACAAGCCGGGCCGAGCGCAAGGCGCGACGACGACCAATAGCCGTAGCTATTGCGAGGAGGAGTAACGCTGCGCTCGGCCCGGATCGTCGGCCGGACTTGACGCTATTTCGAAGACGGTGCACTAGTAGGGCAATACAGGCGGGTTTCAAGGCAATACCGGTGTAGTTCGATTGCGGAGTGCGCGTCATCGTACCGTCCGTGTACACCCCGGGTACCTGGTTCAGATCGAGATTTTTAGCCCCGAGCTGCGTGGCACTTTGGGCCTGTGCGCCGGGGAGCACATCAGACCCGGACCTGCCTAACACGATTGAACAACGTCGCCCGGGGTCATCCATCGATGCCAAGGACCAACCCGGACTGGACGCCGGGTCAGCCCTACCGGACGACGCCGCCATGAATCGGGACATGACGGTCGTGCCAATAGCGGATGCTGCACGAAAAATTTCCGCCGATGGCCCGGGTGACGAACGGTCGGACCCCGGGGCATCGCTGTTAAACCGCGATGTGCTGCACCTGATCGAGATCGAAGTCGCCGCGCAGGATCTACAGATGTTGATCACCGATCGAACCAAGCGCGTGATGGCAGCCCTTAGTTTTGACGGACAAAAAATCGCCATGGTCACCGCCCATCGCAAGGGAAAAACGACGGGATCATCCACGAAGCCTTCACTGGTGGTTGACCTGGACGATCTGGTGCCCAACCAAAATCTAGTGCACCGAACTGGAAATCCGGTCAAGCATTCTGCGGTGTGACTTGATGATTGCTTTTGCGGGCTTCGTCCATTCAAACGGGGTGGGGTTCTTGTTCCAGGCATGCATG
>JAYUUT010000144.1:0-2738 GCA_043754455.1 Myxococcales bacterium
CGGATCCTTCTGCGGTCCAGCGGTTTGAAAGGGAGGCTTACGCCACCAGCCTTCTGCACGGCCAACACACGGTGCGGGTTTATGACTTCGGGGCCAGCGATGATGGGGTGTATTTCATCGCGATGGAACATCTGCGGGGGATCGACCTTGCAGAACTGGTTCGCACCCATGGGTACATTCCCCCCGGCCGTGCCATTCGGTTCATCATTCAAGCGTGCGAGTCACTCGCCGAGGCGCATGCCGTGGGCATCATTCACCGGGATATCAAGCCCGAGAACCTCTTCGTCACGCGTGTGGGCGACGATCACGATTTCATCAAGTTGCTCGACTTCGGCGTGGCGCTGGTTCTTGATGCCCATCCCGCCGCGCAATTGACCCAGACTGGCCTCTTTCCTGGTACGCCGCCTTACCTGGCGCCCGAGCTGTGGCATGGCGCCCCTGCTGATCCGCGCAGCGATATCTATGCCCTGGGAACGACGCTCTATTTCCTGCTGACCCGCGTGACGCCCTTCACGGCCGTCACGCCCCAGGCGTTTCTAGCCGCCCACGTAGAGGCTGATCCCCTTCGGCCTTCCCTTCAACGCCGGCAGGCCCTACCTCCGGGACTTGATGATCTGGTGTTGCGATGCCTTAGCAAACGTCCGGCCGACCGATTTCAGTCGGTGGTCGAACTTCGAAACGCCTTGACCCAGCTGGCTTCCGTTCCAGCCTGGACTCAGGAGGACGCCCGCGCCTTTTGGCAGCACACGCGTTCGAACGCTGCCGCGGAGATCTGAAGCGAATCCGGCCGCGGTCCAGACCCGTTAAACAGCGATTGGACTGGCTTCGCGAGCGGGCCGAAAGGAATCCCGGCGTTAGATTCCCGCAGATGGTGGTAAAGGACACATTGCCAGTGTCGGCGGCGATCAGCCAGGAACCGCCGGCGATCGCGCTGAAAATTGGGTGGTGGACCGCACCAGAAAGGCCACCGCCCCCAGTTGCAACAGGGCCACGACGCCGAATCCGACGAAGGCGAATGACGTGCCGCCGCGGTCCATCAGCAGCCCCCCCAACGAGGTTGCAAACGATCCGATGCCGAAGGTCGCCGCGAACTGGATCCCATACAAAAGGCCGTGGTCGTGCGTGTCGGCGTAGGCCGCGGTTAGCGCCTGCGACAGGGGTTGTGCCATATACCAAAGAAAGCCAAAGGTCAGGGCCAGCACCACGAGGCCTAGCCCTGAGGTGAGTCCGAGCAGCACCAAAACGGGCACGAAGAGGGCGACCTCGGCTAGGAACAACCGTTCGCGCGGCAAACGGTCGGCCAGTTCACCGCCGAATCTCTGGGCGGCCATCCCGGCTATCAACATGGCGGATGTCAGGTACGACGCGTTGGACGTCCCACCGGCGCTGTCCGAGAAATGAAGTGGCAAAAAGGTCAGCACCCCGCGGTACACCAGCCCACCGGCGATGGTGGACACAAGCAACCAGCGCAGGGGGCGGCTGGCCCAGAAGTTGGCCAGGGTTCTAGCGAACAGACGCATGGATTGGCCGAAGGTCGCCCGAGGTGCGTGGTGATGGTCCCGCGCCATTGCGGTTTTGGGAAGAGTCAGGGTCAACCCCGCACAGCCAAACGCGAGGGCCGCTGCCGCCAGGAACCCCCACCTCCATCCAAGCTGGGCTGCAAACAGGGCCGCCCACGCGGGGGCCAGGGCCTCGCCGAAGGTTCCGCCGACGCCGTGAATGCCAATGGCCCGCCCCCGTTCGGGAGACGCAACACCGCGCGACAACAGGGACAGGCCGCTTGGGTGGTACACGCCCGCGGCCAGCCCCAAAAGAACCAGCCCCCCGGCGAATACGGTGAAATTAGGCGCCTGGCTGAGCAGCAGCAGGGCCATGGCGCAGCCCATCGTCGCGGCCGTCATCATGCGCCGGGATCCGAAGCGATCTGCCAAAAATCCCGCGGGAATGGCCGCCATTCCAAAAACGAAGTACATCGCGTTAGCGGCCGCCAAAACATCCATCATCGGCACCTGAAAGTCGCGCCGTAGGTCGCCCAGAATCGGGGGCAACAGCAAAACTGACGCGTGAACCAGGCCGTGAATGACGGCGCTTGTCCAGGCTATGCGGCGGGCGTAGATATCCATCGATGGGGTTCGGGGCAGACGGCGCCCTGACTTTAACCTGGGTTATTCCTCTTGGGCGTGGAACTGCACCTGCAGGATCTGGTATTCGCGCGAACCTTTGGCGGTTCGTAGTGTTACGGTGTCGCCTTGGTCGCGCCCAATCAGCGCGCGGGCCAGCGGCGCGGACACCGCTATGCGGCCCTGTTTGATGTCGGCTTCGCTCTGACCAACGATGTCATAGGTCACTTCTTCGCCGCTGTCGGTGTCGGACAGGCGCACCGTGGCACCGAAGATCACGCGGGTACCGGTCTGTTTTCCCGGATCGATGACCTCGGCCAAGGCGATGGTCCCTTCTATCTCCCGCGACCGTCCTTCGATGAAGGCCTGACGTTCTTTGGCCGCGGCGAACTCGGCGTTTTCCCGTAGGTCGCCGTGGGCGCGCGCCTCTTCAATGTCGCGAACGTTTTTGTACCGTTCGACGTCGCGCAGGTTTCTCAGCTCGTCACGCAGGTTTTTCAACCCGCGTGGGGTCATGGGAATGCGATCGGGCATGGTGCTCTCCAGGTGGAAGGAACCGACGAACCAAACCGGGGCGGGTCAGCCCCCGCTGTTGTACTCCTGAAGGGACATGACACC
>JAYUUT010000145.1:0-1979 GCA_043754455.1 Myxococcales bacterium
GGTGGATTGGGCAGGTTCCGTCCGATCTCGGTCGATGCGCTGGGGCCCGCAACGGATACGTCAATGTATCCATCAGAGGACTGGCTGACCGTGGCGCCGCGATCCGCAACCAACTGCGCAAATTCGGTACGGACCATGCGTGACAGTTCAACCCCAGGGATTGACCACTGCTGAAAACGCGCCAGGGCCAAACGCACGTAAGGGAAATACGTCGCCCCCGGATCCATTTCGATATCGCAGTACCACAACTGTCGTTCCTTGTTGAACTGCACGTCGAACGCGCACGCGGTCACTGGCAGTGACGATTGTTCAGCCAGTTCCAGATTGGTCTGGGTATGGACCTTGTTGATCAGGTGCTGCGGCCCCAGTTCCACCTTCGGCCCTTCGGAATCGAAAACCGGATCCGCACCCCATTCGGACACATATTTCCAGGTGTCAGCATCCACACCCTTGATCCCGGCCTGCGGCGCCACTAAAACCGCCAACTGTTCGTCGATGCCCGACGAATACCAGGGCCTGTCCAAATACACGCGCAACCCGCGCCCCAGCCGCGTATGCGATTTTCCGTCATTGGAATCCTGCCATTTGAAGGTCGGCACGATGTACAGCACACGGGGCGGATCCGGCCTGACCGACGACAGAATGTTCACCTCGTTCAAACTGGGCCCCGCCAGCGTGATCAATGCCCGGTTGTTGAACACCGAAGGAGGAAAATACTCGCGAAACCGCGTCGTCCCCGTGGCGAAATAATTCACGCGCCGGTGTTTGGTATCGCCAAATTCGTGTTTCGGGAACTTGCCCTTGTCGTTGGGCTTCGGGATTAGGACCGTCGCCTCTTCGTAATCCACCTTCACGTCCAGCACGTGCCCTATCCGTTTTTCGGGCACGGGTGGCCCCAACTCGGTCACGCGATCTTCGATGTCGAACCATTGGCCGTCAATCTGCAGATCGCCTGTGCTGTGCGAATGGGTCTTGATGGCAAAATCGACGTAGGTGAAGGTCTGTCCGACCACCTTTTGTGATCCACTTTGGTGCGCGCCCGCGTGGGTTTGGGGCTCGTCAATAGGCCGTTCGACGGCATGAACCAGTTGCAGTTCCCGCGATGGCGTCAACATCCAATGTTTGCCCAACAGGACCGATTTCTTGATGTCGTCAGATCCCCGCGCCGCCGCCGTCATGTTCTGCCAAATCGCCATTTCGTCCAGCGCCCTGTCGCCCAAAAACGAGCTGTAGCGCAGCTTCACAATGCTGGCGGGCGGCAGTTTCACAACGGTATTGCCGTCGCCATCAACACCTATCGCCTCGGATCCGCCCGACAACAGCGTGATTCGGAAGGTCTTTGGGGTCGGCCACCCCCCAACGAACGGCACCGCCAGATAGGGCTGGCCGGGGAAATCCTGAATCGCGGTCCCCGCGCACAAGGGATCGGGCAGGTAAGGTAACGCCACGCTGTCCAGCGTATGCAGAATGTATTGCCCCCGCGCCAGCGGTTCGCCCGGCAGCGGCCACACGCCCACACTGGCCACCGGCGTTTCCAAGGCGTCTTTAAGGACGATGCCCGACACCGCCACCATTGCACCGGTTGTCTCGTCCAGGATCTGCTGATCCTGAATCGATCCTTTTTCTTTCGCGCTGATCCGGTACGACACCTTCGCATCCGCAATGCCATCCAGCATGCCGTGGGTTTCGGCGTTGAACTGCGTGGTCTTGGGCGGAAGCACATGCCGGTCGTTCTGCCCGTTGAACAACGCTGACGGTAGGTCGGCCTCCGACGCCGTGGTGCTCACGCGGGTGCGAATCACCATATTTTCTATCTGTTCACCTTCCGTGATGGCCGTGCGATGGACCAACGTCGGGGACGGCACAGGTTCGAACCGTAAATAGGGCTTTTTTTCCGACAACGCCTCGGCGGGAGTCGCCACGCCTACAAAGCGCAGGCCGTTGCCCGCTAGGTCAACCGTGCGCGCCCGGAATCGATA
>JAYUUT010000146.1:0-4842 GCA_043754455.1 Myxococcales bacterium
CGTTGACTAAAGAGGGGCTACACCAGGCCGGGCAACGGACCGCTGCCAAACTGGGGATCGCCGAAAGTATTCACGGTGACAAGACCCATGAGATTACAAAGCGAAACCAAAAGCGCGTTATTGGGCTTCCCTGGTACCGACAACAAACGCCCTGTCTTCAGCTGCTTTTGCGCGTTCCCAATCAGGACCCACGGCACGTTGCTCAGGGAGTGGCTTGACCCCACCCCAATCTCGTTGAACCAAACCACCAGCGTGTTGTCCATCATGGTCCCATTGCCTTCGGGGGTCGCTTTCAGCCGGTCGACCAGGGCCGCCACGCGCCCCGCGTACCACGTATGCATCTGCGTTAACAGGGAACGCATGGTTGGATTGAATTCTTCGTGCGCGGCTGCGTGGATGCCTTGAACACCCCCGGGCAGGTCGAATTGCTTGCCAAGCCATGTGAACCGGTGGTTGCAGCCGGCGCGGCCCCACGCCAGGGTCCCCACGCGGCTCAGGTCGCACGCCATCGCTGTGACCAGGAGATCCATCTGCAGCTCCCCAATTTTGGGGATGGAATCATTCGTTATTGAGGTACTCGGGACACCCGGCTTCTTGCAGTCGACCGATGCGGCAGCGCCCGCCCCTGTCGAAATCCCCTGCTCCACCTCGCGAATGATCTGCAGGTGGCGATCGATCTTTTGCTGGTCGTCCATGCCTAACTTGGGTTTGAGCGCCGTCAGATCCGCTCGCACGTAGTCAATGACGCTTTGACGGGCGAGCTTAGCCCGATCATTTGTCGGACCGGCAACGCCGCCGCTCGGCAGTTGAGTGTTGGCGAAGACCCTGCCGTACAACTTCAAAGGGTCGTTCTCAGGAAATACGTACTGCATGGGCCCGGTGTAAGAAAACGCACAGACCTCAGCATCGAAGGTGTCCACGATCACCCCGGGATTGACGACCTTGAACTTTAGGTTGTTAGAAACCGTATTGGCGATGTGCTGATCGACAGAAATACTCGGCGCGCGAATGACGGAGCCAACAAACTTACCCACGGAGCCCGTCAGGCAAGACGTAATCCCCCCTGCGTGCCCGCCCTGGGCCTTTTCCCCCGCCGCGTGTTTGATGCCGTCTATGACAACGAGGTCCCCCTTGTGTTTTTCAAGCGGGGCCAGAATTGCGGGTAGCTGCAGCTGGCCGTTGGTAACTGTCGGCAACCAGGCTTCGCGCACCGTGCCGTTCGAACTGTACATCATGATAAGTCGCAGAGGCGGCTTGTCGCCTGCAGCGCCCGCCGACAACAGCGGTACAAAGGGGGCAAGGACCATCCCACCTGCGGTCGAACCGAGGAGTTGGCGGCGGGTCAAGTTGGAAATTCGCATGCTGTCCCCCAGTTAGTTGCTGATCCGGCGGTAACGAAAAGACGAACTGGTCGCGACTGCCACCAGCAATTCGCGCATATCCAAGTTCGCCCCAGAGAACGTCTTGGCCATCTCATCGACCGCACACGAATCACCATCTTCATCCGGCCGACCGAGCGAGAAGCGCAGCCACTGCCGCGAGACGCAGCGCTGTACTTCGGCGCTGGCTGCTAGCTTCTGTCCCAAATCGATGGGCCCTTGGTAGGGGCCATTGCTGCTGACCGTGCCCTTGATTTCACCATTGGCATCGACGGGGAAGGCGCCGTCCATCGTCTGCCAGCGTCCAATCGCGTCGTAGTTCATGAACGCATAACCGAGTGGATCCATCAGCTCGTGGCAGGAGGCGCACGTCGGATCGGTCCTATGAGCGTCGAAACGCTGTTTCGTAGATTGTTTGGGGTCGCGAACCGCCAGCGTGACATTGACATTGGGGGGCGGGGGCGGGGGCGTTTGACAGAAGAGACTTTCACGAACGAACTTGCCTCGATGAATGGGGGATGCCTCGTTCGGGAACGCGCGCATAGTCAACATGGCCGCCGTCGTGATGACGCCCGAACGTTGGTTAGCGGGCATCGTTGTCTTATCAAAGGTCTTGGTCTTCGGCGTGGGCAGCGCGTACAACTTGGCCAGCAGCGGATTGACGAACGAGAACGGCGCGGTCAGCCAGGCGGTCAGCTTGCCCTCGCCTTGACGGAAGACGTAGTCCGTCAGCGCATCGACCTCGCCGCCCATCGACGTCCAGAGGCCTTCGTTGAAGTCGGGGAACAACTTGGGATCCTTGTCCGGCATGCCGCGCACGCCCAGCCACTGCCGCGCAAAACTCGAAAAAGTGTCCGACGCCTTGGGGTCGGCCAGCATGCGTCGGACCTCGGATTGCAGGGTCGCCATCTTAGTGATCGCCCCCGATTCAGCCAGCGCCAACAGAGCATCGTCGGGCATGCTGGACCAGATGAAATAGGACAGGCGCGACGCCAGCTCGAAGCCCGACAGGGCTGCCGTTGAAAGATTGATCTTGTCCGACACAGAGGCCTCGGGGCGGTACATGAACCCAGGTGCCTGCAGGGCGGCGGTGATGACCAGGCGAATCCCGGCTTGAAAGTCTGCCCCCATTCGACCAGTTGTGAACACGGTCATCAGCCGACGGATGTCGGCCTCGTCCAGCGTCCTACGGTAGGCGCGCTTGCCGAAGGTGGTGATAAAGGTCTGGGCGCAGGCCGCCTCCCCCCCCTGCGTGGGATCGCAAGAGACCAGCTTGCTCAGATCCACGTTGGCTGCCAGGCTTTCGCCCAAGGACAAATAGGCCTCGGCACCAGCCCGCGTCATCGGGGCGATGCTGTTCGCGTAGAAACCACCGAACTTTTCGTCCTCGTCGAAGACCGACGTCGCCGGTTTGGTGTTTACGAACAGCAGATCCCGGACAGTGTTGTTGTATTCGGTGCGCGTCAGGCGGCGCATCGGCGACGCGGGAAGCTTCAAACCGGCCCCACAGGCTGCTGATGGCCGTGTCGGATCAGTACCTGGGGGCTGTTGAGCGGTGGGCCCCTGGCCGCTGCCATTGCCCCCGCCTGGGCCCCCGCCCGACAAAGGCGATGGCATGGGCGTTCCGCCACCTGCCGGATCAGCGAATGGGGCTTCGCTACCAGTTATCTCGCCGGCGCAACCGGCTACCATCAAGGACACAAGGAGATAGGAAGTTTGCTGCATTGTCTCCTGCCTAACCGGGTCCTGAACCCGAGGACGTGATGCCCTCGTGGAGATTAGGGACGGCGCGGGGAAGAAAACGTCACTGCCGCGCGCAGGCAAGAGTGCGTGAACGTTGGGCGCGTTCTTGACCGCAAGCGGCAGCCGGCGACGCTGGACGGGCCAGTTCTGAATTTGTACAAAAGGCGCGAGGAAAATCCCCATGCCTAACAAACCACCGGCGGCACAGGGGCCCGACGACACGGCGCAGATTGTCATCACGAAACCCGCCACGAAGGCCGGGGGCCTGGGCGCCATAGCGTCTACCTTCACCCACCTGCGCCAGAACCAAGCCGTGGGGCGCGGGACGCGGGCCCTGTTGGCGGTGAACCAAGGCGATGGGTTCGATTGCCCCGGCTGTGCCTGGCCCGAACCAACAGGCGGGGGAGCGACTTTTGAGTTTTGCGAGAACGGCGCCAAGGCGGTGGCCTGGGAAACAACTTCGCGACGCCTGGATCGCGACTTTTTCGCGCGCCACACCTTATCCGATCTGGCAGCCCGATCGGATCACTGGCTGGGGCAGGCCGGGCGCCTGTGTGAACCCCTGGTTTGTCATCCGGGGCAGACGCGGTACACGCCGATTTCGTGGAACGAATCATTCCAGTTGATTGCAACTGAACTTGCGTGCCTGGGGTCACCAGACGAGGCGCTGTTTTATACCTCGGGCCGCACCAGCAACGAGGCTGCGTTTTTGTACCAACTGTTCGTGCGGCAATTCGGCACCAACAACCTGCCGGACTGCTCTGACATGTGTCACGAATCCAGCGGCGTTGCCTTGCGCGAAACCATCGGCGTTGGCAAGGGGACCGTGCAGCTTGAAGATTTCGATCGGGCAGATGCCATTTTGGTCATCGGGCAGAACCCCGGCACCAATCACCCCCGCATGCTCTCGACGCTACAGGCAGCCGCACGACGGGGCTGCACGATTGTCAGCATCAACCCATTGGCCGAAGCGGGCCTTATCCGCTTTCAGCATCCGCAACAACCCTTGGATCTCATAGGATCCGGCACAGCCATCGCCCGCCTTCACGTTCCCGTTCGAATTAACGGCGACGTGCCCTTTTTGAAAGGTGTCATGAAGGAGTTGCTGGATGCCGATGCGCGCGGCCCGGAAGCCATTATTGACCGGGGCTTCATCGCGGCCCAGACTGAAGGGTTTGCGGCCCTGGCAGAAGATTTGGCATCGTCGCCCTGGGCGGATCTAGAAACAAACAGCGGTGTGCCGCGCGCCATGATGCGTGCTGTAGCTGACATTGTTGGCGGCGCAAAACGGATCATCGCCTGTTGGGCCATGGGTCTAACCCAGCACCGGAACGGTGTCGCCAATGTGCAATCGGTCGTGAACCTGCTGCTGTTGCGCGGCAGCATCGGCAAACCTGGGGCCGGGCTGTGCCCCGTGCGCGGGCACAGCAACGTGCAGGGTGATCGCACCATGGGCATCGCCGAACGCATGGACGACGGCTTCCTTGATCGCCTGGGCGCGCGGTTTTCATTCTCGCCCCCCCGCGCGCCGGGCCTTGACACCATCGCGTCCATCGAAGCCATGGAATCCGGGCGGGCGCAGGTGCTGTTCGCGCTTGGGGGAAATTTCTTATCCGCAACCCCCGACACCGAACGCACCGCTATGGCCCTACGTCGTTGTCGGCTGACTGTGCAGATATCGACCAAACTGAACCGATCCCACCTGGTCACGGGCAAAACC
>JAYUUT010000147.1:0-11477 GCA_043754455.1 Myxococcales bacterium
GCCGGGTGCGGTAGTCCCGCACGCCCGGATCTGTGGGGGCCCTGGGCACGTAAGTACCCAGGGCTACCCGAGCACCGTGCGGGCTGCACTTCGGGACAAATCGGTATCACGACTTGTCAGCGAGGTGACGCTCCATGTCGGAAAAAAAACTCGCTGGTCGCGATGTCGCGTCCGTTCTGAACGGCCTGCCACAGGTAGACAAACCTCGGTGCCCACCGCGGATTCGCGCGCACGGTCGAGGCCATCTGAGCGCGGTAGTAAGATCCCCTACCGGGGGTTGTTTCCCCGCACCGACCCAAGATCCCCAACCGCTCAAGACCCCTACCGGGGGTCGTTTCCCTCCTCCAAGACCCCGACCGGGGGTCGCTCAAGATCTCCAAGATCCCCGACTGGGGGTTGTTTCCCTGCTGTCCCCCCGGCCGGAAGAAAAATGCATCGAACCCGGCGGCCCGATGGCATGGAAACCCCGCACGGCCTGCCTGAAGGCGGTCGTTGCAACCTTACGCGCCCACGCGCCGTTCGGTGAAACCCGGGCTTCGGCGCGGGGAAACGTTCGAGTCCTTGCGGGCGCGTGACTCTGCCAAGCACAATTTCTTTTCGCTCAGAACAGCCGCCGAAGGTCAGGCGGTGCTGATCGCAATCGCGGCCCGAAACCGTATGGGCCAGGTGCCCAAACATCCATTGCCCTCACTGACGGCGACGTTCAGAAGAAGCGCCCGGCGAAATGGCCTTCGATTCCCTTCTGCTCAAATCGGAAGCAGTGCCCTATGCCGCGTCGGAATTGCCTATGCTCAGGCTCACTCCACGACCGCAACCGTCCTGAGGTCGACGTGGTGCTTGAAGGCGGCGACGCGGCGGTGTTCGACATCAAGGATGGGAGACCGCACCTGAAAGGCGAAAGCAAACATCCATGATCAATCCTGAACCACCGCAACAGTCCGAAACCGCCTCGCGGCGATTCCACCACGGCACCCGGGCAGATCTGAAGCCGGGCGATCTCATTCAACCCGGCTATCCCTCCAACTACACCACACGAAGATCGTCCTGGGTTTATTTCAGTGAGACCCTGCAGGCGGCGATCTGGGGGGCAGAGCTGGCGAAGGGCGAAGGTTCATGCCGAATCTACCTGGTGGAACCGACCGGCTCGTCTATGGATGACCCCAATCTTACCGACAAGAAGTACCCCGGCAATCCAACGAAGTCCTATCGCTCTTCTGAGCCGCTGCGGGTCTTGCGCGAAGTCCTGGCTTGGCAGGGTCACACTCCGGAGGAAATTCAAGCAATGAAAAACCGTATCGCGGGCCTGGAACCCATCGATGACTAGACCGATGGCCTACGTCCACGCCCATCCCTGCGCCGCTGACCTGGTTGAACGTGCATCGAGATGGCCGGGGGTCCCGTCCATCTACGCCATCTACGCCATCTACGCCATCTATGCCCCAATCGGTGTCGCTGACGTTCGCGAGGCCACGGGGATTTGAAAGGCTGACCCACGAATCCTTATCCATCGCCACTGGTGTTGGCTTTCGGCGTGGGCCAGGTTCAATGAGGACTGTGGATCGCGGTTGTCTCGAACGGCTCTAAGGTCGTCGTAGCCGTTGGGTGAGCGAATTACAGGGGATCGGGTTCAAGACAGCCTCCGGTAAACAAACGCGCGCCGCGACGATAGCTAAAGTAAGACCGAGCCCAATCGAAGATCACAAAGATTCGGTTCCGAAATCCTATCAAGTACCAGATGTGGACGACCAACCAGGCGAGCCATGCCAGCCAGCCGCCTAGCTTGAGGCCCCCCACTTTGGCTACCCCGCGCGACCGTCCGATGGTCGCCATACTTCCCTTGTCCTGATAGAGAAATGCGGGCCGAGGGTTGTCCCCGGTTGGCGCGGGCTCGGATTTCGCCCCGAATTAGGCCCGCCACGTACCGGCCCATCTGCATGGCCGCGGCGCTCACTCCGGGAATAGGCGCGCCGTTCGCTTGAAGAATCATCGCGGCATCGCCAATCACAAACACCTCTCTTATAAAGTCCTCGAACGATCCCTTGATCGCAACGCTGTAAAAAAGCCGATCGCGAGAAGCGGCCAGATCACAAAGGGAGTGGAACCAATTTCACCTCCAACGGTGCATCCGCTGGGGCCGCCGCAGGCGCGAGCCTTGTTCCGAAATATCGCAAACGCGCCTGGCCTCGTGTCGCTCGTGCATGCTGACCCCGAAACGTTTCCACTTTCGATGCAGGCGATCGGCTCACAGAGTTCTTCGCTTCGAATGGTTTTCCCGTCCAGATCCACAAGTTCGATGGAGGCACAGCCCGGGTCCTGAACACGAACGCCGATCGGCTCCTCTGCTGGAAACCTTCCCCCCACTCGAACGCTGGTGCTCGCGCTCATGCGACTGACCATGATGAAGGGATTTTCGCCGCTGGATTCTGCGAACACGAAAGATACGCGTCGACCGCCCTGTTGTTGGGCGAATAGAGACAGACTAATCTTTGAGGTCGGCGTCAAACGACGATCGCTGCCGGTGTAGAAAATCTGGGCTCGGCTGGTGGAAAGGGCATCCGAATCGAAAATGGGGGTCAGCGTGTACGGGCGGCCCGGGGGCAGATCGTTGTGGGGCTTGAACACGACGACGCCATTTTCGCACCCGGGTGCCACTTCGATTTTTCGGACCGGCTCCATTTGAACCAGCTCACCCCCCAGCTCTCGTAGTTCGAACCGAATCCCTGGCTCCGAGGAGACCGCCACCACAATGGAGGTGTCGAGCCGGACGTCGTGTGACCCTGGTACGGGCCAAAGCAGAGACGCCCGCTGAGCGACACAACTACAACCCAAAGCGGAGGGAATTTTCGGGCCGAAAAGCGCGCCTAGGGCGCCCACGATCATGACCGCAGTTGTCGCAGCGCGCATGCCAAACAGACGGTGGGGCGGCCGATCCCTTCTGCCATGACCCCAAAGTCGCAAAATCCTGGGCGACGGGCCCCGCGCTGGCGGCGCCGGGGGCAGCTGTAAGGACGGTCACAGTTAGCAGAATGTGCCTGAACACCCGCCCATCATAGTGCGTGGGCACGGGGGGGCGCATAGTGCCTGCGACGTGGCTGGAACACGAGGGCACGCAACTTCGAGGTGACACGCGAGGTGGGAACGCTGCCGCGGCTTGTGCTGGAAGAATGGCTGCGCATCATACGTGGTTGCTGAGCATACGGGAATGGGCCGCCTCGTGTGGCTATCGGTAGCTAGCCTGCACCGGATCGGGATCTTGGGGTTCGGTTGGAACGGCTTCCCGCGGGATCGCCAACCCCAGTTGTTCACGGAGGGTCAGATACGAAGGGGATACCGCAAACTTCAGCAGATCCATTGATGCCCCGGCCACCTGATCGGGGGGCATGATTTGGGCCAGCACGCGAAGCGCAACGTTCACGTCCCCACACAACAACAACCCCGCGCGCTGCACGGTTCGTTCGGCGCCTATGCGCCAGCCTTCCAGATCGATGCGCCCGTCGCCACCCAACAACGCGGGCACGGCCACCGACAGGGGTTCCATGTTTTGGGGGGGCAGGCCGCGCCGGAAAAGTTCCAGGAACTGTCCGAACATGGGTTCGGATTCCTCGGGGAAGGCCGCCGCGGGGGCCATCAGTTTTATGGCCGATAGGACCGCGAGTTTTAGCTCGGCCCGGGACGCCACGATAAGGGGCGAAAGGCCAAAATGTTCGAACCGCAACATGGCCAAAGAACGTCCCACAATGAATCCCAGTTCGCGCTCAGTTTGACGGCCCAACAGATCCGAACCGACCAGGAACGTGGTGATAAGGCCAGCGTCAGTTCGGACGTTGGTCACTTCAATTTCACCCCGGGTGTCGGGCCTCAAACACACGGTGGGCCGGCCAATCCCCAGCATCTGGCCGCCGACTACCACCAGTCGTGACAACGTGGACGGATCTCGATCAAGGTCCAGGCGGGCGCGATCGCGAAGGCCGGCGCTTTTCGGATCCTGGGCACGCGCCAGCGCCAATGCCGGCGCAAGGGCTCCGAGCAGCACCGACAGCCGGCGATCTTCGGCGGGGTGGTACAGCACTTTGTGCCACAGTTCCTCGGTCAAACCCGCGTGGGGCATTGGCAGGGGCAGTCCAGCCAGGTGTGTGTAGAAGTCACGTTCGCGAACGTCGGCCACGCCCAGGGCCACCAGCCCCGCGCAAACCGCAAACACGCGATCATACTGTTGCGCGCCAGCGTACAATTTCCGGAGGGGCCGCAACTGCCGCGCCAGATCTTCTATCGATTGTGCCCGGGACACCAACAGGGATCGGGTTTGGACCGCCTGGGTCCAGGTATCGCCTCCCCCGCTTTCAAATATTTCTGCCAGGATTTCGTGGTCCTGGGTTTCGTCGGGCCCCGCCAGTTGCGCGGCCACTTCGAAAGCCGCCACCGCCGCTGGTAAATCCAGCATGCGGGTCCGGTAGATTTCCCCCAACCCGCGCCACAACATCAGCAACGTGGCCAATTGTTCGGGCGTGGACGACGGGCCCAGCCGTTTCAACATCCGGCGGTACGCACGGGCTTCATCGCGCCAGGCCTGTTTGGCCGTCAGGATCTTGTCCAGGCGTTCGAAGGTCTTTAGATCCCCTGGGTCATCGTCCAACACCCGTTCATACAATTCGACGGCTTGATCGCTGGCGCGCAATTCGTAGTTCAGGATGCTGGCTGCGGCGACCAGATATTTGGCGCGCGTGGTGGTGGTTTCGACCTCCGCCATGCGGACCAACATGGCTACGGCGTGTTTCCAATCCTTCTGTTCGGTATAAAGGTCCAGCAATTCGTGGGGCAGGGCGCGGTCGTCGGGCTTTTCTTCCAGGGCTTGGGACAGCGCCAAAATTGCTGCGGCGCTATCCTTCAGATCATCCCGATAACGACGCCCGATTGTGACCAACAGTTCAAACCGTTCCGCCCCCGGGGGGGCCAGCGCCAGAAGCGCGCGCTGGTGAACCAGGGCCTGCTGTGGATCCCCCATCGCTTCGCAGGCGGTGATCGCCCCAACGCGGCAGCTCGTGTGATCGGCGGCAGCCGCCAGTACCGATTCAAAAACCGCGCGCGCCTGTCCAGGTTGGCCTGCTGCCATCAGGGCGCGTCCCCATTTTTCTGAAAGGTCAATCTGCGTCGCGCGGTCAAGGCCGTGATCGTTTCGTGCCAACAAAGTCCTTATCACCGTCGCGGCTTCGTCCCACCACTTCTGGTCCAGTGCAACGTCGGCCCAGTTTTTCGCGAAGGCAACATCCCCTGGATGCAGCTGCAGCGCCATTCGGCCATGCCCGTGGGCGCGATCGGCATCTCCCAACGCCAGCGCGGCGGTTGCCGCCCGTTGGTGAAGGCGGCTTCGGTCTTCGTGCCCCGCATCATTCTGGATCTGGGCGCATTGTTCTAATAGGGGCAGTGCGCGCGCCCACTCTTTTCTCGACCACGCGATTTCCGCCAAGGCCGCGACCGCCACTTTATGGGTGGGATCAGTCTCGATCACCCGTGCATAGATTTCCCCGGCCTGTCCGACGTCCCCCAGATTGTTGATAAAGATTGTCGCCGCGTCCATCAGCAGGGCGACTCGTTCGTCAGGTGGTATGCCCGCGCCCGCAGTTCGTACCAGGTGTTGGGCCGCCTGCGTCCAGTCGTCGCCTCGACCAAAAAACGCGGCCAAGGCACGGCCCGTTGACACGCGCGTTGGATCTAGCGCCAGCGCGGCCTGCAATCGGGCCAACGCCGATGGCCGATCGTTCAGGAACGTTTCGTACCATCGCGCCAGGCGCCGCAGCAAGGCCACGCGTTGGTGAATTTCGTTCACCTCCGTCAACCGCTGCTCATATTCTTCGACCAGGGCTCCGAATTGCCCCAAATGACCCGCCAAACGTTCAACATCACCCGCCAGATCGTCCTGGCTAAAATCGCCCGCCCAGGCCTCTTGCATCAGGATCAGCGCCTTTTCCGGGTCGCCAAGCTGGATTTCAAAAATCGCCGCTGCCTTTCGGAACGCCCTTTGGCGCAACAGGGGGTCAGCGGCCAGTTCAGCCTGCTCAACGTGGTGGCCGACCAGATCTTCCCAGCGTTGTTCGCTGATAAGGTCGGCCTCGATGTCCGCTCCGTGGGTGTCGGTCATGAGTCCTGCTAGGGCGTGGGGTTCGCGTCAGGATCAAGCTAGGGGCAGTCGATGTAGGGCGAAGTAGGGACCTTACGCCGCCGCGAACTTAACGGCAAGGGGGGCTGTCGATTCGCGGGTTCAGCGCCGACGGGGCACGACCACCCGTACGCTGCCATCTGCGGCACTGATGCCCTGGCCGCGCTGCACAGCCCGCATGGTCGCGGACCCAGGATCGAAGACCCGGACCACCGCGTCTGATACGGGTTTTCCGGTCTCGGGATCGTTGACGCGGCCCTCGACAACCGTCGCTAAGGGCATCCGAACGTCGCGGGTCATCGTGGACTGAATCTCAAGTTTCTCTTCGGTAAAATAGGGGCTTTGTGCGCCCGCAGGCGGCTCGTATTCCATGCGGTAGTCGCCAGGTTCAACCAACACCCGGTATCGCCCCTGCACGTCGGTCAGGGTTTCCCCTGGGGTCGCGGCCAGTTCGGCGCCGCATTCGGTTTCGATGGATCCTCCGAGCCGTGTGGATCGGATGCGAACCCCACCTGCGGCAACACCGTCGGCGTGAAACACCCTTCCAGATATTAAGGTTCGTCTTAATAGGGAGATTGATCCTCCCAGCCGAATCTCATCCGCCCCGCCGTTCGATACGACATACGATCCCACGCACCGTATCGCGTATTCTGAACGTTCAGGAGGCAGGACACGCACAGTGTATGACCGGGGTCGACCTGGTTCACCGGGGATTAGTTCTACCTGCGCGGCCCCGTCCGCTCCGGTCTGAACCTCCCGCACATAGGTGGCTTCGCCCCCCACGGCCCCCGCAAGGGTGGTGGCAAACCGAACCTTCGCGCCGACGATTCGGGTTTCGGTCGCGCCTTCGGTCACCGTCGATACAACGGGCGCCGAAAATTTCTGCGGTTTTGGAAAGGTTGGGAGCTTCAGCAGGCCGAGGTCAAGGCCCATCGGATCTACCTTTTTGATGGTGAACCGAGGGCGTGCGGCGACCGGGTCAATCGCAGACAGATCAACTGACAGCCCCTCTAGGGGATCTCGACCACTGGGCAGTTTGGGAACCCGCAGGGTAAACCGCCCGTCCATTGCCGTTGTCACAATGTTGCTGACAACCTGGCCGCCCCGAAAGGCGCGCGCCAAATAATCTGGGGCTGCCTGATCATCTGCGGTCACAAGTCGTCCCTTGATAAGCACCATGTCCAGGGCCCCCGGCAGCCGCAGGGGCGAAAGGCGCGCCCGCACTTCGGCAAGGGGCAGTTCAGAGGGGGGAAGGGTTCGGTCCAAAGGTGTGCGCGGAAAAACCCGAAGTGTCCCGCGGCGCTGTTGGACAATCAGCCGGTCCGGGATGGGAATTTCAGCCACGAACGGCGCCCGCGCCTCGCGCGCAACCCCGGTGCTTTCGAATTGCAGATCGGGCCGTCCCGGAATCGCGGAGGCGACAATCAAAACCACCCCCGCCTGCGACCTGGCCTCTGTCGAATATTCGGGTTCGTTCGGATCCGTTTCTAGCGTGGCCTCCATTGTCACCTTGCGATCAGGACGCAACACGGGCGGGTTGCTTCCGAACAGGGTGTCGGGAAGTTCGTTGGGCAACTGGGTTGATTGTGCCCCGGGCAACACTTCGACCCCGAAGGTCAGGGGTGGCCCCACCACGCCGGGCAGGCAGATTCCTGCGACGCAGAGATTTGTGGGGTCGCAATCGGTATCTTTGCGACAGGCGGGGGCGTCCCCGTCCCGGTCGCGACAGCCGCCACCGAGTCCCACTGCCAGCAGCAACACGCGTATCCGGTTGGTCATCGACATTCCATTTCCAGAATCCATTGCGCGGTTGCCACCCGGGCGTCCTTCGGGACAGCGGTGAACACATCCTGGTCGGTGAGCGACGCGGGGTCGGTTTCGGACAGAAACTGACGATCGGACACGATAAACAACATTCGGTGCTGCCGGACCCCCGCCGGCAAGGCGTCGTTCTGACAGTTGGGTCGGAACGTGTATGAATCGCGCGCTTCGGTTCGGCGTGGGCTGGGGGCCAGGATGACAGGCTGGCGTGAACGGCTTAGGTTCTGTCGAAACGGGGGGTAGTTAAATACCACGCGGAGATACAGATTTTCGTTCACATTGGGATCAGCGACGGTCACGACGAAGGTCGGATCTTTGTCCTCAACCCGGGTGACCGATTCCCCCACCGAAGGGGTCGCCCGCACCAGATACGGGGGCAACAACGGCTCGGCATCCTGAAAATCAGGACCGATGGGCAGCACGCACCCCATGACGGACATCCCTAGGGCGGCTGCCAAACATCCAATGACGGGGGTCAGGGGGGATCGGACCATCGGTGCGAGCGCTGTCTACGGATCCCTTGAATAGTCCGCATCGCCGCCCCCGCCTTCTTCTTTCTCCAGGTGGCGGAAAATGGTACGCGGATCGACACCCAGTTCCCTGGCGGTCTTGGTCCGGTTGCCTCCGTTCAGATCCAGGACTTCATTGATGTATTCGCGCTGCCATTTTTCCCGGGCTTCGACCAGATTCAGAATGGGCGGCAGTTCATCGGGATTCAGTCCTAGATCATCAGGTCCCAGCATGGCCTTGTCCGCCAGAACGATCGCTTTTTTGATGCGGTTTTCCAGTTCGCGAATATTCCCTGCCCAGCGGTGACGTTTTATCGCGACGATGGCATTGGGGGTAAACCCGCGGACCTTTTCGCCGTATTCGGGTCCGTATTTGGACAACATGTACCGGGCCAGCACCACGACATCATCACCGCGATCGCGCAAGGGCGGCAGGTGCAACGCCACCACGTTCAGTCGGTAGTACAAATCCTCGCGGAAACGCCCGTTTTTGATCTCGGTTTCTAGATCACGATTGGTGGCGGCGATGACCCGGATGTCGACGGGTTCCGTGGCGGTATCACCCACCCGCTGGACCACACGATCCTGCAAGGCCCGCAAGATCTTGACCTGCAACTGAATTGGCATTTCGCCAATTTCGTCCAGGAACAGCGTGCCTTTGTTGGCACTTTGGAACCGCCCTACTTTGTTCGCGACGGCTCCGGTAAAGGCCCCCCGGACGTACCCGAACAGTTCTGATTCCAGAAGATTTTCCGGAATCGCCCCACAATTGATGCTGATAAAGGGACCTTTGACCCGGGGCGATCGGTTGTGCAGTTCGCGCGCGATCAATTCCTTGCCGGTGCCGGTCTCCCCGGTCACCAGCACAGATATGTCCGTGGCGGCGACCTTCTGGACCTTCCTGAACACTTCTTGCATCGGGGCGCACGATCCCAGGATTTCCCCAAACCGCATCCGTTCCATGCGTTCGGCCAGGGATTTGTTGTCCAGTTGCAGTTCGTTCACCAGCAGTGCGTTGCGAATCAGCAACGACGCTTGCGACGCGAAAATCGTCAGAATTTCTAACGCGGGCCCATCGAACAACTGCGCCACATGGTCGTTGCCGACGTAGATGACCCCTATCAGATTGCCCCGTTCCAAAAGCGGCACGCACATCACTGACGTTAGCCGCAGGTTCACCACCGACAGGGAATTGCGAAAATTCGCATCCGACAACGCATCGGAAACAATGACGGGCTTTCGGGTTTCGACCACCTTTTTCAAGATGGAATCCGACAGGTGGCTGACGGCGTCTGAAATGGTTTCGCGGCGAAGATTCCGTGCGACCTTGACCACGGGTTCACCTGATTCCATCAACACCACAAATCCCTTGTCGGCGTTGGTGACCTGGATGACCACGTCCAGCAACTGATCCAGCAAGGTGGACAGTTCATACTGGGCCATCAGCCGTTCGGAAAACTCCAACAGTTTCTTGTACGAATTTAGTTCCGCCATGGTTTTGGCGGCGTTGTCGTCGGTTACTGCTTCGTCGAAGAGCGAAAATTCTAGTTCGACCGCGCCCATGCGAATGCGGTCATCCTGGGCCAGCCGGTGTTTGCTGCGTCGCCTTCCGTTGACGGACAGGTCGCCGTTCTTGTCGATCAACGTGACGTTGAAGTCCCGCCCATCAAAATGTATGTGGGCGTGGGTGTCCCCTAACAGTGGATCGGGCAGCACGACGTCAACGTCTTCGCCCTTTCCCAGGGAACTTAGCTTCTTGTAGATGTGGTAGACGCGCACCCCGGCGCCGGGGGTCACGATTCGCAGCGTCGCCATACCCCTAGTATTACCGGGTTGCGCTAAAAACGGAAAGCGATCTGACCACCTGGGGCTCCGATGCCCAAAAATGTAGGGGCCAACTGGACGCGGCTTGACTTGCCGACGGGGCTTTCGCCCAACGGCACTTCGGGGCGAAAATTGACCAAAGCGTCTACCAAACCCCAGGCGGCCACCCCGAAAAACAACGCGCCTGACACGACCTGAACCCCTGTGACAATTTGGGATGTCCGTTCGCGTGTGTCGTCCGGGACCATGCCGTCACCACAGCCCCGTTGACGTTCGCTGGCGGCAGTCGAATCGGACTTTTTGCAGGAAACGCGGGGGTTGCTGCCGAAAATGAGGAAATTCGCGCCCAGGGCCGCCAGGGAAGTCCCGGCCAAGGCCGCCTCGGTTGTCAGGAAGAACCAGCCCTTTTTCCGATCCCCATTTTGGAACTGTCCAGCCCCAAAGGGCAGGAAATTGACCGCAAACGAATTGCGCACAAACCGCCGTTCGATGACGATGGGGGCCAGCCTGATGGCCTCTTGGCGGCGTTTTTCCTCGGCCTCGGCCTGGCGCCGTTTCTTTGACATGTCTTCCAGGTCGGCCTGCTGTTCCTTCAAGATATTGTTGAAAAAATCGACCACGGGCTGGGGATCCAGCAACGGATCCATCCGGTAGGCGGGCCGCAGTTGCAACAACCGACGGAACTGATGGGCCGCAAGGTCGTTCTTTTTCGCAAATAGGTAGGCCACCGCCAACATTCGGTGCGTCACGACGATCTCCCCCTCGGATTCTAGCCGCAGTTGGGGTTCAATCAGGGGCCTGAGGATTTCGATGGCGCGGGCCCATTCGCCCCGTTCGAAGGCCGTTCGGCCGCGCTGATATTCATCCGCAGGGTTGGCGGTCTGAAGGGCGAAGATGAGAATGAGGGGCGCGAGCGACAAGATTTATTCAGGGAAAATCTACACCGACTGACTATTGGAGGACCAGCGTTTCGTTTCTGATCTCGCCCGCCATAATCGCCAGGCGAAACACCTGGGGAGGGCGATCATCAATGGACACGGTCACCCGAAGATTTTTTTTCAGGTCGTCGTCGCCGTCAAACGGAACATGCATGGGGTCGCGCAAGGTTCCGCCGCTTTTCAAAGGATTATGCTGATCCTCAGGTCCCAGATCGATTTCTTCCAGCAGCA
>JAYUUT010000148.1:0-31981 GCA_043754455.1 Myxococcales bacterium
CCGAAGATAGGCGATCTGCATACGGATCTTCTTGTCACAGCAATGGCGTGCGACTTGACCCGGGTGGGGACCATCACCTGGGGTCGCGGGGGTTGCAACCACCGGTTCACCTGGCTTGGAAAGCAATTCGATATAGGAGGCGGGGTTCAGGGCATTCATGCCGCCGCGCACGACGAATTCAATCCAACAATGCGGTCGCTGCTGGCACAAATGCACGCGTGGTACGCGGGGCGGGTGGCCGCCCTTGTCGATCGACTCAAGGCAACACCCGAGGGCAACGGCACCATGATGGACAACACCCTGGTCGTGTGGTTCAACGAAATCGGCACGGGAAATCACACGCTGACCAACGTTCCATGGGTTTTGGTCGGCAACGCGCAAAAACAGCTTAAGACGGGTCGCCTCCTCCAGGCGGGGGGGAAGGCCAACAACGCCCTTCTGGTTTCGCTTTGCCGGCTCATGGGCCTCGTTACAACCGAAACCTTCGGAGATCCCCAATTTGGCAGCGGTCCTCTGCCCGGCCTCGTATAGGGCCCCTGGCAAAACAAATCAGGCTTCCTTTGCGCCGAACCCCTGCGCCAACTCACGCACCTTACGATTCAGGGCCGTGCTGGTGGCTCCGATACACACAAGCGTCATACGATCACTTCGGAACACACGGCGGGCGGTTCTGATGACATCTTCAGGGCAGACACGGCCTATGCGAGCCGCACGTTCAGCGTGGGAATAGGGGCGAAAAAACAGTTCGGTTCCGCCGAACCAACCACTTAACCCGTCGATATCGTCGAACCCCGCTTCCAGATCAGACAAGGCGCGGCGTTTGGCTTTTTCAAGATCCTCGGGACGGACCCCGCCATCGCGCACTTCGCCCAAAATCTGTAGCGATTCCTTCAATACGGCCGGTAAATTTCGCGGGGAACAGGTCGCGTCGATTTCGATCATCGTCGAATCATGCAGGGCCTCAATGCCCGCGCCCACGTGATACGCCAGCCCCTTTTGATCAGCCACCCGATAGTGCAGCGGCGTCGACATGCCATCGTCGATAAGACGCATCATCAACGACATCGCAAAAAAATCTGGATCCCATTCGGCCAACCCGTGAAACAGAAGCTGCATTTGGACCTGCGACGCTTCGTCATGAACGAATTTCATGCGTGGTCCATCGACCGACACCCGTGCCACCTTCGCCACCGCCCTTTTTCCCCGAGGCAATCGTGCAAACGCCGCCGTGGCGCCCCGCAGCGCTTGGCCGCGCGTCACCCGACCACTGACACACAAAACTAGATTGCTTGCCCCATAGTACTGCCGAAAATGGCGTCTAACATCCGCGACACCGAACCCGCGCACATTGCGGGCAGGACCGATGATGGGGTACCCCAAGGGCTGTTCCCCCCAGGCCAGCTCTCGGGAGACATCGTGAACGTTGACGTTGCGCCCGCGATCATCAAAATCGTCCAGAAGTTCTTCCAGAACGATGCGCCGTTCGCGATCGATGTCTGAAAACAAAGGTGCCGAAAATAGATCCCCCAAAATCGCAAGAGCCGCTTCGATTTCACGGGGATGAACCGAAATTTGGTACAGCGAATAGTCCCTCCCGGTTTCGGCATACAACGTGCCGCCGCGTTCTTCGATGGCGCGGTTTAGGGCGTGCGAACTGGGGTTCGCTTCAGATCCCCGAAACAACATATGTTCCACGAAATGCGACAGCCCGTTGTTCTTGCGGGTTTCGAATCGCGATCCGACCCCCACATACAGCCCCACGACCGCCGAATGCAGGTGTGGGGTTTCGACCGTACAAACGCGCAATCCATTCGTCAATTTGTCGCGGAAGACCCGAAACGGGGTCTCGGTAAACGCCCCGGGCTGGGAAGCAGGGGCTTTGCGACGTTGAACGGGCTTCACGGTGGCGACGGTTCAGTTTAACGGCCACGGGTCCACATGCTAGCTTCCTGGCTCTGTGTCGGTCGATCCCAATGCCCTCCGCCTGGTGGTCAACGCGGACGATTTCGGGTTTTCGCCCACCATCGATCGCGGCATTCTGCATGCTCATCGCTGCGGGATCGTGACCAGCACGTCCATTATCGGAACCTGCGCCGATCCCGCGGCGGTCAAGGCCGCCTTGGCTGATGCGCCTCGTTTGGGCATCGGCGTTCACCTGACTCTTTCAGGTGCAGCGCCCTTGGCCGCCCCCGATCAGATTCGGTCGTTGTTAAACACCCAGGGGGTCCTGCCACCCCACGCCCGGGACGTTTTTGTCAGGTGGGCCCGGGGGGATCTGCGGGGCGACGAGGTCACCAAGGAATTTGACGCCCAGGTCGGTCGGTTGCGCGATCTGGGCCTTTCGGTTGATCACCTGGACACGCACCGTCACATCGGATTTCTCCCGGTCGTCGCCGAGGCCGTCCAGACGGTCGCCCGCCGTCACGGCATCGCCGGCATTCGTACCTCGGCTGAACGCCCCACGCTGGCCTGGATAACCGATGCGAAACGAGGGGCGATGGCCGCCGCCCTCGGGGGCCTTTCCTGGTTTAGCCGCCGCGGGTTAGGCGCCCTGCGGCACGGCCCGCAGACCTGGGGTTACATGGAAAGCGGTCAGCTTGACGAGATCCGCATTCTTGAAATTTTTGGGCGCCTGGGGCCCGGCCCCCATGAATTAATTTGCCACCCGGGCGAAAACGACGACCCTGAAACCTCGGGCGACGAATCCACGTGGCGATATCTGCGGGCCCGCGAACGCGACGCCCTGTGTTCATCCACTATTCTTCATGCCATCGAACATCGAAAAATCCACCTCTGTCGCTGGGCGGATCTGTTCTGATTCACCAAGCGATGAAATAATGACCGCAGCGAAACACCTGTCATGACCACGCAACCCCCTACCACCCAGACGTATTACGACCGTTTTTCGGAAACCTACGAAAAAGAACGGCATTTTGGCTATCACCGTCTGATTGATGATCTGGAATTGGGGCTAGTGCGGACCTACGGCACTGGCCGTGACGTATTCGAGGCGGGGTGCGGAACGGGCCTGCTGCTGCGTGAAACCGCGACCTTCGCCCGCAGCGCCGTAGGGCTAGACCTGTCGCGCGGAATGTTGGGTTTGGCCCATTCCCGCGGCCTACGCGTGGTGCAGGGCTCGGTCACCGACGTGCCACTGCCCGACAAAAGCTTCGATCTCGTCTACAGCATGAAGGTCCTGGCCCACGTGCCACCGATCCGCGAGGCGGTTGCCGAACTGACCCGGTTGGTTCGGATTGGCGGCCACCTGCTGCTCGAATTCTACAACCCCTATTCCTTCCGATACCTCGCCAAACGCCTCGGCGGCCCGGCGCGCATCGCCACGGGAACCACCGACCACGATGTCTACACGCGGTACGACACCGCCAAACAAGCCGCCGCCTACCTGCCATCCGGGGTGCAGGTTGTGGGCGTACGGGGCGTGCGCATCGTCACCCCGGTTTCAAGCGTATTCAAGTTTCCCCCCCTAGGAGCCGTTTTCTCCAGGGCGGAACACCTCGTCTGCGATCTTCCCGGGATCCGGTACCTGGGTGGTTTCCTAGTCATCATCGCCCGACGCAATTCCTGATTGAAAGCGAACATGCCCCTTACCGGTAACATTCTGGTCGTTGACGATGAGCGCTCGATGCGCGAATTTCTGGGCATTTACCTGCGCCGGGCCGGTCATGGGGTGGAAGCCGCGGCGGGCGGAGAAGAGGCTAAGAAGGCCCTCGCTTCGCGCGAATTTGACCTGGTGATCACCGACCTTCGGATGGGCGAAACCAGCGGCCTCGACGTCCTTGCGGAAGCCAAACGCGTGCGGCCTGACACCCAGGTGATCGTCGTGACCGCCTTCGCCACCGCCGAGACAGCCATCGCCGCGATGAAGGCAGGCGCCTACGACTACCTGACCAAGCCGTTCAAATTAGACGAGGTCGGGCTGGTCGTTGATCGCGCCCTGGAACGGCGGACCCTGCAACGCCAGAACATCGTTCTTCGCGACGAGATCAAGGGGCGTTTTAAACTAGATCGTCTGTTGGGAAAATCCCCAGCCATGAGCCGCGTTTTCGAAATGCTGCGAAAGATTTCGCCCGCGAAAACCAGCGTGCTTTTGATAGGCGAATCCGGAACCGGCAAGGAACTGGCGGCTCGTGCCATCCACGAACTGTCACCCCGCTCACAAGGCCCCTTTATCCCGGTTAATTGCGGGGCGATTCCCGAAACCCTCATTGAATCCGAACTGTTCGGCCACGTTAAAGGATCGTTTACCGGGGCCACCAACGACAAAGAAGGCTTGTTCGAGGCGGCCAACGGCGGAACCATCTTCCTCGACGAGGTGGGGGAATTGCCCGTCGGGATGCAGGTGAAACTGCTGCGGGTGCTGCAGGAACGCCGGGTCAAACGTGTCGGCGGTGTCCAGGAGAAAGAAATTGATGTGCGGATCGTCGCCGCCACCAACCGAGATCTTGAAACCGAGGTCGAAAAGGGCACCTTTCGCCAGGATCTATTCTACCGCCTAAACGTTATCCAACTTCGCCTGCCGCCCTTGCGGGAGCGACGCGAAGACATTGCCCTGTTGGCAGATCATTTCTTAAAGAAATTCTGCGCTGAACACGATCGCACCATTCACGGCATCGATCCCGACGCCATGTCCGCCATCATGGGGCACCATTTCCCAGGCAACGTCCGCGAACTAGAAAACCTTATCGAACGCGCTGTAACCCTGGCCCCCGGGGATAGGGTGTCGATGGACACGCTGCCCACCTTGTCATCCCTATCAACGTCTGGGATTCCGATCGGGCCCGCACCCGCCTTGCCTGACACCGGCCTTGACCTTGAAAAAGCCGTCGAAGACTTCGAACGTGCGCTGATCATCAAGGCCCTTGAACGCACGCGCGGCAACCGCACCGAGGCCTCGCGGGTCCTTGGGGTGACCTTCCGTTCCTTACGATACCGCCTGTCCAAACTTGGCATTTCGGGCGACGACCCCGAAAATCCCTCTTAACTAGGACAACAACATGGCCACACGCGCCCCCTCGTCAGCCGGTCAAGGCCGATCAGCCCTTCTGCTGGTTCCCCTGCTGCTCGGCGCCGGCATCATCACCCAACTGGCCCGAAGCCGCGCCACAACCCTTCGGGATACCTGGCCCGCCGAGGCTGATCTTCTGTACCTCCCATCCTCTACCACGCTACGCCGCCTGTCCGTCGGCCATCACGAATTTCTGTCGGACCTCGTTGCTGCAAAAGCCAATGTCTATTTCGGGACCCAGGTAGAAGCAAAACGCGGCCAGAAGTGGCTCGATCGATTCTTTCACACAGCCATCGATCTCGATCCGCAGTTCAAAGCCCTCTACCTTAACGGCGCCGCCATGAACGTTTATGGGAACAAAGACGTCACTCTCGACAGCGTTCTGAAGGCTGATGCAATCGTCGAACGTGGCCTTGCCGCGTTTCCCCTCGAATGGGAGATGTGGTTTCAAAGCGGCTTTAACAAATTCTTCGAATTGCCCAAACTTGTAAATCCAAAAGACCCCCGCGCGGTGGGATGGAGACAACTTGGCATCGAACACCTGCGCCAAGCCGCCACTTTCGACAACGTCCCCTCGTACCTTCCCAATCTGGTGTCGCGCCTCCTAACCAAACAGGGCCACGACGAACTTGCCGTCCAGCACCTGGAACAGGCCTACGCGGTGACGACCAACGAAGACACCCGCACCCAGATCCGCAACAAACTTCTGTCGCTTCGGCGCGGCGGCATGGGCGCGACCTTGGAAGCCGCCCGTATCCGATTCGAAGACAGCCTCCGCAAAGGTTATTCGTTCGGCCCTGAAGCCTTCACGGTCATTGCGGGCCCCCGTCGGCCCCGCAGCGTCGCCACCGGCAGTGCCCTAGCTACTCGTCCAGATCGATAAGCTGATACACCTTGCGGAAGGGCTCGCCGGCCTTGACCGTGATGGTGTCATTCTTTTTTACCGACAAATCGGCGTTTTCCAGCGTTAGCTTGTGGGATCCGCAGGACACTTTGTGATCGATAATCGGCGTTGTCCCCACATCCTTTCCGTCAATAGAAACCTTGGCCCAAGGTTTGGCGCCAATCTTGACGCTACAGTCCCCGGCAACCTGCGCAACGGCAGGGGCGGCAGCAGGGGCGGCTGCCGCACGCGGGGTCGGTGCGGGGCGTGACGGCCTGCGAACCGAAGCGGCGACCCGACGGGGTGCAGGGGTAGGTTTAGGGGCAGCGACTGCGGGCGCCGGCTTCGTCGGCACCGGCACGGCGCGGGGTTTTTCGGGCGCCGGAGGGATGGCCGCGCGTGGCGCAGCAGGGACCGCGGATCCCTTGATCTTCATGATCGCATGGATCTTCGCAGTCTTTCCCGGCTCTTGATAGAACTCGCTGCGCCAATCATCAAAACGCCCTTCGCCCCTGATTTCCAACACGTGTCGGCCCGGCGTGACATTGGAAGCCTTAAAATCGGTTTTCGCCTGAGCGGCCGACGGATCTTTGCCCGTGAAGGGCTGGTTATCCAGCCACACCGCCAGGCCCGGGGGGTCGCTGGTCAGTTCAAATCCCGTGTCAGGCGAGGCTTCCAGTTGGATGTCTTCGCGCTCGAATTGCCCGGGCGCGATTTCGATGGGCTGATCCTTGCGAATGTACCCTTCGCGGCTGACCGACAGATTGTATTTCCCGGGCCGACGCTGAATGGTCATCGGCGTCGTGCCCTTGAGGGGCTGATCGTCGAGGGCAATCGTAGCGTCCGCAGGCGTCACAACGATCTGCAGTTTTCCCTGGCGGGTCATATAGACGTACCCGCCAGCAGCCCCCGCAACGACAAGCACCAAGGCCAGAACCACCCAGATCCCCTTGCCACCTCCACCTGAACGCTGGGCAAACGCCAAAGGTTGACGTTCGGGTACCGTCGACATGCCACCCGACGTGTTGTAGGCCGACAGAGGCGAAGGGACCGCAGGCTGCTGCGCGTATCCCTGGCCCGGATACAGCCCCGACTGCGATATCGATCCTGGCAGCCCCCTGCCCTGCGCCCCCAGTCCCATCAACGTCTGCCGGAACGGCGATCCGGGCGGGGGGCCTCCTTGCTGGCCCCCATCCATCGACGCACGCACGCCAGCGGGGGTAAACGATCGCGGCTGGGGCGTGTGATTCACGGCTGGAAAAGTGGACGATTGCCGGTACGACGACAACCCCTGGGGTGGCCCTCCTCCTGTAAGGCGCGAACCAGAGGGTGGGTAACCCGCCGCCGCCAACCCACTAGGGGTCGCCACCGGTGTATCAAAAACATCTGGGGCGGGCGCAATCGCGGTCTTGTCGTCACCATCCTGCTCCGTCAGCAGGATGTCATTGGACGACAGTTCACTTTCGGCCTCGGCGCGTGCCGCATCGCCATCATCTGGCGCTCGATCAAAGATCTGAGTTTCCAGCTCGTCATCTTCCCAGGACAGGCCCCCAGGTTTTCCCGCTGCTTTATGGGCCGCCTTGGGTGCGGCCTTCGGTTCAGACGACCGTCCCGATCCGGACGGACCGGGCGCCCCATTGGACGCCGCTTGTTTTCTTACATTGGTATTGCCGCGCGGCATGGCTGGCGGAGGCGTTGGTTCCTCGAATTTTTCGAATTGCGCGTTCTTGACGTTTTCCTCGGCCAGTTCACTGGCAAAGGTCTTCTTCGTCCAGGCTGCCAAATCTTTGCGCGAATAAAATTCCCCGACCGAATACAGGAACGCCTGCAGGTCATCATGCAGATCGATGGCGTTCTGGTACCTGTCGTCTACGTCCTTGGCCAGGGCCTTGAGGACGATGCGTTCCAGTTCTTGCGGAATTTTCTTATTGAACGACGAAGGCGGCAGAATTTCGACGTTCCGCACCTTCTCCAGGGTCGAAAAATCGCTTTCCCCAATGAACAAACGCTCGCTTGTCAGCAGTTCGTACAGAACAATGCCGAGGGCGAAAATGTCGCTTCGGCGGTCGACCGGAAGGCCCCGCACCTGTTCGGGCGACATGTACCCGAATTTTCCCTTCAGTATTCCCGCCTGGGTCTTGGACGCCTTGCCCGCAGCCTTGGCAATACCGAAATCGACAATTTTCACCTCGCCGTCGTATCCGACCAGCACGTTCTGGGGGGACACGTCCCGGTGGACCAGGTTCAGATCGCGCCCATGGGCATCGCGTTTGTTATGGGCGTAATCCAGCCCTTCACAGATCTGCATGACCACGAAACAGGCCTGCGACATGGGCATCCGTTCAGACGCTTTTCGCAGGTGATCGAAAATCGCCCGCAGATCACGACCGTGAACGAATTCAAGTGCGATGAAATAGCTGTCGTCGACCTTCCCCAGATCGAATATCTGGGCGATGTTCGCGTGCTGTAACTGCACGGCGATCTTCGCCTCATCGATGAACATCGTGATGAACTCTTCGTCCTCCGCGATGTTGGGTAAGATTCGTTTGACGGCCAATAGCCGTTCGAATCCTTCGACGCCGAAGGCCTTGGCCTTGAATACCTCGGCCATGCCCCCGACGTTGATCCGCTCGAGGAGGTAGTACTTTCCGAACGAGACGGGGTGGCTCACGCCTGACCTCCTAAAATCAGCCTTCAATCCAGACGCGGGTCATTTTGTCACCTGTCTGGATCTTGTCGATCACGTCGTCGCCCGTGACGACCTGTCCAAACACGGTGTGTTTCCGATCCAAATGCGGCGCCGGGGCATGACAGATGAAAAACTGCGATCCCCCGGTATCCTTGCCTCGATGCGCCATCGACAGAGATCCACGTTTGTGCACCTGGCGTTTGCCGCCGGTCTCACATTTGATCTCGAAACCAGGCCCGCCCGTGCCATTGCCCGCCGGGCAACCACCTTGAATCATGAAGTTGGCGATCACCCGGTGAAACGACAGGCCGTCATAATAAGGCCTCGTCACCTTCTTGCCCGTTTTAGGATCGGTCCATTCTTTCGTGCCCGCGGCCAGACCTGCAAAATTGGCCACCGCCCCGGGCGCGTCGTCCTCGAAAAGTTCGGCGACGATTTCTCCCCTGGTGGTTTCAAAATGGACTTTCTTCATCAGCGGGCTCCTCCGGGGCGGCACCATACCCTAGGCGGGGCCCGCCGTGTAGGGTGACGCGCAAAATCCTAACAAAGGACGCAACTTTGTGGAAACCCCGGCCGACGACCTTCCGGAGGTTCCCATGTCCAACTCGACCCGTTCTATCGATTCAACCCGCCCCACTGTTACCGTCGAACCCGCCCGGGATCGGCAAACCAAGCCCCCCGCCACACCATTTCGCGATGTGCTGGCCGGAAGCGTTGGCGCTCTTATGACCGGCGCCGAAGTGGCAACCGGGGTGGTGGGAGGCCCGGTTCTGGCCGCTGCCGTCCACGAAGCCAAATCCAACGTGGTTAGCGGAATCGCAGGCCAGGCGTCGTTTTCCGGACCCGATGGCGCAGCGAATGCGGTTAACGCCGCCGGGGGTGGAAATGACATCGCAACCGCCCACGCCATGCAGCGGGAAAGCCAGGCCTTCAATATTCAGTTGATGCAGTTGCAGCAAGACGTTCAGGACGAGAACCGACGGTTCTCGACGTTGACCAACGTCCTGCGGGCAAAACACGACACGGCCAAGGCCGCGGTTGGCAACATCCGTTCGTGAGTCCCATGTTCAGGAGATCTGTTGTCTATTTTTCTGGGCGTCCTAAAGTCGAGGGCGCATGAAGATTCATGGTCCTGGTCCCGGCGCATCGGTCCCGGCTTCCGAGACCCCCGTCGAAAAGGCGGGGATCAAGGACGCCGGGTTTGCGAAGAAATTAGAGAACGCCGGGGCGGCGCAAAAGGCCGGCGAGGCGGCTGGCGTCCGGGAGACACGGGGCCCGGCATCCTCCCCGCCTGTCGACATGGTGAAAGATCTGTCGGCGGATTTGACTGCGGGCAAGATTACGCCTCAGACGGCCGTGGACAAGATAGTCGGGCGGGTGCTGGACGCCCAGCTTGGCAAGAACGCCGCGCCCGCCATCAGGGAAAAGGTCGAGGCGGCGCTTCGCGAAGCGCTTGAATCAGATCCGCTGCTGCTACAAAAGGTCGGCTCCCTCGGGGGCTGACCTTCGGTAGGAAATCACAGCGAAATCACAGCACCGCGCGCGCCACAGCGGCGACGGTGACCTGCGCGGCGCCTGCGGACAGCAACGATTCGGCGCAGGCCGAGAACGTCGCCCCGGTCGTCATGACGTCATCCACCAGCAAGATACGTAGGTTCGCCACGGATCGCCGCCGCGCGACCTGGAATGCGCCGCCCAAACAGGCACGGCGCGCCGTCGGCGATTCGCGGCCTAGGGGAGGTGTGTCAAGGACACGAATCAGCGTGTCAGGCCAAACGCGCGGGCGATCTTCGGAGGTTGATGCGGCAACGGCCGCACGGGCCAGGACCAGGGCCTGATTGAACCCGCGCTGGGCCAACCGACGAGGGTGAAGGGGAACGGGCAGCACAACGTCAACGTCAGCGAAAATGTCCGGAATCGCCCGGGGCAACCAGGCCCCCAAGGCCCGGGCCACGGGCGCCTTATGACCATGTTTGAGGCGCAGGACGGCGTTTCGGACCGATCCGCCGTAGGCAAACGCCGCAAAGGCGCGGGCGAAAGGAAACCCGTCCCGCGGCGAACGCTGGCAAAGGCCGCACCGGCGGGATTCCCCCATTGGCAGCGCACATCGGGCACAAGGGAAGGGGATTTCCAGCGTGGCGGCCTCGCAGGCCGGGCAAAAAGGATCGCCCTCGGCGGCGGCCTGGCCGCAAGAGGCGCAGCGCCAAGGCCACAATAGTCCCATGAACATCCTGGATAAGGTCGAAGGCATATCGGGTCTTCGGCGGCCCCGGCGAAGGGTTGCGTGGAAGATCGAGTTTTCGGATTGACTCGCTGGCCCTGACCAGTCCAACGTCCCCCCATGCTGACACGCCCCCTGTTCCGAAAACTGTCCACCGTGACCACCCTGGCCTGCGCTGCTGGCCTTGTGGCCGTGCCGCTGGTAGGACGCGCGCTAAGCCCCGCCACCCCGGCCGCTGCCATGGCCGATGCGGCCCGCGCGTTTCTGGCCGCCCTCACTCCTGAGCAAAAAAAACGCGCCGCCTGGCCTTGGGATGACGCTTCGCGATCTGAGTGGTTCTTTATCCCCAAGGATCGGGCGGGTCTACCCCTGCATCTCATGGACGCGAAACAAAAACAATTGGCCATGGCTCTGTTCCGCAGCGGGGTTGGCCCAAGTGGTTACGAAAAGGGCACCCAGATCATGGCGCTGGAAAATGTCCTGCGTGAGATCGAAAAAGATCCCGTCAAACGCGATCCCGAAAAATATCACCTGTGGGTGTTTGGCAAACCGGATCCAAAAGGGACCTGGGGCTGGAAATTCGAGGGGCACCACATCTCGTTGAATTTCACGATCGTAAAAGGCAGCCTCATCGCGACCACCCCGGCGTTTCTAGGATCTAACCCAGCCGAGGTACGCGAAGGCCCGCAAAAAGGAAAGCGCGTTCTGAAGGCGGAAGAAGATCTGGGCCGCGAGCTCCTGATGTCGTTTGACGAAAAAACCCGCGCCCAATTGGTCTACGACGCCAAGGCACCCGCGGATGTGCTGACCGCAGCCGCATCAAAGGTGGAGCCCCTGCCGAAGGCTGGCCTGCAGGTCAAACAGTTCTCGAAGGCTCAAAAAGATCTGGTCCGGAAGCTGTTGCGAGAATACGCCGATCTGATGCCAGAGAAACTAGCGGCAGAACGAATGGCCCGGGTTGAAAAGGCGGGTCTCGACAACATCGGTTTTGCTTGGGCGGGAGGCGCCAAACGGGGCGATCCCCACTACTATCGTTTGCAAGGACCGACCTTCCTGGTCGAATACGACAACACCCAGAACAACGCCAACCACGCCCACAGCGTATGGCGGGACTTCACCGGGGATTTCGGCCGCGACCTTCTGGCAGAACACCTGAAGACCGCCCACTGACCCGGGTGGCTGGCGCGGGCGAAGGGGGCTATCGATGATCCGGTGGGAGGGCAGTGCCCACCAATCGCTCCAGGAGCAGGCGTTCCAGCCACAACTGGCTTAGGGTCGTGGCCCATCGGTCACGTACCCGCACCAAATCACGCGCCACCGTGGTGAGTCTCAGGATGTCGAAGCGGCCCGCTTTCCAGCCTAACTCCACCAGCCGTAAGCGTTGCTCCGCCGCGGGCAGCCCCTGCGCGGTCAAGGTTTCAAGCTGCGCCAGGCGCTTTTCGTACGCCGCCCGTGCTGTGATGATGGCGCTTGCGGTGTAGCTCCGATCCAGATCCAGCCGGGCCCGCTCGGTGTCCCGGGCTGCCGCCACCACCGCCCGGGGCCCCTGATTGCGCTGGGCCACAGGCAGCTCGATCGACAACCCTACGATTCCGAACACAGGCGATCTGGGGGACGCATCCACACCGATCGAAGCGCCGACTCTGGGCGACGCCTCGCGCTGCAGCCGAACGTCAGCGGTTCCCAGAAGATCGAGACGTCGCTCGATCACCTTCCGATCGGGACGCGCCGGTGCTGCCATCTGGATGAGGGCGTCGGCGCTCGGCATCGGATCCGGGCGGGTCACCTGGGTGGTCAGATCGAGCGGCAGGTTGTCCGGCAGGGCCAGGACAAACCGCAGTTCACGCTCTGCCAACAGGTGGGCGAGCTCGGCCTCCGAGAGGCCGGTACGAGCCTCCGCCAGCTCCAAGTCGGCAGATGTCGTCTCGATTTCATTGCCGGCTCCGGCGGCCTGCCGTTCCTGGGTGGCGTGTTGGACCCTTTGCGCGATGGCCACGCTCTCGCGTGCGTGTCCCGCCCGCAGGCTTTCGATCTGAAACGCCACATAACCCCGGAACGCCAACAGCCGTGCTTCCAACCGTGTCACCGCCGCTTCGGCACGGAACACATCCACCCGACGATCCGCTTCGAGGCGCCGTGCGCCCGCGGCGTCCGCCACTTCGAAGCGGGCCTCAAGAGATCCCGCGAAGCCCAGACGATCAGGACCCCGTCCGGGCAGGGGCCTGGCGTCGAGCGACAGCCGCGGGTTCTCCGGCAGTCGGATGCCCGCGCCTACCCTTGTCGCCGCCGCTTCCGCTATCAGCCCTTGTGCAATGACCAGCGCGGGTGCCGCGGTCTCGGCCCGCGACAATGCCGCCGCGAGCGTCAGGCGCAGCACCCCAGCCCCGGCAGCGTCGACCGTCGGCAGTGTCTGAACCTGGGCGCGAGCGACGGCCGGCGACAGGATCAGGGGCACGCTCCCCAGAAGCACGAACGAACGCACCGAAAGCTTCACGCGACCTCCTGTTCAGGGATCACCTGAGACTCGCCTTGCTTGCGAGCGCGGCTCCGTAAGATCTCGCGGCAAATCCCGGGCAACACCAGCATCGTCGTGAGCGCGCCTAGGCTGATGCCACCTACCACCGCAGTGGCCAGTGGTCGTTGCACCTCGGAGCCAGCGCCGTTCGACAGCATCATCGGTAAGAACCCCAGTGCCGCAACCGCAGTCGTGCTCAGCACCGCGCGCACCACCGTGACGCTGCCCTCAATGACGGCCGCGTCCAGCGATTCTCCTAGCGCCAGACGACGTTTGATCTCCTGCCCGATCACCACGCCATTCAAAACCGCGACCCCACCCAAGGCGATGAAGCCAACCGCCGCTGACAACGAGAACGGCATTCCGCGCAGCCACAGCCCCATCATGCCGCCGGTCATCGCCAGGGGGACCGTGACGAACACGGCGACGGCCATTTTTACGTCCCGGAAAATCAGCAGCAGCATGATGAAAATGATGGCCACGACGACGGGCAGCACGATCTGCAGACGTCTCTGGGCGCGCTCGAAATTCTCGAACTGCCCCCCCCACTCGATGTGGTAACCGGACTGAAGGGCGATCTTGTCGCTCACGGCGGTCCGTGCCTCGGTCACCCACGACAGCAGATCCCGGCCGCGCAGATTCACGTCGACCCGCACGGCGCGCTCCCGGTCGACCCGACGGACCGATGCCGGGCCGTCGTCCTCCTTGATGGTCAGCACGTCGCGCATCGGAATGATGCCGCCGTTGATGGTCTCGACCCCCAGATCGCCCAGCGCCTCGGGAGTCGGCGTCGCGGGCGGCTGCAAAACGCGCAGATCGAAGCGCCGCCCGCCCTCATAGATGCGACCGACGTCGACGCCTTCGCGTGTCGACGCCAATACCGAGAAGGCATCCTCGATCCGGACCCCGTACAGCGCCATGCGCGCCCGATCGGCGGTCGCATTGATCACGGGTTGCCCGAGAATCCGTTCGACGCGGACGTCCCCGGTGCCCGGAATTTGCCTAACAATCTCACGCGTCCGGGTGGCCAGCGCCGCCAGGTCACCCAGATCCGAACCAAAGATTTGGATGGACACGTCCGCCCGCGAGCCGCTGATGATCTCATTGGTGCGATCCTCGATGGGCTGGGACACCGACACGAAGGTGCCTGGCACCTGCTTCTCAATGGCCTGTTTGAATTTTTCGGACAGGCCGTCAAAGTCCTTGGCTGATGTCCACTGTCCGGGTGGCTTGAGCCTCACCAGAATGTCAGTGTTGTCCGCTCCGACCACGTCGACCGCGACCTCGGCGCGCCCGTTGAGGCCCAGGGTGGTGGTCACCTCGGGAAACGTATGCAGGACTCGTTCTGTCGCCAGATCCAGGTCGCGCGCCTTGGCCAGCGAGATACTCGGCGAGCGCCGGATCGTGATCACGGCATCTCCCTCGAAAATCCGTGGAACAAACTCCGCGCCGCCGGCGAGAAAGCGGTTCCCCACCAGCACCAGCGCCACGGCGGCGGCCAGCACCAACCAGCGGCGGGCACGTACGGCTCCCGGCAGGATACGCGCGTAGAAGGCCGCCACCGCGTCCATCCAGGCTGGCCCATGGCGCTTGGACGGCGGGACCATCAACACCAGGACCGCGGGGAAGAACAGCACCGCATAGACCAACGCCCCAAACAGGGCCATCGCCATGGTCAGGGCCATGGGGCGGAACATCTTGCCTTCGACCCCCTCCATGGCCAGCAGGGGCATGTAGACCAACATGATGATCGCGACCGCGAACGCGACCGGACGCGAGGTCGACCTGGCCACCTCGGCGTAGGCGCCCGCACGCGCGCTGCGAACCATGCCACGTCCCGCTGTGGCGGCGATCACCGCCTCAAGAATGACGATCGGTCCATCCACAAGAAACCCGAAGTCGATCGCGCCTAGAGACATCAGATCGCCGGTCACGCCAAAAATGTGCATGCCGATGAAAGCCACCGACATCGCAGCCGGGATGCCCAGCACGACGGCCAAGGCGCCTCGCAGGGTTCCCAGGAACAGGACCAGCACCAGGACGACAATCGCAACCCCCTCGAACAGGTTGGTCGCCACCGTTGTCAGGGTGCGGCCCACGAAGTCCGAGCGGTCATAGATGACGTCAATCTCGACGCCGGGGGGTAGCTCGCGGCGCATGTCGCTGACCCGCCGGCCGACCGCCTGCACAACGTCCCGGCTGTTGCTGCCCAACAACATCATGACAATGCCGGCAACCGCTTCGTTCTTGCCTCCGTGGGTGACCACGCCGTAGCGCAGGGCCGCACCAACGCCGACCTCGGCGACGTGTTTAACCAGCACCGGCGCCCCGCCGGCATCAAGCTGGATCACGACGTTCTCGATATCACGTTCGTCCTTGAGGAGCCCCTCGCCGCGCACCACATAGCTCTCGCCATCACGGTCGAGGTAGCCGCCGCCCGCATTTTGATTCGAGGATCGCAGCGCGGCGATGAGCTGGCCCAGCGAGACCCCATGCGCGGAAAGCCGTTGACGATTGGCCTTGACCTGAAACTGCTTCAGTTCCCCCCCCTGCGTGTTGACTTCACTGACCCCCGCAACGCTGCGAATCTTGGGCACGATCTCCCAGTCAAGCAGGGTGCGAAGCTGCATCGGGCTGTGGTGCGACGATCGGACCACGAACATGAATATCTCGCCGAGGCCGGTCGACAGGGGCGCCAGCTCGGGTGTGGACACCGTGGATGGCAACTCGTTCTCGATTCCGCGCAGGCGTTCGAGCACGAGCTGCCGCGCGAACCACGGATCGACGCCGTCCTTGAACACCACCGTCACGGACGAGACACCCGCGTCGGCCATGCTGCGCAGCTCGACCATGCCAGGCACGCCGTTCAGAGCGTTCTCGATTGGGATGCTGATCGCGGTCTCGGCCTCCACGGCCGATAGGCCCCCGGTTCGCGTCAGCACCGAGACCTGCACGGTCGTGACGTCCGGCATCGCGTCGACGGGCAGGCGGGTCACAGCAACGCCTCCGGCCGCGAGCAGCAACACCAGCAGCACCAGCACCGTGCCGCGTGCCCGGATGGAAAAGAGTACCAGCTTTTCGAGCATTTTTTGGCTCCAGATCCTTTACCGGAACAGTTCGGACTTCAGGGCAAATAACCCCCCGACGACGACCTTTTCACCTTCCTTGAGCCCGTCGTTCACAGTAACGAACCTGGCGTCTTGAGCCCCGATCTGGATGACCCGAGGAACGACGGCCCCCGTGCCTATGGCGACCAGCACAGTTGGCTTGCCGTCGATGCGGGTGACTGCCACCCGCGGCACCGTCAGGGCCACTCCCGATGAGGAAGCTGTGTGGATGCGCGCGTGCGCCGATTGCCCGGGACGCAGAAGCCGCTGCTCGTTGTCCACGACGACACGCACCAGGGCCGTTCGTTCCTCCCGATCCAGCACCGCCGAAACATGATCGACGCGCCCGGCGATGGGCTGCAGGGACGCGTTCGTGGTCACATCCACCCGGTCTCCGGGTCGGATCACGGAGACGTCCCGCTCGAACACCCGCAGCTCGACCCACACACGTCCGAGGTCAGCAATCTCGAATGCTGTGGTGGTCGCGCTCACGGTCTGGCCTCGAGATACCTTGCCGCTGATGACCGTCCCGGCTAGGGGGCTGCGCAGCATCAGGATCCCAAGTTCGCCCTGAAGGTCGCCTCCTAGGGCCTGCACCATTCGTTCTGAGGCCACGCGGTCGGCCCGGACAGCCTCGAAGTGGGCCCGCGCGAACTCGGCGTCACGCTCGGCGCTGACGTGCGCATCGGCAAGGCGACGTTCACGCTTCATATCGGCTTCGGCCGCGATCTCCTTGGCACGCGCCCCCAGCACAAGGGCCTCGGCCCTGCCGAGTTCAGCGCTCTCGATCTCGGCCACCGCCTCATTTGGTTTGACCATGTCGCCGGTGAACTTGAAAACCCGCCGCACCCTCCCGTCTATGCGCGCGCCCACCGCGGCGAAGGCCCGGCCGTCGAAGGTCACCGATCCTGTCACCTCGACCGTTGGCGCAAGCTTTTGCGCCGTGACCGGTACGGTCGTGATGTCGTTACGGCGGGCGAAGTCATCCGAATACCGGACAAGTTCGCCATCCAGAAAAGGGGCGTCGCGTGCGGGGGCAGCGGTTGCGCCCGCATTGGGGCCCGACCGCAGCGATCGGATCGCAAATACCGCGGCGGATATCGTGACCGCTGCCACTAGGATTTTTGCAAGCCGAGGGACCTTGCGGCGGGTGACGACATCGGTGGTAGACAAGGGAGAAGAAGGGTCTTTGGTCAAAGTGTTCATGGTTCTGCATTTCGGCAACGAGGGGTCGGGGCGTGAACCGCGCGAGCGAGCGTGTGATTGCATGAGCCCGTGGGCGTGAGCCACGGGGGGTGAGGCCACCGTCACAGATATGACGCGGCAGCCGAGGATCACCGATGTGGTGACCCGCTGGATATCGCACAGGGACGAGGCGGTCCCGTCAGCAGATCAAAGCGACAGGACGCGCAGGTCCGGCGGCCGAAACACCAAGGTAGTGGCCGTGAGGGGTAAGCGATTGTCGTCGACCGTGACTGGCCACAGACGCTCGGTATCAGGCAGCTCTATCGAAGGCGAGACGACCGCCAGCGGCGCATCTTCTTGGCCGATGTCCGTATCCCAGGTCTCGAAATGACCCACGGCGGTCGAGTTTTCGACCGTCGACACCAGAAAGGGGATGAGCCCAAGGATGGCGCCAAGAAACAGGAGCGGGAAATACCGACGCATCAGAAGGCACTACGATAGCACACGCTGGGGCCGCCAACGTCCAACGATCAGCGTTTCCAGAAGGGGGGGGAGCCCCAGCGCCTCCGGCGGCTGACGTTCAGTAGAAATGTCGTTTGCTCCTCGCCGGTGGGGCCGGTAGCATCCCAATCCGTTAGTCCACAACGCCCTTACCGAGTTTGCCCTCCACATGAGTACCAATTGGACCGCACTAACATCATTGCTCTTAACCGTGAGCCCAGGGTTGGCGTGGGGCCAGACGTCGGCGGGGGGTGAGGACGTAGAGCCGACGGCGCCGACTCTCGCCCCCGCCCTGGACGAGGCTGAACCGGAAAAGAAAAAGAAGAAAAAAAAGGGTGCAGATGCGGGTGAAAACGAAGGCATTGCCGTTGATGCGGGGCCGGTGGCGCTTGAGTTTCGGGGTCGGGTTTTCGCGGGAGGAAACTACGTCGATCGGGTGAACCGGGGCAACGCAACCCTGACGGGCGTCGGCCCCGAAGGATCAGAAGAGAGCTTCACCCTTGGCGTTCAAAGCGCCCGCGCCGGCGTAAAAGCTCATGTGCATGATTGGGTGACCCTGGCGCTTGAGATCGATTTTGCGCCCAAGGCCGATCTGAAAGACGCATTCATCCAGGGCAAGCGCAAACATTGGCTCGCCAAGGTGGGCCAATTCAAAATGCCGATCTCCGCGTTCAACCTGGAATCCCCGTGGTCCTTCCCGCTCGCCCGCCGCGGCGCACTGCATGGGTTGCTGGCGGACAGCCTTCAGATAATGGGACGACGGCCCGGGATGCTGGGGCAGATTCGAGGTGGAGGAGACTGGGATCTCGCCTTGTCCCTGGGCATATTTTCCGGTTTGGAATTTGCGGCGGACATGCGCAACCAGGGGGTTGTCGATCGTTCGCCGGTCGACGAAAAGACGTTTGTGGCACGCCTTTCGGCAACACCACGCACCCACGAGTTGGCGTTGGTTGGTTTGATCCACGGCGCCAAGGCCCGACCTTCGGTGGTGGGCCCGATGGGAATACGCGAAGTGCAAATCTCTCCGACAACAGGGTTTGCAGCCGCACCCGAGTTCACAAGTCTTTGGACCGTTGGGGCCGAAGGCACCTTCGATTGGCAATTCGCCACAACCGGCCTGCGGCTGTGGTCAGAGGCCTTCGTCGGGACCCAGGCCCTTGATGATCTGGTGGACGGGCAGCACGCACAATACGTAGCCGCGCGCGCGTTGGGCGCATACCGTTTTGGGGGCATGGCCAAAGGGCAAACATACGCCGAGACTTTCGTTGCCGCGGGAGGCCTCGATCCAGATTTGAGGGTCGTAGGGGACCTAGCCTGGGAGACCACAGCAGGATTCACGATCGGTCATTGGCGAGAAACCCGGGTCACGTTTCAGGCAGAATATGGCGGGATCGGAAGCACTCTATCGCGGGAGTTTTTTGTTTCCGGCAAAGGAGTTCCGTCCATTGCGATTCCGAAGAAATATTTGGTCTTAGTCCTAGAGGTAGGAGCCGCGTTCTAAGCGTCCGGGCTTGCGCGCAGAGCCTTCGGCGCTAAGAGGCATCAGCGGTACATCGAATCAATGACGGTCCGATGGCGTTCACTCACGACCTTGCGCTTGACCTTAAAACTTGGGGTCAGCTGCCCATTTTGTTCACTGAAGTCCTCGGTCAGAATTTCGAACTTCTTGATCTGTTCATACCCGGCCAGGGTTCCATTGAGGGCCTCGATCGCAGCCGCCACCCGGGGGCGGGCATCAGCTAACTTGGCCGCATCTTCGGTCAAGGTCACAAGCGCGACACAAAAAGACCTATTGTCCCCATAGACCAGCACCTGGCTGATGAGGGGACAAAACATTTTCAGCGCATTTTCGACGATCTGGGGCGCCACCTTTTTGCCCACCGCCAGGACGATGATGTCCTTCTTGCGATCCGTGATGCGCAAAAATCCGTCTTCTAGGTGGCCGATATCGCCCGTATGGAACCATCCGTCAGCATCCAGCGCTTCGGCCGTTGCCGCCGGGTTGTTGTAGTAACCCCGAAACACCGACGGGCCCCGCATCAGGATTTCGCCGTCGGAGGCAATTTGAATTTCCATCACGTCAATAGCAGGGCCCACAGTACCAAACCGGTACCTGTCCATGGCGTTGACACAAGCGGCCCCGACGGTTTCGGTGAGCCCATAACCTTCCAGAATCAGCAACCCCGCCGTGTGGAAGAATTCGGCAATCTCGGCGGCCAAGGGGGCGCCGCCCGAAATGAGGAACCGGCAGCGATCCAGTCCCAGTTTTGCGCGCAGTTTCGAAAACACCAGTTTGTCAGCAAGGCCGTGCTGCCAGGAAAGGAAAGCACCAGGGATCTCGCCCTTGCGGATCAGGGCGGATCGGCGGCCCCCGACCTCTAAAGACCAGTTTACCAGTGCCTTTTTGATGCCAGATCCTTGGCGCAACCCCGTCTGGACACCAGTATAGAATTTTTCAAACACCCGGGGCACGCCCGCCATAAACGTGGGACGAATCTCGGTCAGGTTTTCCTTGATCTTGGGCAGCCCTTCGGTGAAGGCCGTGACTGAACCAGCCAGAATAGGCGCCCACAACATCTCGCGTCCCAGAACGTGCGAAAGCGTCAGCCACAGGTACTGAAGATCATCATCCCGCAGGGTTAGTGCCCGACACGCGCTGGCAAGCGAGGACACCAAATTGTGGTGTGACAGCACGACACCCTTGGGATTCCCGGTGGTTCCAGACGTATAGATGATGGTGAATAAGTCATCGGGCCCTGCCGCACGGGCGCACTGATCCAATTGCTCAGCGTTGGCCGGAAGACCAAGCCATTTTTTCCCCGCCGCTTCCAGATCCACCCAGGGCCCGATACACGCACGCGCCGCCGGAGACGCGGTGCCCAAAACATCCACAAGGGCAACCTGCGACCGCCCACGCGCATCGGGCCGGTCCAGCGGGGCATCGCCGGTGAAGTAGACGACCTTCAAAGAGGGGTCGGCCTGCACAAGCGGCGCCACCTTTTCGATTTGGGCCGCGTCTTCCACGATCACGATTCGGGCCCCGGAGTCTTTGACGATGAAGGCGCACTGATCCGCCGTACTTGACGGGTAAATGGGCACAGTGACGCCCCCACACAGCAGGATCGCCACATCGGCCAGCATCCATTCGAACCTGGTTTGGCTGACCAGACACACCCGATCTCCGGGTGCTAAGCCCATCCCGATCAGACCGCCCGCCATGGCGCGGCACGTCTCGTCCACCTGCCGCCACGTGACGTCCAGCCACACGCCCCCCTTCTTGTATTTGAAGGCCACCTTGTCGGGGTTCTGCGCAACCCGGAACGACCAGAGGTCATTTGCGGTTTTGGGGACGAAAGGTGCATCGGTCATCCCAACATGATCGCCCCCCGCGCAGACGCCGTCAAATGGACCGTCACCACAAGGCCTGTTGCCCTTATGACCAAGGGGGTTTGCTGCTAGTATCGCGCCGATGTTTTTCGGCCACCGGATCGCGGTTGTCATCCCCGCGTACAACGAAGCGGACAAGATTGCGCGCGCCGTTTCATCGGTTCCAGACTTCGTCGATCACATTGTGGTGGTTGACGACGCCAGTACCGATGGCACAGGGGATCTGGCGCTTTCCACAAACCGGCACGGCCTGGAACTACTAACCCATGCTGAAAATAGCGGCGTGGGGGCCGCCATCGCGACCGGGTACCGCCGCGCCCGGGCACTGGGCGCCGACGCCACCGCGGTCATGGCAGGCGATTCGCAAATGGATCCGCGCGATCTCCCCACGGTCCTTCACCCTGTGGTTTCAGGGAACGCCGACTACTGCAAGGGCAATCGGTTCCTGTGGCCACAGGGCTGGCGGGCGATGCCGCCCACACGGTTGTTGGGCAACGTCGCGCTGTCATGGCTGACCCGCCTTTCCTCGGGGTATTGGCGTGTATTTGATTCCCAGTGCGGGTACACAGCCGCAAACACCCGTGCCCTGGGCGTGATCCTTTCAGGATCCGTGTTTGCGCGGTATGGGTATCCCAATGATTTGTTGGCCCGGCTGGGCGCCGCAGACATGCATGTAAAGGACGTGCCTGTTCGCCCGGTGTACGGGCCTGATTGGCGATCGGGGATTCGCATTGCCCGTGTCATAGGCCCCATTGCCCGGCTGCTATGGCGGGGCATGGTGGCACGTCTGCTCCGTTCGATGGGCCGCCCGCACCCCCTACGAAACACCCCGGACGTGGCCGCGACCAGGGACAGGAGGGCGCGGCGTGATCGGGGTCGTGGCGACGTCCTACCCGCGGCATGACGATGATCACGCCGGCAGCTTTGTCGCCGTGCGGGTCCATCAACTTCGGCAACAGGGGCATGACGTCCAGGTCATCGCCGCGGGCACCCCACCTGGGGATCCCCACATTAGGCGTGTGCCGTTCGAAGTCGTGGGGGCAAAGATCCCTCTTTTCTATGGGCCCGGGGCCCCCGAAGCGCTGGCTGATCTGGGATCTTGGCTTCAGGCCATTCGCTTCAGCGCGGGCCTGACGGCTGCATTTTTATCTGAATCACGACGGTGCGCTTCGTTCGAAACGCACTGGCTATTGCCATGCGCGCTCATCGTAGCCACGGTTGCGCCCCACCGGCCCCATCGGGCGTTCGCACATTCGGGAGATGTGGCGCTGCTAGAACGATTGCCGGGTGGCCTGGGACGGACGCTGGTAGGCGGTTTGATCCGGGCGGGTGTTCAAATCACCGCCGTCAGCGATGATCTTGGCCGCCGGTTGGGCGACCTGGGTGCATCCCAGGTGACCGTGCAGGCCGCGCCGGTAGACGATCTCCTGTTTTCACCCGCCCATCAGCCTTCTCGTGGCCAGGCCCGAAGGCTTCTGGGCCTCGATCCGGATGCCGTCCTCGTCCTGGGCGTCGGTCGATTGGTTCCCATCAAAGGGTTTGACCTTCTGGTACGCGCTGTGGGCCGATTGCCCCTGGCCCGACGACCCCGGGTTGTGCTGCTGGGCAACGGCCCGGAACGCACGGCCTTGCACGCCCTTGCAACGGCGCGTGGGGTAGGGCTTGACCTTCGGGGATTCGTTGCGCGCCGTCAGGTACCGATTTGGATGACCGCTGCTGATCTTGTCGTGGCGCCCAGCCGACGACTGCCGGACGGGCGAACCGAAGGGGCACCGGTTGCCGCACGCGAGGCCCTGCGCCTAAATCGCCCGCTTGTTTTGACAACGACCGGCGGCCTTTCGGATCTTGTCGGCAGAGCCGGCGTGACAGCGGTGGCCCCCGACGACGTGGCCGCGCTTAGCCGTGCGCTGCTGGCGGCGTTGCCATAAAAAAAGGCGGCTGGCCTTTCGACCAACCGCCTTTTTCGAAGTGATTCGGGTGCTAGTTGTTCCAGCCTACGAACAGGTTGATCGTACGGAAGTCAGCCGTATGACCCTTCCCAGCGATTCTGTTGAACGTTAGGGACGCACCGCCCATCAGGCTCTGGTTGATTTGCATGATGCCGACTAGGGAAAGGGGTATCCCGTAGCTGTCGCCAAACTTCGACAACGGCCCGTAGATTCCCGTCTGAAGGCCCGCCATGACAGGGCCAGCGGGGACCAACCCCATGACAGGAACGTTGATCCATTCCTTGTTCCCCAAGTCCCTCTTGTTGACGCCGACGTACAGGTTCGGGTTGTACATCACCATGACTGGACCTGCCATCACGCGGCCGACGACGCCGGCCTTGATACCAAGATTCATCGGATCGAGGCTTCCCAGGATCACCCCGCCGTCCACAGCTAGCGCGTCGGACAGCGCGTATTTGGCAACGAAACCCACGTTGTTATAAAGTTTCGGGCAGCCGTCAGTCTTGCCCGAAAGACATAGGCTTCGCCCCACGATTGGATTCGCGTCTGATACGAACCCGGTCGTGCCCCAACTACTATGGGCAAGTCCGACAGACAAGACGTCGCTCACACCGTAGTAGACGTCAGGCGAGAGAGTGAGGGGCTTCCCAAATAAGCCCTTGCTGGCACCAATGCCCAGCGTGCCCCACACGGCCACGCCACCCGCACGAACGCCGGTGATGGGGGGAGGTCCGCCCGCGTGCGCATCCGCCACAGGCGCTGCAACCGGTTCAGCCGCTGGCGTCAAAGCGGGATCTGCGGTCGGCGCTGCGACCGGGGCCGGCTCTTGCGCCGAAGCGCTCAGGCTAACCAGCAGGGTTCCTCCAAGAATTCCAATCGTCGTCAGTTTGATCATCCGGGCCTTCTCCTTCAGGGGTGGGTCACAGGGAAACAATATGTTTCGTTTATGTAACGCCAGCCCGTGCCGGTGGTCAAAAAACCCAGTGGTTTTAAGAAGGCCCAACCACCCTTACCAATATCTTGCGCGCCCAGCAGGAATCGAACCTGCAACCCTCGGCTTAGAAGGCCGATGCTCTATCCAGTTGAGCTATGGGCGCATCCACCGGAAACCGGGCGGAAGATAGCAGATCCGGGCGTGCCCGGAAGCCGGGCTACTGCTGCGCGGGAACCGCTTGACCCCGGCGCTTGCCGCCACCCTCAGCCGCGGGCTGTTCTTCCACCTTGGCGCCCTGGCGTCGGCCCCCCGTTTCGGATCCATCCGCGGCAGGCGCAGCTTCGTCCTGCGGTTTTACCTTCTGTTTGCGGCGGATGGCTTTTGGCGGCGGCGGATCTTCACTGGCGCGCGGGGGTTGCTGGGGTGACGCCTCTTGGCCAGGCGCGCCTGCCTTGCGCTTGCCGCCTTCAATCACGGGGGCTTCATCGGGCTGCTGTTCGGTGACTGCGGCCCCCACGCGGCGGCCCGGGCTTTCCGCTGGATTTTGAGGGGCCACAGCCGGGGCTTCGGGGATCGCAGGGGCGGGAGCTGCCACGATAGGCGCGGGGGCCTCGGCAGGGGCAGCCGGCACCGGCTGGGGATCGGCAACGCCCGAGGCCGCTGCTGGTGAACCCGCCGCCGACGGTTGTTTTTTGCGAAATCCGGGCCGAATGCGAATAGTCGTTTGTCCCCCAGATGACGTTCCGGCGGCTGGCGCAGGGGATTCGGGGGCCGCAGGCGCAGCCGGTTCGGCTGGTACGGCTGGGGACTGTGCAGCCGGTTGGCCTGCTGTCGCACCGGCATTGAAAGAGAACGAACACGCTGAGCCCCCGGTCATCCAAACCGCAAGCGCCACCAAGGGCCAGCGCGCCACGGGCCCTGAACCTGGTTTGTTCCCAAATTTCTTGTCTGACGACATATGCATGTTCATTGAGAATACCACCGCAACCCTTGGACGGCGCGCCTTGCCCGTTTCTTCGCCCGGAACCTATCTGTTGCGGGCTACGCAAGCCCCAGCGGATAGCCGCAAGCCATCGGTTGACATGACACCGCCGGTGACCCGCGCCACATCCCCACGTTCTAGGAGGTCAAAATCTGCCAGCGCCGGATCTTTTTTGTCCCGATGAAGCTGCACCATCACGGTCCGGCCCGCGACGCCGCAGCCGTAGATCCGCCGTTTGCCTTTTTCCACCATCGGATCGCTGACCACCCGAAAAAGATCCGGATCTGCCACGCCCACCCCCCGCATTTGTAGGACCAAATAAGAAAAATCGACGCGCGATTGTCCACGCGCGCTGCGATCCCAGTCCGCGCTGTCATGGCAAAAATCCCGTTCACGTTCCAAGGCCGGACAGATTCCTTGTCGCAGGCACGGGGCCACCACATGCAACCCCGCCGCAACCAGCCGATCCCGTACATGCAGAAGGTTGCGAGACGTCTGGCGGGGGGCCGGTTCCAGGATCACGCAAACACCATGTTCCGTCAGCAGATCATCGCACCAGGATCGAACCAACCGCGCCCCCAGATCCACGGACAGCCCCAATTCATTCAGCAAATGGGCGGCGACCACAAGATCGAATCGCCCTTGCACCCGTGGGGGACGCCCCCCGCGCCGCAGATCGGCCAGCAGGATCCCGGGCCCCGGAACATTGTCCACAGGCACAACTTCGACGTCAGCCCCGAACCGCGTCCGCACCGCCCGTCCGGCAGCGCCCGTACCAGCGCCCAGATCCAGCACCCGGCGTACCGGCTTCGTCACCACAAACTGACCGAAAATCTTGGCCAAGGCTGATTCGGTGCGCGGTGCAATTTCAGATTCGTACTGACGACGAAGTTCTGGATCGGCCAGGTAGGGCTGGCCAATCAGACGGCGTTCACCAACCAACCCCTCGTGGATGCGTCCGGGCTTTCGCACGCTGTCAGTTCAAGATTCGCACGACCAGGTTTTTCAAATCTTTAAAAGTCACCAACACAAAGACCCCTAAAAGCAACAACAACCCCACCGTATGGACCTTCGCTTCGGTCTTGGCGCTAATTTCTTTGATCGGCAGGGCGTTGATCGTCTGGAACAACAACCGCCCCCCATCTAGGGCCGGTAGAGGCAACAGATTGAAGAACCCCAGATAGGTCGACAAGGCCAACAACAACTGTAGAAAATCGAAGGCCCCCTGTTTTGCAGCCGCCGCCATTTCGCGCGCAATGCCCACGGGACCTTGCAGCCCTTCGGTCTCCCGTTTCTTGATCAGGTTGCCCAAATCGGACAGGAAACGCACCGACAGTTTTGCGGGCAGAACGACAGCATCCTGCATAGCCTCAGCAGCGCCCACAGGTTTCATCACGTTGCCAATACGCACGCCAATCATGAACGCGCCCGACGCCGCATCCTTGCGCGGGGTCACCTGAAACGTCCGATCGACGCCATCACGTTTGACGATCACGGCCACAGGTTTGCCTTCGGATTTCCGAACCACGATGCTGATGGGCGATGTCGCCGACACCGGGGTACCGTTGGCCGACACCAACACATCACCCGCCCGGAGGCCTGACTGTTCACCGGCACTGCCCGGCAGGAACGCGTCGATTTTGTGCGTGTCCGACGGTTTGCCCCATCCCAGGAAAATAATAACCCCCAACACCACCGCCGTCAGGTAATTGGCCACAGGCCCGGCTGCCAGCACCGCCATACGCATCCAGCGCGGCCGGTTCGGGTAGACGTACGGATCGTTTTTATCAAATTCTTCGTGGGGGTTTAAGCCGGTTATCTGCACGAACCCGCCGAACGGAATCGGCGCAATCTGATAGATCGTGTCGCCGCGTTTGAATGAAACCAGCGGTTTTCCGAACCCCACCGAAAACCGTTCGACCCGCATTCCGCACAGCCGCGCCGCCAGAAAATGCCCCCCTTCGTGCAAAACGATTAGAAGGCCGAGCCCAACGATTGCGAAAAGTATCGACACGGTCTGTCGATCCTACCGCGCCAGGTTCGCACCCGCCACACTGCAAGAACGTTGCTATATCTCTGGGCACGATGACCGCCCCGGCCCTGATCGTCCCGGTACCGATTCCTGGACGTGCCTACAACGTTCACATCGGCGTTATCCAAACCGCAGAAGCGGTTGACCTCATAGCCGAAGCGCTGGGCCAGCCAACCGGATTGGCTGTGTTGATCGATGGACGGGTGCGTGACCAATGCCCCCGGGTATTGCCCTTGATAGGCGCCCTGAACGCCCGGTTTGCATATGTGCGCGCATTTTCATTGCCGCCTGGCGAATCGTGCAAAAACCTGGCTGCGGTCGAGACGACCTGCCAATGGCTGGCGTCTAACGGTTTTGACAGAGGGTCGGCCATTTTGGGCATCGGCGGGGGGGCGGCCAGCGATCACGCAGGATTTGTCGCGGCAATCTATTTGCGCGGGATCCCATTTTCGACTTGTTCAACCACGGTGCTGGGCATGGTGGACGCATCGGTGGGCGGAAAAACCGGCGTCGATCTACCCGCCGGGAAAAACCTGGTCGGGGCCTTTTATCAGCCCCGCGTGGTGCTGGCGGATCTTGGATTCCTCGACACCCTGCCCGCCCGGGAGCAATCCGCGGGCATGGCCGAAATTGTGAAGGCCGGTCTGATTGCGGACGCGTCGATCATCGATCGCCTGGAAAACAAGGTTGCGGCCCGCACTGTGTACGGCCTTCCTTCCCTAGCCGAAGAGATCGCCGCCGCCGTAAAGGTCAAGGTCGCCGTGGTCACGGAAGACGAACGAGAGACCGGCCGCCGGGCCATTTTGAATTTCGGCCACACCATCGGCCACGCGATCGAAGCCGCGTTTGACTATGAACTTCTGCATGGTGAAGCGATATCGCTGGGCATGTTGGCAGCCCTGGCGCTGGGCGAAACCCGCGGCCACACGCCCCCCACGCTGCGCCCCCGCATCCTTGCTTTGCTCAAGGGGCTGGGGCTACCGACAGACGTGGGTCCTCGGTTGTCCCCATCCGTGCTTGCCCGCATCGAAGTCGACAAAAAACGACGTTCCGATCAGGTTAAATTCGTGTTCGTTCCCCGCGTGGGGCAAGCCGTTTTGCAAGACGTGCCCCTAGCGGACGTGAAATCCCAGGTTGCGTTCGCCCTAGAACACTAGAATTCTGTGCAGACGCCGCCCGGCCCCGCATCAACAGGCCGACATTTGGCCGGCATCAGGGCGACACACGACGCCACGGGACAGGGTGTGATGAAGAACATGTCGCAGTTCATCGCCCGCCAAGAAGCCCGCAGGGCCTTCACAGCGACGTCATCCTCGACAAACGTCTGACAAAAGCTGCATCGAACCGATCCACTGACGATTTGTTTCTGACATTGGTTAGTGGCCGCGGGATTGCAACGGGCGGCGTTTTCCATTGCCACCGTAAAGTCCTTTTCAAGTTTGTCGCACGCCGCCTTCGTGACGGGACCCGTGTCAACCGCTGCTGGAGCATCAACGGCCACCACAGCACCATCAACCGGGCGATCGGCGATTGGAACATCCCGGGCCACGGGGCCATCCCCCACAGGTCCATCAACCGGGGCACGAAGATCCGCGCCCGTCGTATTGGCATCAATACCCAGAATCGGGGTCATGCCGCCGCTACCAATGCGGCCACCCGGCGCCATCTGGCCCCCACTGCCAACCCGGCCGCCCATCGCCATCTGGCCCCCACTGCCCGTGAAGTCGCTACCGAAAGCACCATCGGGCAAAGGTCCGGTTTTTACGGTCACGTCGCAACCTGCAACCATCCCCGCCGTCAACACGCCCGCCAGGGCAAACCAAACACTACCGTCACGAGATTGCGGGTTCATGCGTGGCAGCCTAACACGGCGTCTATGGTTTGCGTTTGCGCGTGAACCGGCCCGGATCAACCGCGACGCCGCCATGCCACAGTTCGAACCCCAACACGGGCGCACCGTCTAGGCTGCGCCCTAAGACGCCCACCGGTTCATCTTGCGACAGTTCCGCCCCTAAAGCTGCGGTGACAAGCCGCAAACCGCCCAGCACGGTCACAAACCCGTCCTTATGTTCAAGCACCGCCGAAAATCCCCCGGAGGCATGGGGTTCGATACGCCGAACGCGTGCGGTAGCAGGGCTGCGCACGATCGCCCCGAACCGCCCAAGCACGGATGCGCCATCCGCCCGTCCCATCACTAAGGTGGCGAGGTCGGCACGCGCCCCGGGGGCAGTCAGCAACGTGCCCCGGGTCGGCCATGACAGCCCCGGCCCGAACAGCCCGCGCGCGGTCCTACGATCGCTTGGCACTGCAAACACAGGGCGCGACGCCCGCCCCTGCAGCACTTCACGTTCAGCCGCTAGCTGCTGGACTTCGACGGCGTAGGCCTCGGACTCAGCCAGGCTTCGTTGTGCCAGGGTCAACGAAGCCCCCAGCGCGGCTGTTTGCACGCGACGGGTATCAGAATCGATGAACACAGACGCCTGTTGTAGGCGCAAGAACCGGTAGGAAAGAAACGCCTCGCGTCTGGCGCGCGCGCGGGCTTCATCACGTTGTTCAACGACGATCCGCGTGCGGGTTTCAACGCGCGAAAGGGCATCGGTTGTCGCTCCGGACGTCAGCAAACGACCCCCTAGCAGCAACGCCCAAGCGGTGTTCACCCCAGACTCCGTGATGAAGGGATGGTAAGCGCCCCCAAAATTCCGCCTAACGCTAGGGCGCACGTCACCATGATGGCAAGCCCTGTTGCGCCGGGACCCATCAGCAATAGGGGCGGCAAGAATCCCGGGACAAACAACCCCGCAGCAACCGGTCCCAACATAGACCCCGCAGCGACGCCCAGCCCACAAACCAGGGCGCCTCCCAAGATCGCGGGCGCGTGCAAATCAAACGTGGTGGCGCCAACTAAGGTCAACGTGATCACGCGCGGCCGTTGCATGCGTCGCAAACGAAACATCATGGAGGCTCCCACGGCCAGCGCCAAGGCCCCAGCTAGACCAAACACCCCAGTTCCCAAAAAATTGATCAATCGTCTCCACTTCCCAATCCGGTTTGTCGCATCGGGGATACGATCCACCGCCAGTACCCGCGGCAGTCGTGAAATACGCGCCGCGACCCCATCGACATCAACCGTGACGTTGGGCCCTGGCGCCATCGCAATCTCTATCGAAGCCGGAAGAAAGCCGGGCTCGACCCGCAGGGCGGCCTGCCCGTCGCCGTTTACCCGTCGGGCGACAACTTCGGTCTTAAGGCGCTGCAAAGCCATATTCGAATCCACGGTACGTACGTCCTTAACGGTGGGCAATCGGCGCAGGGTTTCCGAAAGCGACTGAAGCTCATCCGCTGGCATATCGGGGTCAAGATACGCAATCAAATGAAGCTGTCCCAACAACGCCGACCCGATCTGCGGGCTGCCTTCCCGCGCGATCCAGGCAAGCTGCAGGGACGCCGCGCTTAGGGTGACCAGCACCCCTAAAAGCCACACCCGGGGTGCGCCTCGCAAAAGCCGCCGCGCGAAAAAACCCAGGGTCATCCGGCCCCTTCAAGACTGTCGCCCGATTGATCCGCGCCCACAAGACTGATATGTGGGGCGCCGCCCAGAATCCTGCCGCCTTGCAATTGCAAATACCGACCACCTTGCTGTTCCAGAAGGGCCGCCCACGACGGCTCGGAGGTCACACATAAAATGGCGCTGCCCCTGGAAAGCGGCGCCTGCAGGGCTTGCGCAACCCGTTCGCGCGCCGACGCCCCTAGACCGGCGGTCGGGTCGTCTAGGACAATCACAGGCGGCGATCCTATCAACGCGCGCGCTATCGCCACCAGTCGTTCATCTTCGGGACCCACCATGTCCATACGCCGATCCGCAACCGATTGAACGCCGAGGTCAGCAAGCAGGGACTGCGATTGGGCCTTCGCGTCGAGTACCGACACGCCGCGCACGGCCAGCGCCACGATCAGATTTTCAATCGCTGTTTCATCGCGCACAAACGGTGGCCGCCCGGGCAAATATCCTATATTTCGGCGAACAAACGGCAGCGACGAGCCCTGCAACGACAACACATTGCGGTCGGCTATCGTGACCAAACCAGCGACGGGCCGCCGCACGCATGCGGCAATTTCACAAAGCGCTGTGCGGCTTTCGCCTTCATCACCTTCGACCACCACCAATTCGCCTGACAACACGGCCAGGGTGACGTGGTCGAGCGTGACATGGTCGAGGGCCGTTGATGAAGCCGAATCCGCCCGTAGGCCTTCCAGTCGCAGCACAGGACGATTCTAGGCGCGTCGACCCGAACGGCCCAATTTTCTCGCTGATCGGACACGGACCGTCTGTGGCGTTGGCACGTGATTCCAGATCCATAACCCCAGAGCGACAACGGCGAACACGGGCACGGACGCGACAAAAGGCATCATGGGCGGCACCTCCGGGTGTCCCTGAAACATCGGCGGGAGACCGGGAAATCGTGAGCCCGGCAGGTCGATTCCAGCCACCCCACATGTGGCATGGGTAGGGTGTGGTCGTATGATGTATCGTATGGTCACGGCTGGCTTTCCACAGCCTGGATAAACCTCC